>DBQR01000008.1:0-80733 GCA_002305335.1 Clostridiales bacterium UBA1389
TGGTGACCCGTAGGAGAATCGAACTCCTGCCTTCGCCGTGAGAGGGCGACGTCTTAACCTCTTGACTAACAGGCCATAAATCAGCTTGAATATAATAGCACATTGTTTTTTGATTGTCAAGACTTAAAACACAATTTTCATTCAGTTTTGGGGGAAAAATGCTGCCGAAAGAACCCTATAAACGAATACCCCTTATTTTTTTGTATATCGCCTTGGGGGCGGGGGCGGGATATGTATTTTTAAAATACCTGTTTCCCGTATTCCTCCCCTTTATAATCGCATGGGTTATCGCTCTGCTCCTTCAGGGGATAATAAACAAGCTCTGTGACAAGGCCAAAATCCCCAAAAAACTGTCGGCTTTCGTGCTGGTTCTGCTGGTGGCGGCTTTTTCGGGATTTATCTGCTTTTTGATTATAAAGCGTCTTTACGGGGAATTGTCGATTTTTGCCGAAAACGCCGAGGATTTCTTCAACAGAGCCAAAACCGACGAAGAGTTTGCCACGAAATGGATTAAAAAGATAGACAATATGGTCCCCTTTCTGGAAATCGAGGACTGGCTCACAAATGTCTGGAACAACATTAATTCCCGCCTGGAAAACGCCACCGCCTCCTTTCTGACCGGGCTTACCTCCCGCATACTGCCGGTACTGCGGGATATTATAGCCTTTCTGCCGGAGGCCTTTATGTATATTTTCGTAATCGTGTTTTCCTCCTACTATTTTGCGGTGGATTTCGACAAAGTCAACCGTACCCTGGTAAAAATCCTCCCTGCCGGGGGGAGGAAGTACGCGGCTTTGGCGAAAAAGGAGATGAAGGGCACCCTCGGCAAGCTGCTAAAAGCTTACGCATTGATAATACTTATCACCTTTACGGAGCTGTTTATTCTGCTTACCCTTATAGGGGTTAAGTATTCCCTTATTATCGCTTTTTTTATCGCCCTTATAGATATTCTGCCGGTTTTGGGGACGGGTACGGTGCTTGTCCCCTGGGGATTGATACTGCTGCTTATAGGGAAAACGGGAAAAGGGATTGCGATATTGGGGGCATACGCCTTTATAACCGTTTTGCGGGAGATTATCGAGCCCAAGCTTGTGGGCAAATCCATCGGAATCCACCCCCTTGCCGCCCTTGCCGCCATGTATGCGGGGTTAAAGATTTTCGGAATACTGGGGATGTTTTTTCTCCCGCTGATAATAATGCTAATAAAAAATATATATTCAAAAACCCGTAAAGCCGTTTCCCCGAAAACGGAAGGGGAGTAAAATATTTGCAAAAAACATTGCATTTCGCTTTTCCTTGATGTATAATAATAACTTGTATAGTTATGCTTATATTAAGACGTAAATCGGCGTTTTTTGATTGAAAATAAAACGCCGGAACGCAGAAAGGAAATTCAACTTCATGTCAGAATCCGTATTCGGAAATGAAAAAAGACCCCTTGTTTTAATTATTATGGACGGAGTGGGATATTCGGAAAATGCCGAGGGCAACGCCGTCAAGCTTGCCGAAACCCCTACTCTGGATATGCTGGATAAAAACTACCCCCGCTTTCTCCTTAAAGCCCACGGACAGGCGGTGGGACTTCCCTCCGACGAGGATATGGGAAACAGCGAAGTGGGGCATAACGCCCTGGGAGCGGGACAGGTTTTCGCCCAAGGGGCAAAGCTGGTGAACCGGGCGATCGAAAGCGGTCGGATGTTCGGTTCCGACACCTGGAACAACCTGATTGAAAACTGTAAGACAAATAACTCAACCCTTCATTTTTTAGGGCTGTTTTCCGACGGGAACGTTCATTCCCATATAAACCATCTTAAAGCCATGATTACCGAAGCCAAAAGGCGTCAGGTCAAGAGGGTGAGAATCCATATCCTCCTTGACGGGCGGGACGTGGGGGAAACCTCCGCTCTGGATTATGTCCTCCCCTTTGAGGAATTCCTTGCTTCCCTTAACGATAACAGCTTCGACGTTAAAATCGCCTCCGGCGGCGGACGGATGGTTATAACCATGGACAGGTACGAGGCCAACTGGCATATGGTGGAGCTGGGCTGGAACACCCATGTCCTGGGGGAAGGCAGGCAGTTTTCCTCAGCCGAGGAAGCCATCACCGCCTACCGTAAAGAAACGGGAAAGATAGACCAGGACCTCCCTCCCTTTGTAATCGCAAAAGACGGAAAGCCCGTCGGCGCCGTAAACGACGGTGATTCGGTTATATTCTATAATTTCCGGGGGGACAGGGCGATTGAGATTTCAAAGGCCTTTGAAAACCGGGGGTATAAATTCACAAAGAAAAAAGACGTTAACGTTATGTTTGCGGGTATGCTGGAATACGACGGGGACGAGCATATACCCCATAAATTCCTGGTGCCTCCCCCCGAAATCACCAATACCATGGGGGAATTCCTTGTAAAATCGGGTTACAGGCAGCTTGCCGTATCCGAAACCCAGAAATACGGCCATGTCACCTACTTCTGGAACGGCAACCGGACGGGGAAATTTTCCGATAAGCTGGAGGAATATATCGAAATTCCCTCCGACATCGTTCCCTTCGAACAGCGTCCCTGGATGAAGTGCGCCGAAATCACCGACGTGCTTATCGAAAAGATAAAATCGGGAAAATTCGACTTTCTGCGCTGCAACTTCCCCAACGGGGATATGGTGGGGCATACCGGCTCACTCACCGCCACCAAGATAAGCATGGAAGCCCTTGACCTCTGCCTTGCAAGGATTCTAAAGGCGGTGGACGAAGTCAAAGGCATCGCTATAATCACAGCCGACCACGGCAACGCCGACGAAATGTACGAAATCGACAAGAAAACCGGAAAGGCAAAGCATAATGCCGACGGCTCGATTGCCGCCAAAACCAGCCATACACTGAATAAAGTGCCCTGCTATTTCTACGACAACTACTATAAAGACAACTATACCTTTGTTGACGGGGACTACGGCCTTTCCAACGTCGCCGCCACGGTGGTTACCCTGATGGGTGAAACTCCTCCCCCCATGTGGGACGAAAGTATGGTGAAGGTATGATAGTAAACGCAATACGCCAGGGGGAAGTGGCTATTGCCCTTTATATACTCATATCGGTGCTTATTTCCCTTACCGTCCATGAGTTTTCCCACGGGTATGTCGCCTTCAAATGCGGCGACGACACCGCCCGTAACTTCGGGAGACTGTCGCTTAACCCCATAAAGCATATCGATTTGTTCGGCTTTTTCGCCATGCTTATTGCGGGCTTCGGCTGGGCAAAGCCGGTGCCGGTGAATATGCGGAACTTAAAAAAGCCCCGGCGGGATATCGCCCTGGTTTCCCTTGCGGGACCCATGTCCAACTTGATTCTCGCCTTTATAGGGGTTTTGGTGGGGAAAATAATTCTGACAATATTATCAAGCTTAGAGATAACCCCCTTTGTCGAAACCTTATATTATAACTTCGCAAACTTTTTTTACTATTTCATAATGCTGAATTTAGGGCTTTGCCTTTTCAACCTGCTGCCTATTCCCCCCCTTGACGGGTCGAAAATCATTTCATCCATACTTCCCCGGAAAATCGGGATTAAGTATATACAGCTTGAAAGATATGCGGGAATATTCATCCTTGCCCTGTTCGTGCTTTCAACCATAGGCGAATTTGACTTTTTGTTTTACCCCCTTATTTACGTAAGGGATAAGTTATTCTTCGGCATGGAACGACTTGTGGGATTACTGCCCTTTATCAAATGATATGGAAGGACTTAATCTTAAACTCGAACAGTACGAAGGTCCCCTGGATCTGCTTTTATCCCTTATTCAGAAGCATAAAATAGACATTTTTGACATTCCCATTGCCGGACTCACCGACCAGTATCTTGCCTATATTGCCGAGATGGAATCCTATAATATGGAGCTTTCGGCGGATTTTATCCTAATGGCAAGCGAACTTGCCTTTATAAAGTCGAAAATGCTGCTTCCCGTCCCTCCGGAAGAGGACCCGAGAAAGCCCCTGGTGGATGCCCTGCTCGAATACCAGAGGGCGAAGCTTGCCGCCGAATTTCTGGGAAAACGTTCCGAGGAATACTTCGACCGGTTTACCAAAGCCCCCGACGAAACCGACGCTTCATACGAAAGGTTCCATCCGGCGGAGCTTATAACCGAAGCCTTCAACAATCTTGCAAAACGGTTAATCAAAACTCCGGAACAGAAAACCGAGCTGTTCGAACGGCTTAAAAACCAAAGGCATTTTTCGGTGGAAGGCAAAATCATCTTTGTTATAAAGTTTTTGTACGACGAAAAAAAGCATGAGTTTTCCACCCTCTTCGGTTCTTCCAAATCAGTTGGTGAACTGGTGGCGGTCTTTTTGGCGCTGTTACAGCTTGTAAGCGGCGGAAGAGTTAACGTAATCCGGGAGGACAGGGAAATATATCTTATACTTATACGGAATAAGGAGGCCGCCGGATGAATTCGAATTGCATAGACAGCGCCCTGGAAGCGGTGCTGTTTGCGTCGGGCTCCCCCCTTTCTATCGAAAAGCTCTGCGAAATATTCTGTGTCGAAAAAGAAGAGATAACCGATTCCGCAAACCGGCTTTCCCGAAGGCTTGAAGGGGAAGGTCACGGGATTGAGCTTATTTTCATAGACAACGCCTATCAGCTCTGCACCAAATCGGCTTTTGCGGAATATGTGAAAAAAGCCCTTGAGCTTCGAAAGACTCCCCCCCTTACCAAGGCCTCTCTTGAGGTGCTGGCGATTGTAAGCTACAACCAGCCGGTTACCAAGTCTTTTATCGAAACCGTGCGGGGGGTGGATTCCGACGGGGTTGTAAACTCCCTCTGCGACAAGGGGCTTATCCGGGAATGCGGCTTCCTCGACGCGCCGGGAAGACCCGTGCTGTTTTGCACCACCGATAACTTTTTACGGTGTTTCGGTCTGGAATCCTTAAGCCAGTTGCCCAAAATCGACATAGCCGGACAGCCTCCCCAGACCGACGACGGGCAGCTTACCTTACAGGAATAGAAAACGGGGTTACTTATGACTGCTTTATATATCGCCTTAGGGTTACTGCTTTTGCTTGCGGGACTGTTGCTTGTTAAAATATCCTTCAGGATAAGCTGGTGTAACGATTTACTGATTGCCATTAAAATCGGCTTTTACAAAAAGGAATACCTGCTATTTAGCAAAAAGGAAGAAACCGAAGAAGCAGAGGAAATAAAGGAAGTAAAGTATATAAAAAAGGAAGAGGAAGCAGAAAAGGTAAAAATAAAGGAAATAATTCCGGTAATAAAGGAAACCGTATCGGAATTATATTCCAAAACCAAAAAGCATATCCGCCTTGACCGATATATTGTCAAAATAACGGTTGCAACCGAAGACCCTGCCGTAACCGGTGTGTTGTACGGGGCTGTGGCGGGTTCCGCCGCCTCCTTATTAAGGTTTGTGGAGGGTATAAAGAATAAAACCAAAAAGCAGGGCGAATTATATACCGAGGTGAAACCCGATTTTATTTCCGAAAAGCCGGATATTTTTATTGATATCGTCCTTTCCACCCGGGTATGGCGGGGATTATCCATGGCTTATTCCCTGTCGAAGGGTTATAATAAATATAAACAGCTCAAAACGAAAGGAGCCTGAAAATGCAAGACCTTCCCCTTAAACAGATAATAGACGCCTCCCTTTCCCAGATCGGAAGCGTTGCCGACGTCAACACGGTTATAGGCGACCCGATAACCACACCCGACGGGGTAACCATCATACCCTTTTCCAAGGTTTCGGTGGGCTTTGCTTCCGGCGGAGCCGACTTCGACGGGAAAAACCCCTCACCCGACAAGCCCTCCCATTTTGCCGGCGGTAACGGGGCGGGGATTTCGGTAACCCCCCTTGGCTTTATCGTCATCGACAAGGACGGGGTGAGAATGCTTGACCTGAAGCACGACGCTTCCTTTGCGCCCGCTCCCGCCGACCCGGTGAATAAAACCATCGACGCCATTAACGGCATCGTCGATAAAGCGCCCGGGCTAATTTTCAAAATAAAGGAACTCTTTGCGAAAAAGGATAAAGCCGACGGCAAAACCGCAGATACCCAAACCCAGACAACCTCAGAATAATTCGCTATAAACCCCAATATTAATTTATTGGGGTGAGCAGGTTGAAATTCAAAGTTACCGTATTTTTAATATTTATTGCGGCGGTTCTTCTTTTCGCGCCGGTTTACAGCCGGTCATTTCCCGATACGGCTTATGTTATATCCGAACAAACCGACCTTTACGCTTTTAACGTTCCCAACGCCGTTAAAACCCAGGCTCTTTCGGCAATTCTCATCGACGCCGACAGCGGGAGGGTGCTGTACGCCAAAAACGAAAACGTCATGCTCCCCATGGCCTCCACCACAAAGATAATGACGGCGGTTATTATCCTTGAAACCCTTGATCTTGACACGAAAATTAAAGTCGGGAAAGAGTCGGTGGGGGTTGAAGGGTCCTCCATCTATCTTATGGAGGGGGAAACCCTGACGGTCAAGGATCTGCTGTACGGGCTGATGCTTCAGTCGGGGAACGACGCCGCCAACGCCCTTGCCGTCGCCTGCGCCGGCAGCGTTGAAAATTTTGCGAAAATGATGAACCGGAAGGCTTCGGAATTAGGCTTAAAGCGTACCAATTTTCAGAATCCCTCCGGACTTCCGGCGCAAAACCACCGCACCACCGCCTTTGACCTTGCGGCTCTGACAAGCTATGCCATAAAGAACGAGGAGTTTGTAAAAATCACCTCTACCCTGAGGGCGACCATATCCGACGGAAAGCGTTATCTTGTAAACCGGAACAACCTGCTCCGCCATTACGAGGGGCTTATCGGGGTAAAAACCGGCTATACCTCCGCCGCCGGGAGATGTCTGGTTACGGCGGCAAGGCGGAACGGGGTTACCCTGATTGCGGTGACGCTGAACAGCAGAAACATCTGGAACGACCACACCGTAATGCTTGATTACGGATTCGACTACCTTGAAAGCGTAACCCCCGTTGCGTCGGGGCAGATTGAAACAAGACTGCCGGTTACGGGCGGGCAGGTGTCAAGCATTAAAGCGGTAAACCGGGAAAATTTTACCTGTTCTCTCCCCGAAGGGGCGGTTATCGATATCGAAGTATCCTCCCAGAAAATCCTTTATCCACCCATTAAAGCGGGGGATGTGGTGGGGGAGGTTAAAATATTCGCCAACGGCATTATGGTGGGGAAAGTTCCCCTTGTATCTACCGAAAGCGTTAGGGCAAAGAAGCTTAACTTTTTTGAAAGGTTTCTTAAATGAATGAAGTCGAAAGCATAAAACTTCAGAAATATATTTCCGACTGCGGTCTTATGTCCCGCCGGAGCGCGGAAAGCGAAATAGAATCGGGCAGATTTACCATAAACGGTGTTGCGGCAAAGCTGGGCGACCGGGTAAACCCCTCAAGGGATATTGTAAAATATAAGGGAACCGTAGTCAAAAAGCAGACCAAAAAGTATTATATAATGTTAAACAAACCCGCCGGGTACGTCACCACCCTTTCCGACGAGTTCGGGCGGGACACCGTCTGTTCCCTTGTAAATTTACCCGTAAGGGTTTATCCCGTGGGCAGGCTTGACAAAAACAGCGAGGGACTAATCATACTCACCAACGACGGGGAATTTGCAAATATATTATGTCACCCAAAATACAACAAGAAAAAACGCTATCTTGTCATAACCGACGGCTATGCCGAAAACGGAAAGATTGACAAACTGAAGGAAATGAAAAAACTCGATGGCGAGGAAATCAGGCCGGTGGCGGTCAAGGTGGTTGAAAGAAGCGATAACGCCTCTAAGCTTATGTTCACCCTCACCGAAGGGAAAAACCGCCAGATAAGGCGGATGTGCGAGGCAGCGGGTTTAAGCGTAATGCAGTTAAAGCGCTTTGCCATAGGAAATGTGCAGTTGGGGGAATTAAAGCCGGGTTCCTGGCGAAACCTCACCCCGGAAGAAATTAAGGAGTTAACACAAGCAAAATGATAACCACAAAACAGCGGGCATACTTAAGAAATTTATCCAACGGCATCGACGCTTTGTACCAGACGGGAAAAAACGGCATAACCGAAACTGTAATAAAAACCCTGGACGACGCTCTGGAAGCAAGGGAGCTTATTAAAATAACCGTCCTTGAAAATTCCCCCCTGTCAGCCAAGGAGGTTATGGCGAAACTCTGCGAAAAGCTGTCCTGCGAGCCGGTTCAGGTTATAGGCAGGAAGGTGGTCATTTACCGTAAATCCCAAAATGACCCCGTAATCGAACTTCCGAAATGAAAACAGGCATTTACGGCGGGGGCTTTGATCCCCCCCACACCGGACATATGAAGGCGGCAAAGGCGGCTTTGGAGTTTCTGAAGCTTGATTTGCTTTACATTGTCCCCGCCTTTATTTCCCCCCTTAAAGAGGCGGTTCCGGCCGCACCGCCGGAAAACCGGCTGGAGATGTGCCGGATAGCCTTTGACTTTGACAATAGAATCGAAATAAGCGATTTTGAGATAAATCAGGGCAAAGTAAGCTACACAAGGGATACAATCCAATACTTTTTAAATAAATACCCTAAACCGGAAAACACGATTTACCTTATTATCGGCACCGACCAGCTTGTTCAGCTTGACAAATGGAAGGATTACGGGTATATTTTTAAAAATACCCGTCTTGCGGTTGTGCCGAGAAACAAGGAGGGAATCCCCCGTATGGAAGTCGAAAAATACACCGCTATGGGGGCGGACATAACCGAAATCGACATAAAGGAAACCGAAATTTCCTCCACCGAAATAAGGCAGGGGAAAAATCTGAAACTGCTTGACGATAAAGTAAAGGAATACATCATTAAAAATGGACTCTACAAACAAACTGACTGAAATAAAAAAACGCCTGTATGCTCAGAACCCCAAACGGATAAACCATATCGAAGGGGTGGCGGAATGCGCCATGGAGCTTAAGGACAGGCATTTTCCCGCCATTCCGGACGTAAAAATTCTACAAGCCGCATATATGCACGACTTTACAAAGGAATACCCCGAAGCAGAACACCTGAAAATCCTTGAAAAATACTGTATTTCCCTGCAGGGCTATGACAGATATGCCCCCAAGCTGTTACATTCGAAATCGGCTTATGCCCTGGCGAAGTTTGAATTTGCCCTTGAGGAGGACGTCTGCGACGCAATTCTGTACCATACCACCGGCAGGGAGAATATGTCCCCCATTGAAAAGATACTCTACCTTGCCGACTATATCGAAAAAAACCGCACCCATATTCCCTGCGTGGATTTACGGGACACCTATTACATGCTGGTGGAAAGGAAACACCAAAACCCCCTCGACACCGCAATACTGTACGCTCTCGATCTAACCGTAAGCGAACTGGTGGAAAAAAAGGGGATTATCGACTTCAACACAATCGAAGCAAGAAACTATCTTATTAAAGAAGGGATATAAAATAACGGAAACGGGTGGAAACATGGAAATAAACCACGAAAAGGCAACAATCTTAGCAAATGACATTCAAAAAGCCCTTGACGATAAAAAGGGTATCGACATTTCAATCATATCCGTCGGCAGGCAGACGGTTCTCGCCGACTATTTCGTGCTGGCAAACGGCACCTCCTCAACCCACATAAAAGCCCTTACCGACGAGGTGGAAAAACAGCTGAACGAAAAGCACGGCATACTTCCCTCCCGCGTGGAAGGCATAAGCGGACGGAACTGGGTGCTGATGGACTACGGCAGCGTGGTGGTCCACATCTTTACCAAAGAAGCAAGAGATTTTTACAAGCTGGACAGGCTATGGGCGGAATCGGGCATTTCACATATAAAAACAAATGAACAAGAGGCATAATAATGAAGTACGATTTCAGGCAGATAGAAGCAAAATGGCAGAAAAAATGGCAGGATACCAAGGCCTTTGAAGCCACCGACGATTTTTCCAAGCCCAAATTCTACGCTCTGGTGGAATTTCCCTACCCTTCCGGGATGGGAATGCACGTGGGGCATATCAAGGCCTATTCCGGTCTTGAGGCCATAAGCCGCAAAAGGCGCATGGAGGGCTACAACGTGCTTTTCCCCATCGGCTTTGACGCCTTCGGCCTTCCCACCGAGCATTCGGCAATAAAATACGGCATACATCCCAAAACCCTTACCGAACAGAACATAAAGAAATTCACCGACCAGTTAAACCGTATCGGCTTTTCCTTCGACTGGTCAAGGGTTGTTGATACTACCGACCCCGACTATTACAAGTGGACGCAGTGGATTTTCCTTAAGATGTTTGAAAAGGGTCTTGCCTTCCGGGACAAAACCCTTGTAAACTACTGTCCCACCTGCAAGGTGGTGCTTTCCAACGAGGATTCCCAGGGGGGAAAATGCGACATCTGCCACAACGACGTGGTCCAGAAGTCAAAGGATGTATGGTACCTCAGGATAACCGCCTACGCCGACAAGCTGTTAAGCGGTCTTGACAACGTCGATTATCCTGCCAACATAAAGCAGATGCAGGAAAACTGGATAGGCCGTTCCACGGGGGCTTTTGTCAACTTTACCCTTAATACCGGGGAAACGCTGCGGATTTACACCACCCGCCCCGACACTTTATTCGGTGTGACCTTTATGGTTATGGCGCCCGAACACCACATTCTTGACAAGTATGCAGATAAAATATCAAATATGGACGAAGTTTTGGCATACCGGGAAGCCTGCGCCAAAAAAACCGAATTCGAGCGCACCCAGCTGGTCAAGGAAAAAACCGGCGTCAGAATCCGGGGAATTACCGCAATAAACCCCTTAAATAACAAGGAAATCCCCGTTTATATCGCCGACTATGTTATGATGGGCTACGGCACCGGCGCAATTATGGCGGTTCCCGGCCACGACGAACGGGACTATGAGTTCGCCAAAAAGTTCGGCATCGACATTATCGAGGTCATAAAGGGCGGGGACATTTCCAAAGCCGCCTACACCGGCGACGGCGAAATGGTCAATTCCGGCTTTTTAAACGGCATCGACAACAAAAAGGACGCCTTTGAAAAGGTTGTTTCGGTACTTGAGGAAAAGGGTATCGGGGAAGCCGGAGTCCAGTATAAAATGAAGGACTGGGCTTTCAACCGTCAGCGTTACTGGGGCGAACCTATCCCCATCATTTACTGTGAAAAATGCGGCATGGTTCCCGTACCCTATGAGGAACTCCCCCTCAAGCTGCCTCCTCTTGAAAACTTTGAGCCGGGTACCGACGGGGAATCCCCCCTTGCCCGAATCGAATCCTTTGTAAACTGCAAATGCCCAAAATGCGGCTGGAAGGCAAAGCGGGAAACCGATATAATGCCCCAGTGGGCGGGTTCCTCCTGGTATTTCCTCCGCTATATCGACCCTAAAAACGACAAATGCTTCTGCGACATGGAAAAGATGAAATACTGGATGCCGGTGGACTGGTACAACGGGGGTATGGAGCACGTTACCCGGCATATGATTTATTCCCGCTTCTGGCACCGGTTCCTGTATGATATAGGCTGCGTAAACACCCCCGAACCCTACGCCAAGCGGACGGCACAGGGACTTATTTTAGGCAGCGACGGGGAAAAGATGTCAAAATCCCGGGGGAACGTGGTTGACCCCCTTGACGTGGCAGACGTTTACGGCGCCGACGTGCTGCGCACCTATGTGCTTTTCATGGGGGACTACAGCCAGTCGGCTCCCTGGTCGGACAGTAGCGTTAAGGGCTGCAAGCGTTTTCTTGACCGGGTGGCGGACCTTCCGGAGCTGGCAAACGGCAACGGCGTAACGCCGAATCTTGAAAGTTCCTTCCATAAAACCGTAAAGAAGGTTACCGAGGACATCGAGGCCATGAAGTTCAACACCGCCATAGCCTCCCTTATGTCCCTTTCCAATGATATATATGCCGAAGGCAGTCTTACCAAAGACGAGCTTACAGTCTTTATAAAGCTCCTTTCCCCCTTCGCCCCCCATCTCTGCGAGGAAATAAACGAAAAGTCAGGAAATTCCGGAATGCTTGCCCTTTCCCCGTGGCCGAAATACGATGAGGAAAAAATAAAGGAACACACCGTAGAAATCGCCCTTACGGTAAACGGCAAGCTGAGGGGGACCATTTCCCTCCCGGCGGGCTGCCCCAAGGATGAAGCGGTAAGGTTAATAAACGAATCCGGCAAAATCGCCGCCTTTACAGACGGAAAGACATTAATCAAGGAAGTATATGTAACAGATAAAATTTATAATGTGGTTGTAAAGTAAAGGGGGGTGTATTATGAAAAAGAAAAAAACCAAGTTTTTCTCGGACTTCAAGGACTTCATCTCCAAAGGCAATATCATTGATCTTGCCGTGGCGGTGGTTATCGGCGGTGCATTTAACAAGATTGTAACATCCCTTGTAAACGACATCATTATGCCGGTTATTAGCCTTATCGCCGGTAAGGTGAATGTGTCGGATTTAAAGGTGGAGATGGTTGAGGCTACTGCCGACAGCCCTGCGGTTACCCTAAATTACGGCGTCTTTATTCAGAATGTGATTGATTTTCTGATTGTTGCCTTAACCATTTTCATTATCCTTCGCGCCTTTGTAAAGCTGCAGAATATCAGACAGCTGCTGGTTAAAAACGACAAGGACAAGGAAGCGGAAGAAGCCGGGGAAGAAAAGACACAGGAAAATGAATAATACCCGCATCTACATAGGTGCCGACGGCGGGGGAACAAAAATCCTTTACTGCCTGAAGGCCGGGGATAAATCCTTTTACCTGCGTAAGGATTACAGCGTTAACCCCAACGATGTGGGATTTGAGGAATCCGTCAGCCGGGTTGTAGGCGGGATGGCGGAAATCTGCTACATCAACGGTATTATGACCGAGGATGTCAGGGGTGTGTTCGCCGGTATCGCCGGCGGCTCCACCGCAAACTACCGGGAAATCCTGAAGGCAGGGCTTGATAAGGTTTTTATAAACTCCGTAAACGGCGTCAGCCACGACGGGGAGAATATACTTTATGCCGCTTTTCCGGACACCGACGGGGTTATAGTCATTTGCGGCACCGGCTCATCCTGTTTTTATAAGAAGGGCAATAATATTTTCCGCATTGGCGGGTATTCCCTCTTTGACCTGGAGGGCAACGGCTACGAAATGGGGAAAAAGGCTATCGCCCATGCCCTTAAGTGTGTCGACGGACGGGAAAAGCGGGGTGTTCTGTGCAGTCTGGTGGAAATTCAATGCGGCGGAAACTGCCTTGATAATCTGAAAAAGCTGCTTTCCCTGCCGGTAAAAGAGATTGCCTCCTTCGCCCCCCTGGTATTCAAGGCCGCCGCGGAAAATGACCGTTATGCCCAGAATATAATAAACTCCGTTGCGGAATATCTGGCCGAGTGTATTAACCACGCTTCAAAAACCTTTGACGGCATATGCCCCGTCTGTATAGCGGGCAGCATCGGCACCCACCCAATAACTCTTGAAAAGCTTAAACCCAAGCTTTTTGAAAAGGTGACCCTCACCACACTTACAAAAGAGCCGGTGGAGGGCGCAGTATATAAAGCAAAGCTGCTGTCGAAAACCCGTTAAAACAGTAAATATGCAAAAGCAAGCGGGGATGCCCGCTTGTTTTTCGGATTATGGAGAAAACCGTAAATCATTCACCATGAAAAGCCGCCCGGTAAAACGAGCGGCTTTTTATATCTTTTTTTATATTGTCAAATAATTTTTCCCTGCCTGAATCTGACGAAGGGAACGTCGTAATTCATTCCCCTGACCTCGTCCAGCCGGTATTTGCCAAGCAGAAACTTTACGACTTCAAGTCGGATTTTGTCGTGTTCCGTCATAATGCTTTACCCTTAACCTTTCTTTTTATATTCCTCTTCAAGAATTCCGAAGCCCTTATGAACGTCCTGACCCAAAATATCCTGGGTTTTGACGAAATGATACCTTTCATGCAGCTTGTCGTGTACCTTAAGAAAGGCTTTTTTGCCGTACTTTTTTATAAACATTGCCTGGGCTTTGGCGGAGGCGGCTCCGTTGTTGTCAGAAACATAAAAACCTTTTTTACAGGTTTCCAGCTCGCCGCATTCATAACAGCCGTCAATTTGCTTTTCCCGGCAACAGTAAGCGTTGGGGCATTGTTTGTCCTCAAATTCCGTGGCATAGGAGCATACGTTGTAATTTGTCCTGCAACCGCCACACCATTGCCCCAAAAAGCAGTGATTGCAGGAAAAGCCGCAGTACGCCACCGGGTCAATTCCTTTGCGGGCAAGCAGGCATAACCTGTTCTTTATCCGCCGCATGGCTTCGATATGCATTATCCAATGGCGGGAAAAGGGCATCAGAATAAGCCCCCTTATATCCTTACCGCACCAGTAATCGATAAGCCAGAAGGCATTTTTGTCCTTACTCACGCAACCGGATTCTTCCGGCTTTGCTTTATCGGAATCCGAAAACCGTCTTTTAAGCTGTTTGTATTCCAGCTTCGAAAGCATTGCGTTGGTTGAAAGCATAACTTCCTTGGCATAATCATACAAAGCCTTGATGTTAATCTGCTTTGAAAAATCCGCTATTTCCTGTCCGGAAAGCTCGTTGCCGGTGGTTTTTATCGGCGAACCGATTTTATCTAAAAAACCTCCGGATATAAGCATCTGTTCGTCATCGGAAATCAAAGTGTGGGCGACAATATCTTCAATACGGAAAATATGCCAAATCGAATAGGCAAGGGTTTTGCTGTGATAGCCTTTGGCGTTTACAAAGGGCATCTGGTAAAAGGCTTCGGCGGGATAGCCGTTTATTATTTGGGTAACCTGAGCGAACATTTCCTCCCGGAATTGTATCAGCAGTTCTATTCCCTCTTTGTATGTAGCCTCTTTTGAAAGCAGGGTTTGAATCTGCCGGTTTTTTGCCGACCATTCCTTGTCCATTTTATTTCTCCTGTTTTATCAGTTCAATAATACCCCGGGGGTTTAGGACGTATAATCCTTCGTCGTTTATCCATATTGATAGGGTTATATGATACTTTTCCTTTATTGTAAATAATCAGTTAACTGTTTGTGTTGTATTTTTTATAACTTCGGTAAACAAAGGGCAGCGTTATATCGATGCTGCCTGGTTTTTATGGGGTTTGAGTTATACGGTTTCGGGGATTATTTCAGTCCCAGTAGTTTTAAACGGATTGATATATAATCCATTACGCCGGGGGCGGAGCTGCCGGTAACGCAGGCGGCTTTTAATGCAACGCCCGTTAGCGGGGTTATGCCCAGTATATGAAGCCTTACCGAAATATAGTCAAGGGCGGAAAGATTTCCGTCGCAGTCCACATCCCCGGATACAAGCAGGGTTTTGGTCACATAGGTTTTGCCGCACCAGTTGAACTTCAATGTACAGCCGTTTGCCAGCTTTGAGCTGTCGGAAAGGAGTATGTTCTGTTTAGAGTAAACCTCCACATCCGCGTGTTTAAGGGCGTCTTTAAGATTCTTTACGGTTTTGCCGGCGGGGATGCTGGTTATATACCCGTCCGTCTCAGTAAGGGTGAGTCCGGTGGTGGCGAGGAATCCCCCCGCAACGTTTATATAGGAAGCGCCGCTGTAGCCTTCGATAATTTTTCCGGTTTCGCTGACACCCACACATTTATACCAACCGTTCACCGGTTCGCCGATAAGCAGTATCTTTGTTCCCTTGGCAAAGGAGCCTGTAACGGGGTTGTCCGTGCCCGGTCCTTTCCTCTGGTTAAGGGTGCCCGTGGTTACGCCCATCTGATAGGAGCTGGGCAGAATCGGGTCGGGGGGATCCGTAACGTCGGGCAGGGTGTCGCTTACAAAATTGCCGGTAAGGTTTATATAACTCTGATGGGTATAACCGGTTATCCAGACACCCGCTTCACCCCGTCCGTTCACCAGATACCAGCCGTCGGAGGTGGGCGAACCGAACAGCACAAGCTGTGTGTTCTTGGAAAAGGAGCCTATTACCGTTTTGCTTCCGCCGGCGGAGGAGGGTTCCCTGCGGCAGTTTACCGCTCCCGTGGTGACGCCGGTATAAAGGGTCACGCCGGGTGCGTGGGCATACACCACCAAAGTATCGGTCTTGGAACCGGCAGTGACGGTAATGGCCGCTCTGCCGGTTGACACTGCGGTAACAACCCCCGTCTGGCTTACCTGTACGGCGGTGGAGTTGGAGGTGTCGTATTTTATAGTATATCCGGTAGCGTTCGAGGGAGTTATTTGCGGTTTAAGAGTTACGCTTTTGCCGATTTCCAGGCTGATATTATCGGCTCCGATTTCAACCGAGTTGACGGGGCCGTCACTGCCGATTGTGTCATATCTGTAAAGTTCGTAGGTTTCTATGTAATTTATAATTGTGTCGGTGTATTCCGGGTTGTCGCAGTAGCCGGATTCCACGATATACAGCGCCGCAAGGCGGTAGTCGGTAAGCCCCCGGAGTTTTACATACCTGTCGTTGGTGTTGAGCAGCAGGCTGTGGTCGTCAACGCTTTCCTGCCAGGAGGAATAGACCCGGAAAAAGTTATTTTTATATTCTTCGGTATTAAAGAGTGCCGACCCTATGATTTCCTCGGCTTCTTCCAGACTGTTGTAAATAGTCTGATTCGCCCGGCAGTAGACCCTGCCCTTCCAGGTGTTATAGGCTTTTATTCCGAAAAGGTTGTTTCCCCTTACGGCAAGGTTGGATGTCCCCCACCCGGTTTCGTGGATAGCCTGGGCAATGGTGAAGGAAGCCAATATGCCGTTTTTACGCATATCCTCCCTTGCCATTTCCCCCACCACAGATATAAATCTGTCCTTATCCTCCGGTGACACGGATGCGGTGCTGCCCGTTATTACAAACAGGGGTAAAACCAATATTACTGCCAACAGTATCGAAATAGTCCTTATGTACCGCATTCTTATTTCTCCCGATGAATTATGTAAACAACGAATGATTTAATACACATTATGTTAATATATTTTACATGAAAGCTTATATAAAGTCAAGCTTTTTTAATAATATTATCAATTGTTCATATTCTTAGCCCGTTTTAGCGCTTCCCGGGAGGCAGCCCTTATGGTTTCGGTAACCTGAATTCCCCCCATTATGCGGGAAATTTCCTCGATTCTTTCTTCGAAATCCAGTTCCTTGACCCGGGTATAAGTCCTTCCCCCCTCTTCGGATTTCGACACCAGAAGGTGGGTGTCCGCAAGGCAGGCTATCTGGGGGGAGTGGGTGACGCAGAGTATCTGTATGTCAAGACCGGTGAGCTTTTTAAGCTTCAACCCCAACTTTTCGCTGGTTTTTCCCGAAATGCCGGTATCGATTTCGTCGAACACCACGGTCCGGATTTTATCGGTTTCGGCAAAGGCGGATTTAATTGAAAGCATTATCCTTGATAATTCCCCGCCGGAGGCGATTTTGGAAATGGGTCTGGGTTCCTCCCCCGGATTGGCCGAGATATTGAATTCGGCAAAATCGGTTCCCGTGGGGGAATAGGGGATTTTTTCAAATTTAGTAACAAAGGTTACCGAGGGCATATCCAGCCCGGCAAGATGCTCTTCGATTTCCCTTTCCAGGTTGTTTGCCGCTTCTTTTCTTTTTTTGGACAGGTCTTCCGCAAGGATACTCAGCCGTCCTTCCGCCGCTTTCAGTTCGTTGATTTTGTCCTGTAATGCCTCGTCGCTGGAATCAAGAAGTTGCTTTTCGGATTTTAATTCCTTAAGCTTTTCGATTAACCCCTCTTCGTCGGTACGGTATTTCCGCTTCAGGCGGGAAATAACCGACAGCCTTTCTTCGATTTCGTCTATCCGCTCTTCGGGGGAATCGGTGTCGATAGTTATGCCGGACTTCAGCGAATCCGCAATATCCTTAATCTCATATGCCGCCGATTCCAGCCGGTTGACATAATCCGCAGCCCCCGTCAGCAGTCCCTCAAGTCGGCTCAGGGCGGCTGACGCTTTGTATATCCCGTCAAGGGCGCCGGAATTACCGTCAAGCCCGCTTAAGGCAGACTTCAGGTTTTCAAGGATTTTTTCATAATTTACAAGGATTTTCCGTTCCGATTCCAGCTTTTCCTCTTCCCCTTGGGAAAGGGCAGCCCCCTCCAGCTCGTTTATCTGAAAATCCAGCACATCAAGGCGTATAAGCTTGTCCTTGTTCAGTTTGTCAAGCCTGTCCGCTTCCTCCCCCAATAAAGTATATTCGCCGTAGGCTTTTGAATATTCGTCGAGTTCACCCTGGATTTTGGCATAGGCGTCAAGGAGGGTTAAATGAGCCTGAGGGTCGGATAAAGCTTGTGTATCTTGTTGACCGTGAATATTCACCAGCTTTGAAACCAGGCTTTTCAGCCGCGAAACCGGGATTGTCCGGCCGCCGGCTTTGCAGACGCTCCGTCCGTCGGAAGTAATCTTACGGGAAAGAGTAAGGGTGCCGTCGGATTCGGCAAATTCCGAATCCTCCCCCAGGAGGATGTCCTTTGTGTCAAAAACCCCCTCCACAAAGGCGTAATCCTCGCCGGTGCGGATAAGGCTTTTGTCCCCCCTGGCGCCGCAGAGGAGGGCAAGGGAGTCGATTATTATACTTTTCCCCCCGCCGGTTTCGCCGGTAAGAACGGTAAAGCCCCTGTTTATATCAATATTCAGTTTTTTAATAAGCGCCACATTTTCGATGTAAAGGGATAAAAGCATACCACGCCTACCAAAAACACCGGGCAAAGCCCCGTATTTTATTTTATTTTATCAGACTGAAGATGTATTCCTTTACCGCCTCGGCGGATTCCGGGGTTTTGGTTATGACGATAAGGGTGTCGTCGCCGGCTACCGTACCCACCACGCCGGTAATCCTCAGGGAATCAATTGCCGCCCCCGTGGCGGACCCCATGCCCGTATAGACATTCACCACCACTATATTCATGGCGGTGTCCACCGACTTGACCGCTTCCTTAAGTATGGTGGAAAAGCGGTTGTTCAGTTCGTCGGAGGTGTCGGGGCGGTGGACATATTTGTACTTNNGCAACGAAGCCCCTTTGGATAAGCCGGTTTCTGAGTTCCTCCTGGGTGTCGATGTCGTGTGCGGAAATTAGCCTTAAAATTTCGGTTTGTCTTTGGTTTTTCATGTAACCAACCGTCCTTTCCTGCCGGATTAATCCCTTTTTACTTATCTTCAAACTTGCGTGACAGGGTTTCGCAAAAGGTGTTTGATTTAAGCTTTATAAGACGGGTAACTTTGTCCGAACGTCTGATTTGAACTTCGTCGTTATAAAAAATTTCGGTCCGGTTCCTTCCGTCGGAGGTAAGATAAATATCGCCGTTGTATTTTGAGGAAACCTTAATTGTTATAAGCGAATCGGGGGAAAATATCATGGAATTCGCCCCGCAAAACCCGTGGGGACAGACGGCGCAGGCAGCCATCAGCTCAAGGGAGGGGTCGATGATGGGTCCCCCCGCCGACATGGAATAGGCCGTCGAACCGGTGGGGGTGGATATAATTATCCCGTCGGCGCGGTAGGCGGCGGCTTTGGTGCAGCCGCAGTAAAGTTCCAGGTCAATAAGCTTGGTTATAATCCCCCTGCATACCACCACTTCGTTTAAAGATTCGCATTCGAATACGGTTTTGCCGTTTCTTATTACACCGGTATGAAGCATCATCCGGTTTTCAATATTATAGCAGCCGGCGAAAAATCCGTCAATAAGGTTTACTTCCCCGGATTCCAGTTCGTGCATATAGCCCAGTGTGCCCTGATTTATGCCGATTATGGGGGTGTTGGTTATGCTTGCCCAGCCGGCAACCGAAAGCATGGTGCCGTCGCCGCCTATGACAATCCCCAAATCACAGCCATCGGGGCTTAATTTAAAGGCATCCTCGGCAGATTCGGCGATATCGTATCCGCAGTTCCGGTTTTCAAGTATTGCTTTTATTTTTTCAAGGGTGTCCTTGGTTTTAGGCTTGTTCCGGTTGGGGAAGATTATTGCCCTCATTTATGTTTCTCCTTATGAAGTATGCTAAATATTCCCTGTTTCCGTCACCGCCGGAAATGGGGGAGTCGGTTATATCGACAAGTATAAAGCCGTTACGGCCTGACGCAGCTGTAATCTTTTCCTTAATCTGTTTTAAATAAACGCCTTTTTCGTCTTTGACTATACCTTTTTTCGAAACTTTTGACCTGTCAAGCTCAAACTGGGGCTTTATAAGGGTCACCATCTCCCCTCCCTCGGGGAGTATGTCTTTACATGCGGGATATATAAGGGTTTGGGAGATAAAGGAAACATCCATTACGATAAGGCTTATTTCGTCGCCGAAATCGGTTTTTTTAAGGAATCTGGCGTTGGTTTCTTCCGTATTTATAACCTTCGGGTTGCCTTTCAGCCTTTCATCAAGCTGGGAATGGCCGCAGTCGACGGCATACACCTTTCCTGCCCCCTTTTGCAGAAGGCAGTCGGTAAATCCGCCGGTGGAGGCGCCTATGTCAAGGCAGATCTGGTTATTAACGTTTATTCCGAAGGTTTCGATTGCTTTTTCAAGCTTGTATCCGCCCCTTGAAACATACCGGCTTTCGGGGTGTTCGACTTCGATTATACAGTCATCTTCAAACGATTGAGAAGGTTTCTGGCATAAAACCCCGTTTACCTTAACCCGCCCTTCCTTAATAAGGGAAGCGGCTTCGGTACGGCTTTTGGCATGATTCTGCTTTACAAGCAGTAAGTCAAGGCGGGTCATAGGGACATACACTCTTTATACAGGCTTTCGGCGTCAAGCCCGAGCTGTTTGAACAAGGTCAGGTTTGAACCGTGGCCGGGGAGAAAGCTGTCAACGGCTTTGATAACCGTTTTTATTCCCGTTTCGCTGACAAAGGTTTCGGCTGTTCCGCCCTGCTTCATACCCTCCTCCGCAAACAGAACCGGCATATCCCCCACCAGGGGGACAAGGGTGTCGAAATCAAGAGGTTTTATACGGATAAGCCTGATAACCCTGGTGTTGTAACATTTTTCCGCCGCCGTTACCGCCTCGGCGGTAAGCCTGCCGTAGGTTATGATTACCCTTTCGGGTTTTCCAAAATCGGCGTAAGCCAAAGTTTCAAGGTTTATAAAACGGCTTCTGTCGTAGTCTGCCTGTCTGCCCTTGGGGTATCTTACCGCCGAAAGGCCGTTGTATCTTATGGCTTTGTTTATACAGATTTCCAGTTCCGGCAGGGAATCCGGAGAGTAAACAAGGGTTCCGGGTATTTTGTTTAACAACGCCGCATCGAATATACCGTGATGGGTTATGCCGTCGTCCCCCACCAGTCCCGCCCTGTCGATAAGGAGGGTGAGGCGTAAATTCTGCATTGCCGTGTCCTCGGCAAGCTGGTCGAAACACCGCTGCATGAAGGTGGAATACACCGCAAAGACCGGCTTAAGCCCCCCGGCGGAAAGACCGCTGCAGAAGGTGGCGGCGTGTTCTTCCGCAATTCCCACGTCGAAAAACCTGTCGGGATATGCCCCGGCGAAGCCCTCAAGACCGGTGCCGGCGGTCATGGCGGCGGTTACGGCGCAGATTTTATCATCGGTTTTTGCGATTTTTTCAAGGATTTTCCCCGCATTGTAGGAAAAGGTTTCCTCCTTGCCGTTGGAGACAATCCCCTTTTCGATGTCGAACTTTGACACCGAATGGTATTCGTCCGGCCTTTCTTCGGCGTGGACATAGCCCTTTCCCTTTTTGGTGTAGGCGTGGATGATACACACCCTATCCGACTTTTTAGCCTGTTCGAACACCGAAACCAGCTTGTCGATGTTGTTACCGTCAACGGGACCGTAGTAAAAAAAGCCCATATTTTCGAAAAAGTTTTCTTTTAAGACAATATGTTTAAGGAAATTCTTTATGTTTTTAAACGCCTTCACAAGGCTTTTGCCTATAAGGGGGATAGCTGAAACGCATTTTTCAAACCGGTTTTTAAAGTTGAAATATCTTTTGGATGTCCGCATGCGGGAAAAAATATTATCTATTGTCCCCACGTTGCGGGAAATCGCCATTTCGTTATCGTTAAGCACGATAATCAGGTTTAACTGCTTGTCGGTGCAGTTGTTCAGGGCTTCATAGGTCATGCCGTTGGTAAAGCCCCCGTCCCCCACAAGGGCGACGGTGAAGTACCTGTTGCCGTTGAGTTTGTCGGCGGTCGCAAGGCCGGTGGCGGCGGAAACCGCATTCCCCGAATGCCCCGAACCGAAGGGGTCGTGTATGCTTTCGCTCCGCTTGGTAAACCCCGACACACCTCCGTCGGAACGGAGTTTTTCAAACCCCTCCCTGCGTCCCGTAAGGAGTTTATGGGCATAGCTCTGGTGCCCCACGTCGAAGACAATTTTGTCGTCGGGGGAGGAAAACACCTTATGAAATGCCACGGTCAGTTCCACCGCCCCTAAATTGGAGGCAAGGTGACCCCCGTTTTTGGAAACGGAATTCAATATCTGCTGTCTTATTTCCCCGCAGAGAGTTTTAAGCTCTTTGGCACTTAAGGTCTTTACATCAGCGGGGGAGTGTATGTTTTCAAGTATCAATTTCTACTCCTGATGTTAGTAGTTTCTTTCGGAAAGATTATAGGCAAGTTTTTTCAGCCGGTCGGTTATTTCGGGCTTTCCCCCCAAAGCGTCAAGGGATTTTACCGCCTTGCCGGTAAGCTCAGCGCATTTTTTACGGGAATTTTCAATGCCGGCCAATGAGGGATAGGTTGCCTTGTTTTCGGTTATATCCTTGCCGGGGGTTTTCCCCAGCTTGGATTTTTCCCCTTCTATGTCAAGAATGTCGTCTTTTATCTGAAAAGCAAGCCCCAAATACAGACCGTATTCCTCGGCTGCTTTAATCCGATTGTCGCCGGCGTCCGCTGCGATACAGCCAAGCATACAGGCGGCCGAAATAAGGCAGGAGGTTTTTAAAATATGGAGTGTTTCAAGGGCATTTATGTCAATGTCAGTCTTGTCGCCGGAAATGTCCAGCATCTGACCGGCGGTCATTCCCTCGGCGCCGGTTTTGCCCGAAAGTACCTTTACGGCGGCGACGTTTTGTACTGGGGTGCAGTAGGGGTTGGTTGACGCCACCTCAAAGGCTTTGATAATTAGCCCGTCCCCGGCAAGGATTGCCCCCGCCTCGCCGAACACTTTGTGATTTGAGGGCTTTCCCCGGCGGAAGTCGTCGTTGTCCATGGCGGGAAGGTCGTCGTGGATTAAGGAGGCGGAATGAATCATCTCCACCGCCGCGGCGTAATCAAGGGCTTTTTTACAGCCGTAGTCCACCGACAGGGCGTTATAGAATAACAGCGTCAAGCCCGCCCTTACCCGCTTTCCCCCGTTTAAGGCGGAATACGCCATGGCTTTGTACAGCGGTTCGCCGGAGGGCTCTTTAGGTAAAAGCAGACGGTAAAGCCGGTCTTCCACAAGGGATATTATTTCAGGACTTATAAGGGAATCAGGCATTTTCCCCACCGAAATCCTCTTCCCTGCCGGAAATAAGGATTTTAACCTTCTGTTCGGCTTCGGAAAGCATTTTTTCGCACATTTTAACCAGATTCGCCCCTTCTTCGAACAACTTTATCGATTCCTCAAGGGGGGTCGAGCCCTCCTCAAGGGCTTTGACTATTTCCTCAAGGCGTTTTACCGCCTCTTCATAGGTTTTCTTTTCCATATTCTTCTCCTGTTCTTACGGCGGAAATACTGCCGTCGGATAGTTTAAGGGTAAAGCCTTCGCCGATATCTATCTGATTTGCGGCTGATATTATTTTCCCTTCCCCGTCAAAGGCCACCGAATACCCCCGCTTAAGCACCCCTAAGGGATTGTAGGAGTTAAGCAGCGAAGAAAGGGAGGTTATATTTTTTGCTCTGTCGGCAACTGCCACCGTTACCGCGTCTTCCAAATTCTCGGAAAGCCGTGAAAGTTCAAGCATTTTGTCCTGATACAGCCTTTCGGGGGTTGTCAGCACTGCCGAGGAGGCAAGCATTTTAAGTAACCGCTTTTCCCCGTCAAGGCGTTTTGAAAGGGACAGGGATATACGGGAACGGACGTTTTCGAATTTATGTAGCAATTCCTTTATGTCGGGGAGGGCGATTTCCATCGCAGCCGAAGGGGTGGGAGCCCTGAGGTCCGCCACAAAGTCGGCTATCGTAAAGTCGGTTTCATGTCCCACGGCGGAAATAACCGGGATTCTGCTGTTATAGATGGCATGGGCAAGCTCTTCGTCGTTAAAGGCCCACAGGTCTTCGATGCTTCCGCCGCCGCGACCGATTACGATTATTTCCGCCCGGTTTGTTTTATTGAAATATTCGATTCCCTTAATTATGTTCTGGGCGGCGCCGCTTCCCTGCACTAACGACGGATAAAGGATAATTTCACAAGGGGGAAAGCGTCTGCCGGATATGTTTATCATATCTCTTATGGCAGCTCCCGTGGGGGCGGTGACGATGCCTATGGCTAAGGGGACGGAAGGCAGTTTCCGTTTTCTCGCAACGTCAAAAAGTCCCTGGGAAGCCAGCTTTGCTTTTAACTTTTCAAAGGCGATATAAAGCGAGCCTATGCCGTCAAGTTCCATCGAGGTGGCGTAAAGCTGGTATATCCCGTCCCGCACGAATACCGAAATTCTGCCGGTTACAATCACCTTGTCCCCGTTTTTCGGGACAAAGGGAAGCTTTGCCGCATCCGCACGGAACATCACGGTCTTAAGCACTCCCCCTTCGTCCTTTAGGGTGAGGTAGATATGCCCCGTCTTGTGGAGGGTAATGTTGGAAATTTCCCCCTTTACCGAAATGCGGTTGAGCGCCGGAAAAGTGTCAAGGCAGTCCTTTATGAAATTGTTAAGCTGGGTTACGGTTACCACCGGCGTCGCTTTATCCATTTTGCTCCCTTGATGAATTTATTTTTCCCAAAACCCCGTTCACATAGGAAACGCTTTCTTCGAAGTTGAATTCCCGGCAGAGTTCAAGGGCTTCGTTTATCGCCACCTCCGCCGGGGTCCGGGTAAATAACAGTTCGTAACACCCTAACCTTAAAGCCGCAAGGGGGACTTTGCCTATCCTTGAAAAGGTGCGGTTTTCGGCAAACTGCTTTATAAGGCCGTCGATTTTTTCAATTTCCCCGACGGCGCCTAAAAACAACTGATTTGCAAAGGCGGAAATTTTTTCCTCCCGGTATTCGGCGGCGTTTGCCAATATCTCCTCCGGCGTTCCCCCGAAGGAATATTCGAACAGCAGGCAGAAGGCGGTTACGCGGCTTTCATGGCGTGTCATAGTTTTCTCCGTTTATAATATCAATGATTTTTTCAATGGCAAATGCGGCGGCCTGTTGTCGTATTTCCTCCCGGTTTCCGGTAAAAAAGGCTTTTTCGCTTATTGCTTTGTCCCCGAAGGCAAAGCCGAACCACACCGTACCCACCGGATTTTCGGCCGTCCCGCCGGAAGGCCCCGCAATTCCGCTTACCGACAGGGAGTAATCGGAACCCGAAAGGCTTTTTACCCCTTCGGCCATTGCCGTTACCGTTTGGGAACTAACCGCGGTATGCTTTTTTATAATATCATCGGGAACGTTAAGCAGCTTTATTTTCATTTCTTCCGAATAGGTACAGATGCCAAGGCCGAAAACCCCGCTTGCCCCCGCTACCGACGTTATTGCCTGGGACACCATCCCCCCGGTACAGCTTTCCGCGGTGGAAATGGATTTGTGCTTTGTCTTAAGCAGTTCGACCAGCCGGTTTGCGGCTTCGTAAAGGCGGTTTTCCATATATCAGTCACCCTCAATCCGCTTAACGGTCCTTTGTTCAAGGGCTTTTTCAATCAGGCTTTCCACGTCCAGCTTGCTTTCGGCATCTTCGACTTCGGAAAGTTCCGGCGTCAGCTTGGGGTGTCTCGGAGTAAACAGCACGCAGCAGTCGTCATAGGGAAGGGTTGACAGCTCAAAGGTGTCAATCTTTCTTGACAAGGTAACGATTTCCTCCTTGTCAAGGCCTATGCAGGGACGGAAAACCGGTATTCCGACCGCACTGCCGGTACAGTTTATGGCTTCAAGAGTCTGGCTTGCCACCTGACCCAAGCTTTCCCCGGTGATTAGGGCTCCGCAGCCCACCTTAAGGGCGTGTCTTTCGGCAATCTTCATCATAAATCTGCGAAGAAGTATGGTCCACAGCCTTTCGGGACATTTTTCCGCAATTTCCTGCTGTATTGCCGTAATGGGGACCGAGGAAAAGTAAATGCTGCCGGTAAATCCCGCAAGGGTCTTTACGAGGGATTCCACCTTTTCCCTTGCGGCATCCCCGGTGTAGGGCGGGGTTTCAAAATAAATGCAGTCAAGCTTAATCCCCCGCTTTGCCATCATATATCCCGCCACGGGGGAATCGATTCCGCCGGAAATAAGCAGCATTCCCCTTCCGTTGGAGCCGGTGGGCATACCTCCGGCGCCCTTTTCCCCGCCGGCGTGGATAAAGGCGAACTTGTCCCGTATTTCAATGGTTAAAACTTCCTCCGGGTTGATTACGTCAACCTTAATGCTTTTTACTGTTTCAAGTACCTCGCCGCCGCAGATGTCGCAAATCTGGGGGGAAATATACGGGAAAGCCTTGTCGCTCCGCTTGGCGGTGCATTTGAAGGTTTTTGCCCCGTCAAGGAGTTCCTTTGCCTTCAGGCGGACAACCGACTTTATTGCTTCGATATCCTTTTCGCATTCATAGCCGATACACACCGACACCACACCGAACACCTTTTTTGCCCTTTCGAAGGCGGCTTTCATGTCGGCGTTGCCGTCGCCCCGTATAATAAGGGTGGACTGGGAATTAATAAGCTCGTAGTTTCCGGGAAGGCTTTTCAAAACCGCCCTAACCCGCTTCATAAGCAACGATTCAAAATGGGAACGGTTCAGCCCTTTTAGGACTATTTCGCCGTATTTCAGCACAACTATATATTTCATTTTATTTATTCCTTTTTATCCTGTAAGCAAGGGAGTTTTTAAGTTCGAAGATTAAAGTTTCCACCTCGTCCTCGGTGTTGAAGGGGGAAAAGCCTATTCTTATAGCGGAATTGTTGTATTCCTCGCCGTATCCGAAGGCGGCCAAAGAGGTGTTTTCCTTTGCCTTTGTTGAGCAGGCGGAGGAGGAGGATATACAGATACCCTTTGAGGAAAGATAATTCAGCACGACCTCGCTTTTTATCCCCTTCAGGCTTAAACTGATTACCGCGTCGATATGGCTTATCGGTTCCTTAATTTCAATGTCTCCGCCGAGAAGGGCGGTTGCTTTCCCGATAAACAGCTTTCTTAAAGCTGTTATTTTATCCCGGAAAGGCTTTGAAAAGTCCTCCGCCGCAACGCCGAAGGCGGCAATCCCCACAATATTTTCGGTGCCGCTTCTTATTCCCCCCTCCTGGCCACCGCCGAAGAAGACCGGGGAAAGCTTAAGTCCTTTTTTAATAAACAGCCCGCCGGTTCCCTTTAAGCCCCCTATCTTATGGGCGGAAAAGGAGGCGGCGTCGCAGTAGGCGGAGGCATAGGACGCCATCCCGTCGGGGACCTTTAAAAATCCCTGAACGATGTCGGAATGGAACAAGGCTTCGGAGTTTGTTTCCTCAATTATATTCCTTATTCTTTTTAAGTCGGTCAGCGCTCCGTTCTGGTTATTCGCCTGCATCAGGGTGACAAGGCAGACTTTCTGGGTTTTAAGGGTATTTTCGATAAAGCCGTAATCAACTTCCCCGCCGGCAACCGGGGCGAACTCAACCCTAAAGCCCCTCTTTTCAAGGGACAACACCGTATTTACAACGGAAGGATGCTCGGCCTTTGTAGTTATAATAACATTGCCTTCACGTTTGTTTTTTTCGACCATCGATAATATGGCGATATTATTGGATTCGGTGCCGGAGGAGGTGAAATAAACCTCATCAGGTTTACATAATAATGAATCCGCCACCTTTTTCCGGGCGTCTTCGATTATTTCCTTTGCCTTCAAGCCCGCAAAGTGGGGAGAAGAGGGGTTGGCAAAACACTTCATTGCCGTTACGGCGGAATCCACTGCCTTGGGATTGGGGATGGAGGATGCGGAATTGTCGAAATATATCATTTTATTTTCCATAGCTTAATTAATCTGATTCCATTAATTGCATAGTTATACATTTATCATTATACATCAATCCTATTATTAAGTCAATGCCATTTTACATACCCCACAAATGGTTTGACAAAACCTTCATGCCGTGGTATAATCAGGTTGCATAAAATAAAATCGGTTTACATAAAGTATGTTTATTTTAATCCGGTGGATGATACTATGAAAAAAATTTTAGCATTTCTTATAACCGCCCTACTTTGCTTTTCCTTTTCATCCTGTACCTTTTTCAAGGAACAGCCCTGCGAGGTTGCCCTTATTACGGGAAAATCCGGCATAACCAACCGTTCCTCCGCCCAGGGGGCTCATACCGGCATTTCCAAATACTGCGAAGAAAAGGGGATAAATTACCGCTACTTTATCCCTTCGGAAGACAGCACCAAAGCCTATCTGGAACAGGTGGAAAAAGCGGTTTCAAAGGGAGCGAAGATGGTAGTGCTTGCCGGCTTTTATCTTAAGGAAGCGGCGGAAAAGGCCTGCAGTCTCTATGAAAACGTGGATTTTCTGCTGGTGGACTGCTATGCCGGCGTGACGGATAAAAATGTGCATACCGTTACCTTCCGGGAGGAACAGGCGGGCTTTTTAGCAGGCTACGGGGCGGTTACAGAAGGCTTTACCTCCCTTGGCTTTATCGCCGGTTTCGACAACGAAATCAGCCGGAAATATTCCAACGGTTTTATCCGGGGGGTGGAATACGCCGCATCAACTAAAGGCATCACGGAAGTAACCGTAAACCACTGGATTGCCGAATCCCTTGAGGTGAAGGACAGAATAAAGGAACGGGCAAACGACTGGTACGGCAAGGGCACCAAGCTTATTATGATCTGCGGGGAGGGGATTCAGTCCTCGGTAACCTCCGCCGCCAATAACCTGAAGGGAACCACCATCGGTTTTGACATGGACCAGGCGGGATATTCCGAAAGATATCTTACCTCCGCCATAAAAGCCCTCGACGAGGTCTGCTACAAAACCATTGAAGCTTATTACAGAAACAAGGGCTGGGATTTTTCAAGGGCGGGGAAAGTCCTGTCCTACGGCATCGAAACCGACAGCATAGGGCTTCCCACCAACAAGGGCAGCTTCAGGTTTTCCGCCTGGACGGTTGACGATTACGAAAAGCTGTACGCCAAAATTAAGTCGGGGCAGATAATAATCCCTTCCGACGAACCCGAAACGGTAATCTGTAAGGTAACTTATTATGAAAGCGGTATTCCCGAACCGGAGGAAAGCAGCGTCGGTGAGAGCAGTGTCGGTTTTAATGATATGAGTGATTAAAAGGTTATATATTGCAATCAGTAGGTGAGGTTATAAATCTCCCGTATTATTGGGATAATAATACCGGTTAATGTTAAGGTAAAGCCCCCCTTGTGCAAAGGGAGGTGGCGAGATAAAACCGAGCCGGAGCGATTGTCATCCGCTTGCGTTATCTTTGGATTTCGTTATGCTTCTCTTCCGGATAAAAGGCACTACCCCTTATCCGTCAGCCTGCGGCTGACGCCTTCTCCGGAAGTCGGAAGGCTTTGCTTCTCCCCGCCTTCTCAGCCATACGGTTGTGACATTACAATATATCAAAAAATATATGTTTCTCAATTAAAATTGATTATTATAAAATCTTTATAAAACTTCTAAAAAACGGGAATAATTAAAGGTGAAAGCATTACGCTTTCACCTTTTTCGTTTTACGGTTCGGGGAGGGGGGTTGATATCGGCTGCTTTTTCAGTTTCAGTTCCAGAACCGGGTTGTCCCCTGCAAGGGACATTTTGCATACTCCCTTTTCGTAAACAATATTAACCCCAATAAAATACTGCTCTATAAGCTCCACCGGGAGGTAATATTCACGGTTTTCATACAGTACGGGGATTGACAGTCTTGCGGGGTTGCCGTTTACATACAAAAAGGAGGAATTGGTGAAACATTCAAGGTATTCGCCGCTTTGCCGGAGGATGAGGGTAAGCTTGTCCCGGTCGCCGGATACTGAAAGGTCGCATAATTTGTCAAGATCGGTAAGGGAGATATAAAACCCGAAACGCTTGTTTGCCTGTTCAGCGTCGGATAAAGCCAGTGTCTTCCCCTTCTGGTTCAGTATTCTTATGGAATAAAGGGTGGTGCTGCCGATATCGGAATTGAAGGAGATATAATAATACAAAAAAACCGCAAGACAAAGGACGACATAAAAGGTTAAAAACACCACCATTGCGGCATAAACAAACTGGCGGCGGTTCCTTTTTGCCTCCTTTATCCGGTTGCTTTTTTCAAAGATTTCCGGCGAATCATAGGGCGTGGCGGCGGATTTGCCCCTATTCATACTGTCACCCCCTTTTATTTTTATTATAGCAAAGGCTTGATTACAATTCAACAGCTTTTTCACCTTTTTGAAAAAAACTCATAATCTTATTAATGCAAAGCCGATATTAAAATCCCATCAGGAGAAACCCATGATAAACAGATTTACCGAGGACGCCAAAAAAGTGTTGAGCGACGCCGTCAATTCGGCAAGGGAATACGGACATACCTTTGTGGGAAGCGAGCATCTGCTCCTTGCCATTACCCGGACTTCGCCCAGATGCTTTGCCAACACCTCCATTACCTATGAACGCATGAAACATCAGATATACGAACTGGCCGGCACCGGCGCGGGTAACTATACCGGCGGGGAGGACCTTACCCCCAAATGCAAGAAAATCCTTATGCAGGCAGGCCGTCATGCCAAGGATTTGGGGTGCGAGGCTATAACCATTTCCCATATTTTAATGGCTATCCTTACCGAAGAATGCGTCGCCAAGCGGATTATCGAAATGGAGGGGGTGTCGGTATGCGACATTCTGATGTCTTTGGGTTCGGAAAACCGGGAGGATAATATTATTCAAACAGAATATAAAAAGAAGGAAAGGGCAAAGCCCACCCCCTGTCTTGACAAAAACGGCACCGACCTCACCGCCCTTGCCTTAGCGGGGGGAATCGAATCCATTATCGGGCGGGAATCCCAGGAGGAACGCATAATCCGGATACTCCTCCGGAAGTCCAAAAACAACCCCTGCCTTATAGGGGATGCGGGGGTGGGGAAAACCGCCATTGTGGAATCCCTGGCCAAGCGGATTGCCGACGGGCGGGTACCCGACCGCCTGAAGGGGATGAGGCTTATAACCATTGATATACCGGGGATAGTGGCGGGGACCAAATACCGGGGGGAATTCGAGGAAAAGCTGAAAAGCATTATTAACGAAGCCAAAGGCGAGGATATTATTCTTTTCGTTGACGAAATGCACACCATTGTGGGGGCAGGCTCCGCCGAGGGTTCGGTGGATGCCTCCAATATCCTGAAGCCCCCCCTTGCCCGGGGGGAAATAAAAATGATAGGCGCCACCACCCCCAACGAGTACAAGCGGATTATCGAAAAGGACCCCGCCCTTGAACGCCGGTTCCAGCCGGTAAAAATCGAGGAGCCCGCCAACGACGAATGTATAAGGATGCTGATTGCCACAAAGAAATATTATGAAGCCCACCACAATATAACCATAACCGAAAAAGCGGTAAGGGAGGCGGTCAGAATTTCCTCCCGTTTTATAAACGGGAGAAAGCTCCCCGACAAGGCGGTGGACCTGATAGACGAGGCCGCCGCCAACAGCGTAATAAAGCGGGGGGAGGTCCTTGACGGGGAGGATATAGTGTCGATCGCTTCGATAATGACGGGAATCCCCCCCGCCGTGCTGTCAAGCAGCGGGGAAAGCGAATGCAAGCGGCTTGAAGGTCTTTTAAAGGAAGCCCTTATCGGTCAGGAGGAAGTTTCGGAAAAATTAGCTTCCTGCTACCGGAGGTATCTAAACCGGGGCAGCGCCGCAAACCGGCCTTCGGGGGTAATCCTTGCGGGGGAAAAGGGTACCGGCAAGAGTTATGCCGCCGGCGTATTTACCAAGGCCGCCTGCTTCACCAATATCATAAGGCTGGATATGAGCGAGTTCACCGAAAGCCATACGGTTTCAAAGCTTATCGGGTCCCCCCCCGGCTATTTGGGCTACGGGGAGGAAACCGCCCTTGCCGAAAAGGTTAGGCGGCTTCCCTATTCGGCGTTGATTTTCGATTCAGCCGAAAAAGCCCACCCCGATGTACAGGCCATTATTTCGAAAATCCTTGAGGAAGGCACCCTTACCGATTCGGCGGGGAATACGGTAAGCTTCGGCTGCGCTTTTGTGATTGTAATCCTTTCCCCCCAGAAGGGGATGAAAAAGACGGGTTTCACCTTCGGGGAAGGCGCTGCCTTTGCCATACCCGAAATCTTTGAAGGCAAGGCTGACGAAGTCATATTCTTTCCCTCCCTTTCAAAGGACAGCCTGTTTGAAATAATGTCAAAGCGCTGTTTTGACTTTATAAGCCAGAATTCTAAGGGAAAACTCTGCTTTACAAGGGAATTCGAGGATTTCTTAAGGGAACAGTCGGGGAAATTCGCTTCCGCTTCGGCCTGCGTAAGGTTTGCCGACAAGCTTATGGGGGATGTCTTTTCCTCCCTTTCAAGGGAGGACTGTCCGGGCGAAATCTTCGTAAGCATCGACGACAAAAGGCCGGTTTTGAAAATTCCCGAAAAAAAGGCTTGACAAAGCTATTGGCAACGGTTATAATACGCCTGTAAAGCGTTTTGCTTTACAGGCGTATTTGAAAAGATTAAAAGGGACATGAAATGGGAATAACCGAAAAAAGAAGCGAAATATCCCTGCTGTTTGACTTTTATTCCCCCCTCCTTTCCGAACGGCAGAGGGAGGCTATTGATTTGTATTACAACAATGACCTTTCCCTTTCGGAAATTGCCGAAAATTTAGGCATCACCCGTCAGGGAGTGAGAAACGCCCTTGTCACCGGCGAGGAATACCTTATCTTTCTTGAAAAAAGCCTTAAGCTTGCCGAGTATGACAAACGGGTGAGAACCGTTGCGAAAAAAATCATAGGTTCCACAAAGGACGAAAAAATAATAAACGAGGCAAAAAAACTACTGTAATCGTGAGGTCATAATGTTTCAAAGCTTAATGGAGAAGATGTCCCAGGCTTTAAAAAAGTTCAGGAACAAGGGAAAGCTTACCGAAGCCGACGTTAAGGAAGGCATGAGGGAAATCAAGCTTGCCCTGCTTGAAGCCGACGTCAACTTTAAGGTGGTTAAGGACTTTATTGCCAAGGTGTCCGAAAGGGCGGTGGGCAGCGAAGTACTGGAAAGCCTCCTCCCCGCCCAGCAGATTGTCAAAATCGTAAACGAGGAGCTTATTTCCCTTATGGGGGGGACCGCTTCAAAGCTGGAATTTTCCCCGAAACCCCCCACGGTTATATTGATGTGCGGCTTACAGGGGTCGGGCAAAACCACCCACTGCGCCAAGCTTGCCGGAANNCGATATCTACCGTCCCGCCGCCATAAAACAGCTACAGGTGGTGGGGGGACAGGTGGGCTGCGAAGTCTATGAAAAAGGCACTTCAAACCCCGTATCCACCGCTTCAGACGCCGTAAAGCATGCTATAAAATTCGGTTTCGATACGGTTATCATTGACACCGCCGGCCGGCTTCACATCGACGAAGCCCTTATGAACGAGCTTAAAAATATAAAAGACAAGGTGAGTCCCACCGAAATATTGCTGGTGGTGGACGCCATGACGGGGCAGGACGCGGTGAATGTGGCAAAGGCCTTTAACGATCTGCTTGACATCACCGGGGTTATCCTGACCAAGATGGACGGGGACACCCGGGGGGGAGCTTCCCTTTCGGTCAAGTACATCACCGGCAAGCCCATCAAGTTTATCGGCACCGGGGAAAAGCTGGACGCTATTGAGGTTTTCCACCCGGAACGGATGGCTTCCCGGATTTTGGGAATGGGGGACGTGCTTTCCCTTATCGAAAAGGCCGAGCAGGCCTATGACGATAAAAAAGCCGCCGAGCTGGAAAAGAAGTTCAGAGAACAGTCCTTCACCCTAAACGATTATCTTGACCAGTTTAAGCAGCTTAAGAACATGGGGAGTATGGAATCCCTTCTTGCCATGATGCCGGGGGTTAAACCGGGTCAGCTTAAGGACGCAAAAATCGACGAAAAGCAGATAGGCCGCACAGAAGCCATTATCCTTTCCATGACAATGAAGGAACGGGTAAGACCCGATATATTGAACTTTTCCCGCAAGCGGCGGATTGCGGCGGGGTCAGGCACCACCGTCGAGGAGGTAAACCGGCTGTTAAAGCAGTACGAGCAGACAAAACAGTTAATGAAGCAGTTTATGTCCGGCGGAAAAAAGAAGGGGAAATTCAGGCTTCCCTTTTAACTCAGGTATTTATTTAACATAAATATAAATTATTCAAAATTTTTCGGAGGTCATTACAAATGGCAGTTAAAATCAGATTAAGAAGAATGGGTGCTAAGAAGGCTCCCTTTTACAGGATTGTGGTGGCGGATTCCCGCTTCCCCCGCGACGGCAGATTCATTGAGGAATTAGGCTACTACAACCCCATGACAAATCCCGCGGAAATCAAGGTTGATGCCGATAAGGCAAAGCAGTGGATTCAGAACGGCGCTCAGCCCACCGACACGGTAAAAGCCATTTTAAAGAAAAACGGCGTTATTTAAGAAAGGCGTATCAAATGAAACAGCTTTTAATCGACATCATAAAGCCCCTTGTGGACAACCCCGATGATATCGTGGTTATCGAACGGGAAAGCGGCGATATGATTATCCTTGAGCTGACCGTGGCGAAAACCGACACCGGCAAGGTAATAGGCCGGGGCGGCAAGATTGCCAAGTCGATACGCACCCTTATGCGGGCGGCTGCGGCAAAGGAAAACAAGCGGGTTATCGTTGACATCAACTGATGAAACGCTACATTGAAGCGGGGAAGCTCAATTCCCCAAGAGGCTTAAAGGGCGAAATAAGGTTCAACTGCTACTGCGATTCCCCCGAATTTCTTTCGGGGGTTCAGCGGTTGTACCTTGACGCCGAAGGCACAAAACCCCTTGAGGTGGCTTTTTACCGCCCCTCCATTCCTTCTGTCATTTTCAAGGGTTATGAGGACAGGGATTTGGCTTCCACCCTAAACGGCAGAACGGTTTGGTTTGACCGGGAGGAAATCCCCCTCCCCGATGGGGTGTTTTATTTCGGCGACCTTATAGGGGAAACCGTTTATAACGCCAAAACCGGCGAAATTGCGGGAAAGATAACCGAAATTGAGGATATTGCGGGGAAAATCTATTATGTAATCGAAGGGGAAACCCTTTTCAGGATTCCCGCAATAGATGAATTCGTGGCAAAGGCTAACCCCGACGAAGGGGTCTGGCTTAATATTCCCGAAGGGCTTATCTGAACTTTTCAAAGGCGTGTTGAAATGAATTTTAAAATACTGACGCTGTTTCCCGATATGCTTAAGGGCTTTGTGTCCTCCAGTGTTATCGGAAGAGCAATCGAAAAGGGGATAATTTCGGTAAACCTTACCGATATAAGGGATTTCACCCTTGACAAGCACCGCCGCACCGACGACACCCCCTACGGCGGAGGGTTCGGCATGGTTATGACCTGCCAGCCGGCGGTGGACTGCATACGGGCGGTCAAATCCCGCCTTGAAGGAAGCGTCAGAACCGTTTACCTTTCCCCCCAGGGAAGCCTGTTTGACCACCGAAAGGCGGTTGAGCTTTCGGGATACGACAATTTAATCCTTTTCTGCGGCCATTACGAAGGCATTGACGAAAGGATAATCCGGCTGGAAATAGACGAGGAAATATCCATCGGGGATTATGTCCTCACCGGCGGGGAACTCCCCGCCGCCGTGGTTACCGACGGGGTTGCCCGTCTTATCGACGGAGTGCTTCCCGACAGAATATGTCACGAGGAGGAAAGCATTGCGTCGGGACTTCTGGAATATCCCCAGTACACCAAACCGAGGGTGTTCGAAGGTCTTGAAGTGCCGGAAATACTGTTAAGCGGCCACCACGCCAATATTGAAAAATGGCGTAAGGAGCAGGCATATCAAAGGACTTTGGAAAAACGCCCCGACCTGTTGGAAAAACTTGAGGTTGACAATAACGCTAAAGGAACGTAATAATGCAGAAATCCTACAAAGCCGCTAAAAAAAGCCGGTTTAAGCAGTTTGTAAACAACAGCATAATCGTTTCGGTCCTTACCTATTTTTCGGTGGGGCTTCATTCCCTGTTTTCAAAGGGCTTCATGGCAGGGGTTTTTATGTCTTCGGATACTGCCGACAAGTCAAAAAACAGCGGATTGTTGTCCCTTGTTTCCGAAAAAACAAGGGCTGACACCCTATTTTCCTTCATAAGGCGGAATTTCTCCCTCAGTGTTGAAAATTCGGCAATAATAAGACTTTACCGTATAATCATAAAAGCCTTCATGGCAACCACCGTAAGGACCATCGGGGTTTTCTTTATATCCGCCGGGCTTTATTCCCTGCTGGGATACTCCATCAGGCTGTTTGTGTTAGGCGGGGTGGACCGCACCCAGGCCGACGCTGTCGTCATACTGCTTACGGTGCTTGTTTCTGCTTTTTTGGTGTTTTCAAAAAAGTCCTTGGGCAGGAAGTTGGGGGAAAGCAGAATATTTTACTTTATCCTTGACCTTTTGGGGATAAACCGCCTTGCCATAGATACCAACCGGACGCCCGAAAACCATTTCGGAATCGCCTTTTTCGCCGGTCTTGCCTTCGGGCTTGCCTCCTTTTTCCTGACCCCCGTAAAGGCAATATATTATATTTTTACGGTTATCACCGCCCTTGTGGTGCTTTACTCCCCCGAAAGCGGGCTGCTGATATCCATGACCGCCGTCCCCTTCGGGAAGGAGGACATGCTGTTTGAAGTGCTTGCCGTAACCCTTGTGTCCTACATACTAAAACTTCTAAGGGGGAAAAGGAATCTCACCCTAAAAAGCGAGGACGTCCCCGCCTTGTTCTTTGCCCTGGTGTTTATGCTTGCTTTCCCCGGTATTTCCACTAGGCGGCTTTTTATTATGGCTTCCGCCTACTTTATGGCATCAAATCTAATGAGGAACACCTCCCTGCTTAAAAAAAGCGTTTACTGCTTTTCTCTGGGGCTGATGATTAAATCCTTTATACAGTCAACCCTGTTTGTCTTCGGTATGCTTAACCTTAATTTCACCGCACTCACCGGTATTGCGGCGGGGGAATACAATTCATATTCCGTCTTTATGATTATAGCCTCCCTTCCCTTTGCGGCGTATATGCTAACTTCAAAGGAAAGCGGCTTTCATTTTATTTTCAGGCTGCTGTTTGTCCTTTCCGTCTGCTTCAACGCCGCTGTTTCCATGTCCGATTATATCTGGCTTTCGGCGGCGGTATGTCTGTTTATCTACCTGCTTTACCGCAGCGCAAAGCTCTTCAATGTGCTGTTTGCCTTCGGAATCATTGTGCCCGTGATTTACTATATCCGAAAAGCGGTTTACGTTTTCAATCATATCGAGCCCTTTACGCCTCAAAGACCGGCACTTTCCAAGCCGGAATTTCTCCCTCTAATGTTCGGCGGTACCGATTTCGGGGGAAATTCCCTTTACGGCCTGCTTCTGAAAAGCTTCGGTGTGCTGGGCATAACTTTGGGGGTTATATTTTTATTCATGCTCCTTTCCCGCTCCTTTACCTCCTCGGCTCTGTCCCGGAACGGAGAGGTGCGGTCGGTGTGCGCCGTCATAATCGCTGGCATTTCGGTATTCTTGTTTGCGGGGGTTGCCGAAAACACCTTTGTCAACGGTAACTGCATTCTTATGTTCTGGATTTTATGCGGCCTTGTTTCCGCCACCGGAAACGCCATACCCCGTTATATCTTCACCGACGACTACACTTAAGGGGGAATATTATGATACGGAAGCTGAATCTTGTTGATATTGCCATAATGATATTCGTCCTGGCGCTCTTTATCGGCGGAGTGGTGTATTTGATAAAGGGGGCAACCGCCGACATAACCACATTGGTCGTAACCGTTACGGTAAGGGACGACATGATTGAAGGCATTGCCACCGGCGACGAAATCTTTCTGGAAAGCGGCGAAAAATTAGGGGTTGTCACCGCAATCCGCACCCTTGAGGATACCGTAAGAACCCATAAGCTGCTTGAAATCACCTTAAAGCGGGAGGGCGGGAAATCCCCCCTTAAGACGGGTGAGAAGTTTACCTTCAGAACTTCAAGGGTTTTGTCCGAGGGCAGCGTGTTTTCCGTTTCAAAGGCCGAAGGCTGAAATAAATCTTTTGCCAAAGGGGTTAAAANNAAATGAAAAACAAACGTTTCAATTTGTTCGATCTGCTTATAATAATCATAATTGCCGGCGTGGTTCTGGGGATTGTCTTCAGGGATCAGATAAAAGATACCCTGTTCCCCGGGGAAAAAGTGACCCTTGAGGTCACGCTGGAGGTGGAGAGCATGCCCAACGGCGCCGCCGACAACATTAAAGCGGGCGTTAAGCTGTATAAGGCGGAAAGCGGTCTGTATTTCGGAAAAGTCAGGGAAGCTTCCTTTTCCCCGGTAAACGACACCATTTTTGTGGGCGACCAGGAGGTGCAGGCGCCTTCGGAACACTATTCCTCGGCGGTTATAATCATTGAAATCGAGGGTTACGTCATAGACGGAACCTACTACACGAAGGGTGACGATATGCTGCTTATTAAGTCGGAATTCGGCCTTGAATCTACCGACAGCTACTTCCGGGGAAAGATTACCCGGATAAATGAAATCACCCAGGAACAACAGCCCTGAAAAGCTAACTTTAGTTACATAAGAAATACCTAAAAACATTGATTATATTGCACAAAGCATAAGTCAGTTTTTCGTAATTTTTATCAAATAAACGCTATTGATTTATTATTTCTTATTTGATATAATAACTTAAAGCACTTTTGGGGGATTTCCCCTTAAAAAGGAGTCGGATATGTTTACAAAAACCATTACAGTGCAAAACGCGGTAGGACTCAGGGCAAGGCCTGCGACTTTCTTCATTCAAAAGGCAAATACCTTCAGGTCCTCAATCTGGATAGAAAACAACGACCGTCGCGCCAATGCCAAAAGCCTGCTGGGGGTACTGTCATTGGGCATAAAGAAGGGCGACACGGTGACCATCATCGCCGAAGGCGAAGACGAAGAGGAAACCGTGGAAGGGCTTATTGACCTTATTTTAAGCATTGAATAAATATATATGCCATAACGCCGCCTTGGGCTCATCACGTAAATGAGTTCAGGGCTTTTTTATCACAGGAAAGATTTTTAAATGACAAGAGAGCAGCTGTTTGAAAGTTCAAAGGCCCTGCCGGCAACGCCGGGGGTTTATATAATGAAAAACTCCGCCGGAACGGTTATCTACGTGGGGAAATCCAAGGCGCTAAAGCACCGGGTTTCAAGCTATTTCGCCCCCTATGCCAAACATTCGGTTAAAACCGAGCATATGGTGAACGGTGTTTCAACCTTTGAGGTTTACCATACCAATTCCAACCTTGAAGCCTTAATCCTTGAAAACCAGTTTATAAAGCAGTACATGCCCCGCTACAATATCAAGCTCAAGGATTCCAGGGGCTACCCCTATATCGAGCTTACCGGCGGGGAATACCCCATGCTTGAGGTTTCCCATTCAAGGAAAAGGGAGGATTCGAAATACTTCGGACCCTATTCCTCCGTAGTGGCGGCATATTCCATTTTAAACGCCGCAAGAAAGGCCTTCCGCCTTCCCTCCTGTTCCAGGCAGTTCCCCAAGGATATAGGCAAGGGGCGTCCCTGCCTGAACTTTCATATAAACCAGTGCATGGGACTTTGCGTAAAGGGGCAGGTTTCAAAGGAGGATTACCGGGCTACCGTATCCGACGCGGTGAGTTTCCTGAAAGGGGACTATTCGGGGCTTATAAAAAATCTGGAAAGCAAAATGAATAATTTTTCCGAAAGCCTTGAATTTGAAAAAGCCGCAAAGATAAGGGATATAATAAACTCGGTAAAGTCAATAAGCGATAAACAGCATATAGTGTCGGACGACAACCTCAACGCCGACGTTTTCGGCATTTATTCCGACGAACTGGGTACGGCAATAAACGTGTTTTTCGTAAGAAACGGGGCGATAGCCGACCGGGAGTGTCTTTTCTTCGGCAAGGACGAGCTTATCGATTCGGGCGCCGTCACTTCCCTTCTGTTCAGGTTCTACACATTAAGGGGATTCATACCCGAAAATATTTTAATCGACTTTGAGCTGCTGCCGGAAGACAGACAGCTTATATGCGAAAAACTCTCCGAAAGCCATAAAATAAACGTGATTTCCCCAAAACGGGGGGAAAGGAAAAAACTTCTCGACCTTGCCGCCGCCAACGCCAAGGAACTGATTATCCACAAGCGGGAACGGGAAACAAAAAACGAAAAGTTTCAAATCTCCCTTGCGGAGTTTCTCCATCTCGAAGTCCTCCCCAACCGCATTGAAGCCTATGACGTTTCCAACCACGGGGACGACCAGATAGTCTGCGGTATGGCGGTGTGGGAAGAGGGCAGATTCATAAAGAAGAAATACCGTTACTTCAATATGAGGAAGACGGAGGGCAGGGACGATTATGCTTCCATGCGGGAAGGGATCGAAAGGCGGCTCAACCATAGCGACGAGGACTGGGAATACCCCGATTTAATTTTAGTGGACGGGGGTCAGGGACATGTGAACGTCATTAAGGCTTTGCTCTGCGAAAAGGGACTTGAAATTCCGGTTTTCGGCATGATAAAGGACGAGCACCACAAAACCCGCACCCTCACCGACGGGGAAGGGGAAATAAGCCTTAACAAGCGGCAGGATCTTTTTAACTTCTTTTACAAATTCCAGGAGGAGGTTCATAACGCCGCCTTCGGCAGGATGGACCAGAAACGCCGGAAAAGCCTTACTACCTCCTCCCTTACGGATATCCCCGGAGTGGGGGAAAAGCTTTCCCAGAAGCTGCTGCTTCACTTCAGCGGCCTTAAGGGGCTGAAAAACGCCACGCTGGAGGAACTTATAGCCGTCAAGGGACTTCCCAAGGCCACCGCCCGGGCAATATACGACCATTACAACAATGAAAAGGAAAAAGCCAGATGAGAATAATCACAGGTATCGCCAGGGGTACAAAGCTTGTAACCCTTGAAGGGATTCACACCCGCCCCACTTCCGAAAAGGTTAAAGAAGCCATCTTTTCGGCAATTCAGTTTGACATTCACGACCGGATTGTGCTTGACCTGTTCGGGGGTTCCGGACAGCTTGCCCTGGAAGCTTTGTCAAGGGGGGCTGCCAAGGCCGTCATCGTCGATAACGACAGGGGGGCAATATCGGTTATAAAGGAAAACGCCCAGAAGACCAAGCTTATGGATAAATGCGTCATAGTCAATACCGACTGGAAGGATTTCGTAAAGCATACAAAGGAAAAATTTTCCCTTGTTTTTCTCGACCCCCCCTATAAAGCCGGCTTTATCGACGAGGTGCTGGAAAAAATCTACGAAACGGGAATACTCGCCGAGGACGCAATCATAGTATGCGAATCCGGCATCGAGGGGGTGCCGGTTTCCCCCATGGTTAAGGAAAGCCGGTCTTATAAATACGGCAGGGTAAATATAAACATTTTAAGGTTTTGAATTTTCCGAAGGGATGTGAGCATATGACAGCGGTGATTACCGGCACTTTCGACCCCATAACCGTAGGCCACGAGGATATAATAAACCGCGCCTCAAAGCTGTTTGATAAGGTGGTGGTGGTGGTAACCGACAACACCGAAAAAAAGAACCTGCTTACCGACGGCATCCGCTTTGAATCAGTTAAGGCGGTGTTTGAGGACAATACAAAAGTCGAGGTAACAAGGCTTAAAGGCCTTGTTTCGGAGTTTGTCAAAAGCATAGGCGGGGTTATCGTTAGGGGCGTGAGAGGCACCATCGACTTTGACTATGAAAAAATGCTTTCGGACATCAACCGTGAACTTGAAGGGGTGGATACGGTGTTAATCCCCGCAAGAAAGGAATACGCCTTTATTTCCTCCACCTTTGTCAGGGACCTGATAATCTACGGCCGTCCCATAGACAAATACGTTCCCGAAAAGGCGTTGAAGTTTATAAAAAATGAAGCAGATTAAAATCGAGGACGTTTCCCTTTCCCTTATAAGGGAAAAACTGAAAAAGCCCTTCGGCTTTAAGGGAAGGCATATTGAGGAGCTGTGGCAGTCGGTATGCGCAATAAAAACGGGGGATTTTACCGCCGTCTGCCCCGCCACCCAAAGCGTACTCTGGTCGGACGGAAACGTGTTTGAAGCACATACCCCCGACGAATCAAATACCCTGATGTATAACACCACCCGCTATGCCCTTGAGCTGATTAAGGGCAGAACTTTTATTACCCCTGATTTACTTATTGATTCCCTGCTTGCCCCCCTTAGGGATTATGCCGATACCGTCTGTAAAAGGAAGGTTAAAACCACCTTTCTGCTTAATTCCCTTGTGGGGGTTGACATTGCCCTCTGGAGCCTTTATGCAAGGGAAAACGGTATAAATTCCTTTGACGGAATTATTCCCGATTACGCAAGGGATGCCTTAAGCTGCCGGCACGACAGATTGGCGCATATACCGTTAATCAGCTATAATGTCACCGATAAGGAAATTAAAAAAATTCTTGACGCCAAAACCGGCATTTTAAAAATAAAAATAGGCAACTGCGTTGATAAAACCTCTCATGAAAGAGATATGAAATCCATGCTGGAATGGGACAAGGAACGGCTGCTTGCCATACACCGTATCGCACAGGAATATGAAACCGACCTTACCAAAAACGGTAAAGTAGCATATTATCTTGACGCCAACGGCAGGTACGACACCAAGAATCGGCTGTGGGAGCTTGTTTATTTTATGGACAAGCATAAAATTCTTGACCGGACGGCGATTATTGAAGAGCCCTTCGATGAGGAAACCTTAAATAACAGCGATATTTTCGTGGGGGATTTTCCGGTGGCGATAAACGCCGACGAATCCGCCCATTCCGAGGAGGACCTGGCACACCGCATAAAACAGGGCTTCGGTTCGGTGGCTCTGAAACCCATTGCCAAAACCCTTTCGGTATCCTTTAAAATGGCAAGTGCAATGAAAAAAGCCGGCGGTCAGTGCCTCTGCGCCGACCTTACGGTAAACCCCTATCTTGCCGAATGGAACAAGCAGTTCGCTTCACGCATTTCCCCCCTTTCGGCGCTGAACACCGGCTGTGTGGAGGTAAACGGCAATGAAAACTACGAAACCTGGGGGGAACAGACAAGACTCCTCCCCGGAAAAATAAAATACAAAGACATAATAAACGGCTGTTTTGAGTGTGACGGGGAATTTTATAAAAACTCCGGTGAGCTGTTTTCGAAAAACGGTTATTTTGATACGGCAATGGCGAATTTTGAAAAATAGCTTGCATTTTTCCGCGTTTTAATGTATATTATTATTGTCAACCGGAGGCATTGTATGAAAACTGCGTTTATAATGAGCGAGTCCATCAGAGAATCGGTTATAAATCAAAGGGCTATAGATTATTTTTCGGCTTTGGGGGAAGTGGCCTTCAACACCGGAAGCACGGGAAAAGACAGCGTTATGAAAACCATCGAGGGAGCGGATATCGCAATCACCTCCTGGGGAAATACCGCAATTGATAAAGAAATACTGTCGGTCTGCCCCGACCTTAAGCTTGTCGCCCATGCCGCCGGAAGCGTAAAACCCATTGTTTCCGACGACCTGTGGGAAAAGGGGGTAAGAGTGCTTTCCTCCGCCTGTCCCCTTGGAGAAGGGGTTGCCGAAACCGCCCTGGGCTTTACCATATCCGCGTCCAAAAATTTTTACAACCTTAATTCCTCCCTCCGCAACGGGGGCTGGAACGAGGGGAAGGAAAACATAAAGGAACTGTTTGACTTGAAAATCGGGGTTATAGGCTTCGGCTGGGCGGGCAAACATTATGTAAAGCTGTTGCAGAGCTTTTACGTTGACGTTTACTGCTATGACCCTTTTATAGACGAAAAGGAAATGGCCGAAAAGGGAGCCGAAAAAGCGGATTTCCAGTGGATTTTAGCAAACTGCGACATTGTTTCCGTCCACGCCCCCTCCATACCCTCCACACATCATATGTTCAACGCCCAAACCCTTTCCCTTATGAAAAAGGACGCCGTGCTTATAAACACCGCCAGGGGCAGTCTTGTGGATGAAAACGCCCTGTATGAGTTTATGGCATCGGGAAATCTGAAATACGCCTGTATAGACGTATTTGATCCGGAACCCCCCGCAAAGGACAACAGGTTGTTTACCTTACCCAACGTAATCGCCACCCCCCATCTTGCGGGACTCGCCAACAACGGCTTGAAGCGGATAGGGATTTTTATAACCGAAGAGGTGGATAATTTCCAAAACGGCAGACCCATGAGGGGCGAGGTTACGAAGGAAATGCTTGAAAAAATGGCTTAAATCGTTCAGGTTTTATTTAGGGTGATGTTAATGAAAACCAAACTCAGGATTCTTTCAATATGCTGCGCGCTGCTTTTTACAGCCTGTGCCGTGCTTGCGGTATTTGTGATTGCCGGCGGGGATAACCCCGTGTCGGAAGGCAACGATACCGGCAAGGATACCTCCGCCCTCCCGGCGGGAGAGTCAGACAGCAGCATTCAGTTTAAGCTGTCCCTCCTTCACCTGTATTATGAAAGCAATGACGTGGTTTCCACACTTCCCTTCACCACGATACAGGTAAGCCAGGGTGCGCTGATAAAGGCGTTTATGAATACCCCCAACGCCGCCCAGGACGGTCTTGCCTATATAGACAAGTATGCCGACCGCACCATAGTTTCCGCCTTCGACACCATGGACGAAATTCTTGAAAAATATCAGCAGCTTCTGACTAAATACAATATTTCCACCAGTTCCTCCTACCGGGCGAAATACAACAATCTTTCATCTATTTTTTCATCTCTGAAAAATTCCTCCAACGAGCTGCTTGCCCGCACCAAAACCCTTATAAAGCAGTCGAAATCCTCGGAATATGATTCCTATTATACCAACTATATCGAGCAGATTTCCGACCTTACCGGCAAGATAGAGTCCTATAGCCAGATAATCATGGACGAATACGACACCATTCTAAACGCCATAAGCGACGATTACGACATATTGTATTGAAACCGTATGACAATAATTAAACCGCCGATTAAGGCGGTTTTGTTTTTGAAAACCGAAAGCAATCCCCGCAGGGAATTTTTTTGCATTTTTTTCATTTGTTAATTGCATTTTTAAAAATTCGTGTTATAATATGTCTTTGTTGATAATTTATATATCAGGAGATGCCAAATGAAAACCATCGGAACCATGTCAGTCGGCATAAAAGCGCCGATTATAAAAGCGGGGGACGACATTATCAAAATTGTCGTTGACTGTGTTATGAATTCCCTTAAGGAAAACGGACTTACCTTAAACGACAGGGACATTGTGGCGGTCACCGAGGCGGTGGTGGGTAAATCCCAGAACAACTTTGCCACCATAGACCAGATTGCAAAGGATGTAAACAACAAATTCGGTAACGAAACCGTGGGGGTGGTTTTCCCCGTCTTAAGCCGCAACCGCTTTATGATGATACTGAAGGGCATCGCCAAAGGGGTCAGGAAGGTGGTTATTCAGCTTTCCTTCCCTTCCGACGAGGTGGGTAATTCCCTTGTTGACCCGGAAATAATATACGAATCCGACGTCAATCTTTATTCGGACATTCTCACCGCCGAAGAGTTTTACCAACGTTTCGGCAAGCCGGTGCATCCCTTCACGGGAATGGATTACATACAGCTTTACAAGGAAGCCTGCGGGGAAAACTGCGAAATAATCCTTGCCAACAGGCCGGAAGCCATATTAAACTACACCCCATACGTTATAAACGCCGACATCCACACAAGAAAACGCACCAAAAACCTACTTTACAAAAAGGGAGCCAAAAAGGTGTACTCCCTTGACGAGATTTTAACCGAAAGCGTTGACGGTTCGGGCTATAATCCGGTTTACGGGGTGTTGGGGAGCAATGTTTCCACCGACCATTCCGTCAAGCTCTTCCCCCGGGACGGGCAAAAATTCGCCAACGAGCTTGCCGGAGCCTTTAAGGAAGCCACCGGCAAAAACGTGGAGTGCATGATTTACGGCGACGGAGCCTTCAAGGACCCTGTCGGGGGAATCTGGGAGCTGGCGGACCCGGTTATCTCTCCGGGCTATACCAAGGGGCTGGAGGGCACCCCCAACGAGCTTAAGCTGAAATATATCTCCGACAACGATATAGGCGGCTTAAGGGGGGAGGAAGCCAGGCAGGCGATTATCGAGATGATCAAGAAGAAGGAAAAGAACCTGAAGGCAACCAACTGCTCATTAGGTACCACCCCCAGGCGGTATGTCGACCTTATCGGCAGTCTCTGCGACCTTACCAGCGGCAGCGGCGACAAGGGCACCCCAATTGTTGTGGTAAAGAACTATTTCACCAATTATTCCGATTAGATAATGAATCCGCCGGCGGAAGCCGGCGGTTTTTTATATCCCGTTCCGCAAGGAACGGATTTTATCCGAAACAAAGTTGAGGATTTCGTCTGGGTATTAGCCGGAATTCATCCGCAGCGTCAGCTGTGGATTTTATTTCGTTTCTTTCCCGCATTATGCGGCGCTGCCCCTCATCCGTCAGACTTCGGCTGCCACCTTCCCCGAAAGACGGAAGGCTTTTTTTATATCCCAAGTTACTTCTTAAACAACCCTAAAAGTTTTGATTTTTTGCCCTTTGTATTATCTTGATCCTGGTTGTCGGGATTTTCCGAAACGGCTTTCTTGCTGAAATTTTGTTTTACCTTTTCGGCTATCACGGGATCGATTATCTTTAATGTATGGCTTAACACAAAAACTTCCTTTTTCAAATTTTTGAAATGGTCGTTTAATATTGCAACAAGGGTATAATCCAGTTCGCTTACAGAATCATAGCACAGCTTTTGCTTAAATGATTCTTCTGCGTTTGAAACACCAAGGCTTATGCAGAACCTTATTAACCCCTCGAGGGACCTCATTAAAGCCTCGTCATGCGCCTCCTGCAACGCTTTTTTTAAATTTTTCGGCTTATCCTCCCTGCTGTTCAAATCCTCCTGAAGGCGTTTATCCAATACCTTTAGATTTTCGTCAAACAGCTTTGTAAGGCTTATCCGTTTATGTTCGATATACTCGACGGAAGCGAGGGTAGCGGCATATGCGCCCGACGAACAGGATAAAATCAAAGCTTTGGTGTCGTTATTTGACGAAATCTCAAAAGCTCCTTTACATTCCGCTTTAAGCCGGTAAACCGATGAGGGCACATACGCTGCCGGTATTTCAAAACCAAACAGGCAATTCAGGATTTCAACCGAACTGCCGGCATTTACGGCTTTTATAAGGTGGGAAAAACCCGTAACCGTTTTAACCCCGTCGTAAGAGGCTATCCCCTCGGCTTTTTCGGCATAATCGGCATAATAAATTATGGGGCGGGTATGAAGCCGGGGGTCAAGGGCTTTTATGTAGTTTTCTCCCATCAGGGGAAACAGGCAGTTCTGGCAAAACCGGTTATACATCGCTTTCCGATAATCCCCTACTTTTAAGGGAGAAGAATCCAGCCGGCTGTAAAGGCTTATCATATCCTCAAGGGTGGCGTTTTTGGCAACGGTCTCAAACACCGGTTTTAGTTTTTCAAATAAAGCTTTGTTTATGCTTTCGGGATCGGTGTCATCGAACAGCCACACCGCCTCGACGGCGTTGGAAATGCCGGTTAGCTTATTCCCCACAAGGAGGCTCAGCATAACCGAAAACAGTTTTTTCCTTATGTTGTTTCTTATGATTCGTTTGATAACCCCGAAGGAAACGGGGCCTTTTGTGTTTAATTCGCTGTCGGTAATAAGAATTTCAATAAGGGAGTCGTTTTCCTCCAGCATGGAATACAGTTCAAACGAAAGTTCGTTCTGTAAGGCGGGGGTATCGTTTTTGGAATAGTAATCAATTGTTTCCACCGCTTTTGAGGAGGTTATATCCTTTACAGGGACCGCTTCCAGCAGGGCGGTATAAACCATTTCCCGGTGTTCGCCGGTTATTCTGACGGCGTGGTTTTTCAGAAACTCAAACACCTTGTCCCGTATGGATTCGGTGCGGATTGACAATAGCAGTTTTGATAAAATGTTCGTTTTGCTGGATTCGATTTCCCCCTCAAAGACGGTATCAAACAGGGTTAATATCTGATCCTGAAGGAAACCGCCGTAAAACACCCTTGACAGGTTTTCGCATATGACTTCCCTTCTTTCCGCCGTTTCATCGTCGAAGACGTTTTTAATAAAGGCAAACAGCTTTTCCCGCATGGCGTCGGTGTGGATAAGCTCCAGCAGACCGTTCATTATAACCACCCGGCATTCGAAGGGTTCTTTCGAATAGAGCTTTGTCAGCTTACTGAATACGTTTGATGGGATGGGGGACCGGGTAAAACAGTATCGCGCAATAAGGGGGGCAAGGATATTAAGCCGGTCGTTAAGCTCAAGAGCATTACGGTGGCTTTCGTAAGTGGAAATAAGCTTAAAGCAGGACTGGTCGTTGGCTATAAGGTCGTTTTCCTCCACTTCCCCCTCATAGCGACTCTGCCTAAACAGCAAAACCATGTCGGCAAAGGTCTGAAGGCCGGGTTTATCGTATTCGCTGTCTGCCTTAACCATATTGTCGCAAAATGCAGTGAAGGAATCCCGTCTTTCCTTGTCTTCGCACAGCTCATAAAGGAAGGTTACTTCCTTTTCGAATTGCTTGTAATCCCCTTCCTTTATATTGTCGGGCTTACCCGGTGTCATGTCAAAGACAAAACCCTTACCGCCTGCCTGTATGTCATCGGAATGAACGAACTTGACATTAAAGCAGTTAAGCTTTTTGTATTCGGTTATAAAGGTTATAAAGGAAAGCCGTTCCCTGATAAAAGCGGGAAACAGCTGCATCAGGGCGTTTATAAACTCAAGTCCCCATCTGGATAACTCCTCCGGGGGCATAAGGGGGGCGATATACACGCATTTGTTTTTGTTGGCGGATACGTAAAGGAGGGCGAAAATAAGCCGCTTTATCACCCTTTCGTCGTATTCGCCGGATATTTCCGAAATGTCCCTTAACTTTTCAGTTTCATAAGGGGTTTCGGGGTAATCCGAAACGGGCGAAAAGGTCTGGGAGGTTATGTCGAAAGATTCGATTTTTTCTGTAAAGATATCGGGGTTGAAGTATGCGGCTTCCTTTTTGGAATAGATTGTTCCCTTTTCGTCCTTTTCAAGAACAAGGGAATTAATCATAAAGGAATACCTTTCACCGGTAAAGTCCCTTTGCTGGTAGGTAATAGAGCTATGGACTATAACCCCCTCCGGCGTTCTCAGAGTGCAGTAGGTGGGGGGGAGAAAGCCGTCAAGTATCATTTCGCTTTCGGTCTTTCCGGGGGCATATTCAAAAAGTCTTCCCATTTCGCAAAGGATAAAATCCTTATCCAGCTTTTGGGATTTGGCAAAGGTATCGTAGCTGTCGGTTAAGTTGAACATGCTCGCCTTTGCCGGTACCCTTGAATACAAATGCCTTAATGCCATTTGCCAAAACACCTGCCTTTGTCTTGATTTGCTGTTATTATTATCCTCGGTATCTTACTCTATATTAAGGGTTTTCAGCTCTTCGATGCTGGTAAGTCCCTGAAGCACAAAGCTACGGCAGGAATCCCAAAGGGGGACAAGGCCGTGGTCCTTTGCCAGCTTCCTTAAATCCTCAACCTTGATACCACCAACGATGGCATCCCGCAGGGTTTCGTCGATATACATTATTTCATGTATCCCAAGTCTTCCCCGATAGCCCGAATTGGAACAGAACTGGCAACCCACCGGACGGCAAACGGTAACCGGTTCTTCAAGCTTCAGAATTTCCATCTCATTTGCATTGGTTTTCCCCTTCTTTTTACAGGCGGGACAAAGCTTTTTAACTAACCTCTGGGCGATGACGCACACCAGAGCGTCGGCCAAAAGGTAGTCAACCGCCCCCATGTCGATAAGACGGGTTATTGCTCCCGGCGCGTCGTTGGTATGGAGGGTTGAGAAAACCAAGTGTCCGGTTATGGCTGCCCTGACCGCAATCTGGGCGGTTTCCTCGTCACGTATCTCCCCTATCATAATAACGTCGGGGTCCTGCCGGAGGATTGACCTCAATGAGGCGGCAAAGGTAAGGTTTGCCTTTGTGTTAACCTGAACCTGATTTATCCCCGCCATGGTGTATTCCACCGGGTCTTCCACCGTTATAATATTTACGTCGGCTTTGTTAAGCTCTTTAAGGAAGGAATAAAGGGTGGTTGACTTGCCGCAGCCCGTGGGGCCGGTAAGCAGTATTATCCCGTTAGGCCGGGCAAGGGCTTTGTCGATAAGGGTATTTTCCTCCGGGGTAAAGCCTAAGTCCTGACGGGTGAAATAAAAGGAGGATTTGTCGAGAATTCGTATAACGAACTTTTCCCCGTAGATGGTGGGAAGCGACGACACCCGGAAGTCGTATTCCTTGCCGTTTATGTTCTGGTGTATTCTCCCGTCCTGGGGGATCCGCCGTTCGGCGATATTCATATTTGACAAAATTTTAATACGGGCGCAGATTGCCGAATAGGCCTCAATGGGGAATTCCGCCCTGTCCCGCAGACTGCCGTCGATACGGTATCTCACCTTAACCACCGAGGAGAAAGGTTCAACGTGAATATCACTTGCCCTTGATGGTATTGCCTCTTTTATAATGGAATCCACAAGGCGTACCGCCGGGTTGTTTATTATATCGTCCTCTTCCTGAAGACCGTCGATAGCAGAGGAAATTTTTTCCTGGGGCTTTGAGGAGGTGTCGGGCTGGCTTATGGCATGCAGCGCTTTTGCCGTCTGGATAACCGCCACAATGGAATCGATATATACGTCTATCTGGGTGGGGGGGACATAGATAAAGTCCATAAACCCCGAATAAAAGGTGGAAATCATGGAAAGGGCGGAACAGGACAGGGGTTTGCCTATCGCCACCAGCAGCACCCCGTTTTTGTCTATGGAAACCGGTAAAAACTTATGCTTTCGCATAAATTCATAGGTGAAGTTGGAAAGGAGGCTTTTATCAATGTCCAGCATATCCACCTGAACGGTGGGGAGGTTGTAATACTCGGCAAGGGTGGTTACCTCCTCCAGTTCGGTGACCAGCTCTCTCTTTTTCAGATACTGTTCCGGACTGACCCCCAAACGCTCGCATTCTATAAGCATATCCTCCGCATCTTTGCGTTTGATAAGCTTTTTATAAACAAAATACTGTAAAATATCGTAGTTGATGTTCATTATTTACCACCTTTAGGGCAGATAGGTTTGCATTATGGAAATCATGGGGGCGTAAATCGCATAAAAGAGGGTTCCTACCGACCCGCCGAGGATTGTGATTAAAATCGGCTGGAGCATCGAGGTCAATGCCGTAAGGGAGGAATCCACCTGGTCGTCAAAGTAGATGCAGGCACGGCTTAAAACTTCGCTTAAAGTACCCGTTTTTTCACCCACCGCAACCATCTGAAGCAGTATGTCGGGGAACATATTGTATGCCCCCAGAGAAGCGGTTATGGTGTTTCCGAGACGGACGTCCTCCACCGCTTTCTTAAACCGCTTTTCCACATTGGCATTCCCCAATACCACCGACATGGTTTCCATGGCATCCACCACGTCCATGCCGCTGGATAAAAGCAGGCTGTAGCCCCTGGCGAACCTTGATGTTATAAGGTTTATCTGAACCTTGCGGTAGATTGGAATCTTCAGTTTGACGGAATCAAAAAAGTATTTGCCTTTTTTGGTTTTCCTTAAGCCGGCAATCAGCATGAAAATAATAAGAAAAACAAGAATCAAGTACTTCCAGTTGCCCAGCAGCCAGTCACTCATGGAGTAGATTGCGGCGGTAATCCCCGGCATGTCCACCTCCATGTTTTCCAGAGCGGTACGGAAGGTGGGTATTACGTAAACCAGCATGATTATGATAATTCCCACCGTCAGGGAAAGAAGTATTCCCGGGTAGATAAGGGCGGATTTTGCCTTTTTCTTGATTTCCCTGTCCTTTTCGTAGTATTCGGCAAGGGATAACAGCACCCGGTCAAGCTGCCCGCTTATTTCCCCCACATACACCATGCTGCGGAAGAAGTTAGGGAACACCTTTTCGTGCTTTTTCATTGCTTCCGACAAGGAAAGGCCGCCCTTTATATCATCGTACACCGTGTCAAGGACGCTTTTGAAATAGCCGGTATATTTCTGATTCTTAAGTATTCCTATTGAGTTAACCACCGAAATGCCGGCGTTTATCATAATTGAAAACTGTCTGCAGAAGGTGGTTATTTCATTCAGCTTGACCTTACCGGTAACCGAAAAGAAGTTGCTTGGCGATGCCCGTTTGACCTGGGTGCAGGAAACCAGATACAGATTCTGCTTTGCCAGCTGGACGGCAAGGTCCTTTTCGTTTTCGGCGATAAAGCTACCGGAAAATTTCACTTTATTTATGTTAACCGCAACATATTTGTATTTGGGCAACGGTTTAACCTCCTATGAATAGATTTAAATACCACCTTATAATCTGTTCGCCGAAAAACAAGGCTACAAGGTCACCCAGTACTATAAAGGGAGCAAAGGGATATTCGGTAAAGCGGTCGCGGATCCGGTTTATAATTCTTACCGCAAGCAGGACAATGCAGGCGGAAATCGAGGAAACCAGCATAACCAGTATAAGTCCCTGCCAGCCCACCATAAGCCCGCTTGCGGCCATGAGGATTATATCCCCTATGCCTATTCCCTCCCGCTTTACCACATACAGGAACACAAGATAGATGACTAAAAGAAGTATTCCCCCTGCCGCAAAGCCGATAAGACGGTCTACTGCGCTTTCTCCCTGCTTAGTAAGCATTGACGCCGACGCCAATGCGAAAAGCAGAACCTGAAAGCGGTAGAATATCAAATGACAATGAATGTCAATAACAAAAATGCAAACCAAAACCGAGCATGCCGCCATGCAGATTACCGCATAATAAGGGGAAATTCCCCAGAATCTGATAACGCAGATAATCCATAACAGGCAGTTGGCAAGCTCCACCGCAGGATACTGAAGGGATATTTTATTCTTGCAGTTCCGGCATTTTCCGCCTAAAAACAAATAGGACAAAAGGGGTATGTTGTCATACCACTTAATTTTTGATTTGCATTTGGGGCATCTTGAAGGGGGGAAAGCTATGCTTTCCCCTTCCGGAATGCGCAAGATTGCCACATTCAGAAAGCTGCCCACGCAAAGCCCCAGCAGGGCGGTAATTATGTAAACTAAAACCAAAGTGTTCATTCGATTTCCTTAATGTGTCCAGCAGACGATTTTCCCGCCGGAAATAGCAACGGTTAAAACGGTTTTACCGTTTTCCCTTACGGTGAGGGTGTTGGGTTCCGTGACGACAACCTGAAAACCTGTATAGCTTTCCGGCGAAAATTCCCTCTTGTTAAGGACAGATGCAACAAAATCCTCCCCGATAAGGTCGATTTCGGCGTATCTTTCCAGAAAAGCGGAATTGTTTTTAATATCATCCCTTACGGCTTCTACGGTTACAAACATTATAGTGGAAATAAGCATAAAAACTATAACCATTGTATAGATTGCGGTTTCTATTGCCATTCCCCTTCTTGCTATATGATTCGTTTTCCGGCATTTCTTCATACATCACCCTCCCTTTTTATATCTTCCGGAAGACCCGTCGGGAAGGGGGTTAAAGGTGTAAAATACCTCGCCGGAATTTGTCTGAGCGTAGGCTGCAAAGGTTTTTTGTTCCCAATTTAAAGTGACAATCACCTTGTAACCGCCCTTGTCAAAGACGTACATATCATCGCTATTTATCAGATTAAGGGGTCCGGTGAAGTCGTTCCCGCTGAATACAAGGGAGGATTCGAATTCCTCCGTATCCCGACTGTATTTGAAACATTCAAGGCTGTCGCTAATAAGGCTTATGGAACTAAACCTCATTATTGATCTTGTATTTGCCTTTAACGAGGCGTTTATGGCGGTAAAAGCGGCTGCCGACAGAATGGATATAAGCGCCATGGCGATAACCGCTTCCACTACCGATATTCCCCGCCTTGCAGCTTTACCTTTCACAAGAATCCTCCTAAAAATTATGCTGGAGATTGTAGGTGTCGGTGTAAACCGCTCCGTAAAGTTCAAGATTTGCCGAAACCTTTGGGTTTATATGGTCGGTTATAAACTTCCTGAATTCAATGCCGTTTTCCTTTTTTTCCTTGTTTGCTTCGTCAATCACAAAGGCAAACTGGGGGGGGATGTTCACCAGAATATATTCCGGGTCGCAGCCCTTTCCGATTCCCTTGTTGTGCTTTACCAGAAGCAAAGCCCATTTCATGAGAATCCGGAAGTTTTCGTATATCTTCCCTTCCGGAGTTTCGGGTTCGGGACGGAGCATGAATTTGGGAAGCTTTTTAGCTGTTTTTTTGATAAGCAGCTTAGGAGCCTTTTTGTTATCGTTTTTAGTGGGAGCCTCCGCCGGCATATCCGGTCCTCCCCCTCCCAGCACCTGGTCAAGGAAGGATTCGTTATCCTCTTCAACCTCGGAATCAAGAAGGGTTAGTTCCTTTCGTTTTGCCTTTTCCTCGGCATTAAGCACCGCCAGTTCCGCAATATCGTGGTTGTATAATATGCTTTCGTTCATCACCTGGTCGGGTTTCAGAATGTAATAGCCTATGGGATGGTTGAAAAATCCCACCAGCTTGCCTCTGGCGCATATGATAAAACGGGTGGCGTGCTTTTTCACGTCCATGAACACAAAGGACCGTCCCCGGTTGCGGGACTGTAAAGCAAACACGCTGTTTAAGCTTGACGCCGCCGAAAAGGTGAACACCTTGGGGGACATCTTAAGCCGTTCAAGGGAGCTTTTATAGTTAGCCAGCAATTTTTTCCTTATGGAAGTAAGGGTATATGTAACCATCTTGTTGCTGGAAACGATGGTGGAACAGGACAAACGCAAAGTGTCTATGTCCTTGTAGGTTTCGGCGATATTGATTTCCAGCGATTCCTGCACCCGTTTTTTATTGATGGAGGGGATGGTTATAATGTCAAGGGCGACGCAGCTGTCGGGGAGAATAAAATAAACGTTGTTGGCCTTTTCAGCCGGTCTTGATTTGGTAAACTCGTTTAAGGCTCCCGAAAGGAAGTCGAAAAACTTTACATCTTCGGGACTGTCCTTGAAGGGAACCCTTGTGACATGGGCGGTTTTGCCGTTTGTCCCCTTTATGTCCATAATATTTATATTTTTTGAAGTCAGATCCAACCCCACGATAACCGCCGGGTGGGAGGCCTTTACCTTATTAAGCAGTATCCCGACAAAGGACAGATCCTTCTGCCATTTGATTTTGGGGACAGGCCGTTTTACCGGCTTCGACTTGAAAAACTTCGACTTTTTCTTTTTGTTTTCCCCGGTTTCGTCCTCCGGTTGGGGGGGCGGGGTTTCTTCGGAGTTTTCTTCCGCTTCGGCGTCCTGGAGCTCTTCCTTTTTAGCCCCCTTGTGCCGTTTTCCCCCTTTCTGACCTTTGCCTCCCTTTTCCCCCTCGGCAAGGGGAAGGGGGGTTATGTCGTTAAGAGTTATATCCCCCTCAAGACCGTAATCCACCGTATAAAAATCGCCTGAATTAAGTCCGGATTTATCCGTAATCTGGTTTTGGTTCTTTTCAGCCATTTACTACTCCAATCACAATCCTTTGTGATAATTTTCAACTACCCGACGGGATATCCTCAACATACACGCAGTCTGCAGCCCTTACGGCAAACACAAAATCAAAGTCATCCTCCCCGTTTTCGTGGGTGTAGGTCAGAGTGCATCTGACAAGGAAGGAGGGGTTTGGGATTTCGTTGTTTTCGCTGTTTTCGCTGTTTTCCTCACTCGGGACGCTGGAATTTTCCATAAGGAAAAAAGCCGCCTCCTTTACAACCGCAAAGTGTCTGCTGCTTTCTCCGCCAGAGGGGTTCGGGATAAGGTTCATTTCCCTGCCGGAAATGGCGCACTGAGCGACCACCTCCCCGCCGTTGTCTGTAATTTCAAGGCGGTCACGGTAAACCGAAAGGGTGTATTTACCGTCGTCATGGGAGGAAGCCCAGAGCATAATGCTTTCCTTTGCCTGCCGCAGTTCGGTTATGCGCACCAAGCTGTTTTCGCTGCTTCCCGCGGTTTTTGAGGTTATAACCACAATGCCTATGGCTACTGCCGCTATGATGGCGACAAGGGCCATGGTTATAACCAGCTCCACCAGGGTGAAGGCCCGCCGGGCATTGGTATGAGGTGTCTTAAACATAGGGTTTTCCCCCGTTTCCCAGGGATTTACATTATTTTACTATTATTTGCGGAAACCCCCATCCAAAAATGGGGGTTTCCTGAGATTATTTGGTTGGTGCAAAATTATGATTTATCTGCTACTGCTGTAGCAAAATGCCCATCATATACATGCTACATCGACGCATATATTCCGTATTTTGCTGATAACAACTCCACAGCGGAACAGTACAGCAAGCAGATGCCGATAATTGGAAACAAAACAGCCTTAGCTGAAGCGGCTTTTCATGGTAACGGACTAAAATAACGCTTACAACCGCAAACAAATAAGTCTCTTTTGTTTTGCTTTCCTATCGTCCGGGCATTTGTATGAAAACTTATGAAAAACTTCCGATAAAACCGAATAGCTTAAGTAAACGAAACTAATTAATCAGGCAAGGCAGATTAAAAGACCTATTCCTATCACAATAGCCAGTTCGACAAACAAGATAATAAGCCCCACCGGCGTGGAAATGCGTTTTCCCCAAAAAGACTGTTTCTTTTCTTTCTTGACTTCTTTTTTTACATCTTTTTCAGCCATTTCGATTCCTCCATATTCAAATTTAAACAAAAAACAAGAAAAATAGCGCTCCACTTTTTCCCTTTGATTTTACCATCTCGGTTGATATTTGTCAAGAGTAAATGAGGATTTTTTTAATCAAATGTAAAATAATTCATTATATTTAAGGATTTTCCTTTTACAGACATGGGGAACAGATAATATTAATGTAGGCTTTGTTTATTATGATGACATTTTTATACATAACAAAGTGTATTATTATTCATTGGCAGAGCCATTACCTTAGAAGGATAGAAACCTTGTTGTTACGATTTTGGACTTGACAAAATATAAAATGTAAAGTATAATTTTTGGGTCAGTAAAGGGATATAGCCAAGCTGGTTAAGGCACAGGACTTTGACTCCTGCATCCGCTGGTTCAAATCCAGCTATCCCTGCCAAAATGCACCCGAAAGGGTGTATTTTTTATATTTCTCTCCCGTATGGGCGACGATACCCCTCATCCGTCAGCCTACGGCTGACACCTTCCCCGGAAGTAGGAAGGCATTGGCTTTTTCAACCGTGCTGCTGATAAATAGAGTAAAATATATTATAAGATGTCATTGATTTTATACTGCTTACCTGCCGTTAAGCCACTTTTCGGCAAAATCCAGGGCATGAGCGATTATAACCGCATGGTCGCCGGCTATGCGGTTTGAACCCGAACAGAAAAATTCCGGGTCGGCAGGGTAGGCGGTTTGTCTTGTTTCCTTCCTATATAAATACTGAATAACCTCTTTGGTTGAGTTGAGTCTTATCCGTCCCGTTTCGGTGCCGTCCTTTGACTCTAAAACCTCCCTTTTTGCCCGGAAAAACGCGGCGTCGGATGCATCGTCCCCGGCTTTGGAATACTCTTCTTCGGTAAATGCTAAAAAAACAACGGTGACAATCCGGGTGCGGGGGTCCCGACAGGGGTCGGAATAGGTGCGAAGCTGTTTTATCGTGTCAATCTTTACCCCGGTTTCCTCAAACAGTTCCCGCTTTGCCGCCTCCTCCGCCGTTTCGTCGGGCTCTAAAAAGCCCCCCGGCAGCGCCCACTTCCCCATAAAGGGATGGTTGCCCCGTTTTATAAGCAGCACCGAATTGGTTTTGACGCAGTATAAGAACACATCCACCGTCACCGAGGAACGTTCCCACTTTGACGGGTCGTATTGCTTTAAAAATTCTTCTTCCGTGAGTCCGTCTTTGTTCAGCATTGTGCTCCCCCCTTGTAAATTAAAGCGGTTTTTTCATTATCAGGGAATTCCGTCTGGGAAAAGTTACCGGCGTGTTTGTAGTTTTCCGGATTATGACAAGGGCATGGTCGTGTCCGGTAAGCTCCAGCTTGTACTGGATTATCTCTACCATTTCCCCGCCTAAGAGTTTTATTGCGTTCCGTGCCTGGTTAGCTTCCTCAACGGCGTTTGAGCCCTTCATGGCGATAAAATATCCCCCCGGTTTTACATAGGGCAGACACCATTCGCAAAGCACGTTAAGCTTTGCCACCCCCCGGGAGAGAACGGTGTCGTACTTTTCCCGGTATTCGTTTTTTAACGCCAGCTCCTCCGCCCTGCCGCACAAGACCCTTATATTATCAAGACTAAGAAAATCAGCCGTTTCTTCGATAAAATCCAGCTTTTTTCTGGTGGCGTCAAGGCAGGTGACATTATTCCCCGTGGCAACCGCCACCGGAATTCCCGGAAAACCTCCGCCGCTTCCCACGTCAAGGACATTCCCCTTAACAAGCCCGGTGGACACGGGGTAGAGGGAATCGATAAAATGAAGCTCGGCAACCTCAACCGGGTTTGTAATGGCGGTAAGGTTTAGCACCCTGTTCTTTTCGACAAGCCTGTTATACACCGCTTGCATTATGTCAACTTGTTCCCCGGTCAGGGAGATAGGGGAATGTTTCTTTATTATGTCAATCATTTCTCTTACCCCTCTGGGAAAGGTAGATAAGCAGCACCGAAATGTCGGCGGGGGAGACACCGGAAATCCTTGACGCCCTTCCCACCGATTCCGGCCTGAAATTTTCCAGCTTCTGTCTTGCCTCAATGCGAAGACCGGTGATTTTCGAGTAATCGATATCGGACGGAATCTGCTTTTCCTCCAGGTGCTTGAAGCGTTCCACCTCTGAAAGTTCCTTTTTTATATACCCTTCGTACTTAATTTCGATTTCCGCCCGTTCGGCGATATGGCGGGGGATGCCGGCGGTTCCATCAAGGCTATATATATCGAAAACCGAAATAAGGGGGCGTTTTAACAGCTCGGCTTTTCTGATTCCGCCGGTCAGCTTTTCATAGCCCCTTGACACAAGCAGGTTGTTAAGCTCTTCGCTCATCTTAAGGCTTTGGGAATTCAGCCTTTCTATTTCGTTTTCAAGGAGTTCCTCATCTTCGATGAACTTCTCGTACTCCTCATCGCTTACCAGCCCGATATCATGACCCTTTTCCATAAGACGGGTTTTGGCGTTGTCCTGTCTTAAATACAACCGGTATTCGCTCCGGCTGGTCATAATCCGGTAGGGTTCGTTTGTCCCCTTTGTCACCAGGTCGTCAATCAGGGTGCCGATATAGGCTTCCCCTCTTGTTAAGATAAATTCAGGCTTGCCCATGATTTTCAAAGAGGCGTTTATTCCAGCGATAAGTCCCTGGGCTGCCGCCTCCTCGTACCCGGAGGAGCCGTTGAACTGACCGGCGCCGTAAAGGCCGGGAATGTCCCGGAATTCAAGGGTGGGCTTAAGCTGGGTGGGGTCGGCGCAGTCGTATTCTATGGCGTACGCCGTACGCATAATCCTGGCGTGGGTAAGTCCCTTTATTGAACGGACAATTTCCCGCTGGACATCCTCCGGCATTGAGGAGGACAGACCCTGGATGTACATTTCCTTTGTGTCAAGCCCCATGGGCTCGATGAAAAGCTGGTGCCTTTCCTTGTCGGCAAAGCGGACAACCTTGTCTTCTATGGAAGGGCAGTAGCGGGGTCCCGTGCCCTTGATTGCTCCGCCGAAAAGGGGGGAGCGGTGGAGGTTTTTCCTTATGATTTCATGGGTTTTTTCGTTGGTGTAGGTTATATAGCAGCACCTTGAATTTGTCCCGTATTCGTCGGAGGAAAACAAACGGGGAAATTCGTCGCCGGGCTGAATTTCCATTTCGTCATAGTCAAGACTGTCGGCGTGAACCCTGGGGGGAGTTCCGGTTTTGAATCTTACGATTTTAACCCCGCGGTTAATCAAACTCTGTGCCAGTCTTGTAGCCGGCAGGGTGTTATCCGGCCCCGACTGATAGGAGGCTTCGCCTACGATTATCCGTCCCCCGAGGGAGGTGCCGGTGGCGACGATGACGGCTTTTCCTTCATATTCCATTCCAAAGGCGGTTTTAACCCCGCAGACCTCACCGCCTTCAACCAGAACTTCAATGACTTCCGCCTGAATAAGGGTAAGGTTGGAGGTGTTTTCGAGAGCTTTTTTCATATAGTTGCGGTACGCCACCCGGTCGGACTGCATCCGCAAAGAGTGTACCGCAGGCCCTTTTGAGCTGTTCAACATACGGGACTGGAGCATAACCGCATCGGCGGCCTTCCCCATTTCCCCCCCTAAGGCGTTGATTTCAAACACCAGATGTCCCTTTCCGGTGCCGCCTATGGAGGGGTTGCAGGGCATATTCCCCACCAGGTCCATATTCATAGTAAAGACTGCCGTCTTCATGCCGAGACGGGCGCAGGCAAGGGAGGCTTCTATTCCGGCGTGTCCTGCCCCCACCACCAGCACGTCAAATTTAAGTTCGTTCATATATATCGGTTTTCCTCTTTTGAATTCAATTTACTTCCCCACGCAGAAATGGGAGAATATTCCCTTTACCACTTCTTCGCTTACCTGCCTGCCGTCCAGTTCACCTAAAGCCGCCATTGCCCCTTCGATATCCATCCCCGCAATGTCCTGGGTAAAGGCGTCAAGGGCGTTTATGGCGTTATTAACGCTTTCCATCGCCTTTTTTATGGCGGCATGTTGTCGGGCGGAAATTATTATAGTTGAATTGTCGGTGACCTCCCCTTCCCCGCAGAGGGTTGAAATGGCTTTTTCAAGCTTGTCCTTTCCCTCCCCCGTCTTTGCCGAAAAGGGGATTTCATATTTGAAAATGCCGGCGGTTTCCGCAGTATCAAGGTCGGTTTTATTGTAAAGGGCGATGGTTGAATCTTCTTTGCCCGCCTTTTTGATAAGTTCAATTACCTTATGGTCTTCGGGCCTTACTTTATTTTCCAGGACAAGAATTATTATTTCCGCATCCCGTATAGCCTTTTCCGACCGTTCGATACCCATTTTTTCGATAATGTCCCCGCCTTCCCGTATGCCGGCGGTGTCGGAAAGGTTAAGCACAATATCGCCCGCTATTATTTTTTCGGTTATAACGTCCCGGGTGGTGCCTTCTATGTCGGTTACTATCGCCCTGTCGGTACCCGAAAGGAGGTTTAACAGTGAGGATTTACCTGTGTTCGGTCTTCCGGCGATAACGGCGGACACCCCTTCGCTAATGGCTATTCCGTATTTACGGCTCCGGTGGAGGGCTTCCAGTTCCGAGTAAATATCAAAAAGCCGTTTTTTCATTTCCTCCGCCGGTATGTCGGTCATATCCTCATCGGGATAGTCTATATAGGCGTACACCGAGGAGGCAAGGAAGGCAAGCTTTGAATAAATGTCGGATATTTTCCGGCTTATGGAACCTTCAAGCTGCAAAAGGGAGATGTTAAGATGCTTGTCGGATACCGCGTCGATAATCCCCCCTATGGCTTCCGCTTCCGAAAGGGTGAGCTTGCCGTTTATAAACGCCCGTTTGGTAAATTCCCCGGCACCGGCGGGATATGCCCCGGCGGTAAACACCGCCGAAAGGAGTTTCTGCGTTACCTTCACTCCTCCGTGACAGCACAGTTCCGCCGTATCCTCCCCGGTAAAGGAGCCGGGGGCTTTATATATTATGGCAATACCGTCGTCAAAGGGTATGCCCTCGTCGAAAAACCTGCCGTAAATCGCGGTATTGGTTTTATAGGATTCAATTTCCTTACCGGAATTGGGGACAAACACCTTTGACGCCACCTTAATGGCGTTTTCACCGGTTATTCTTATCATTGCCACCCCGCCCTTACCCTTAGGGGTGGATATGGCGGCAACCGTGTTTTTGTCCATTTTCATGCCTTTCCGGGGAATTTCCCCATTTTGTTAAGTTCGTCGAACCCCTGCTGACGCAACGCCTCATACAGACCTATCGCCACCGAATTTGAAAGATTCAGCGACCTTATTTCCCCGAACATGGGGATTCTTACGCAGTCTTTTTCATTCTCTTTTAATAAGCTTTCGGGTAACCCCCTGGTTTCCTTACCGAAAAACAAATAGCAGTTTTCGGGGTATGTGGCGTCCGTGTAGCAGAGTTCCCCTTTGGTGGTGAAATACCGGCAGACGGCAGACGGGTTTTCGGTTCTGAAGTGTTCCAAATTGTCGTAATATTTTATGTCAAGATATTTCCAGTAATCAAGGCCTGCCCGCTTTAAATTTTTGTCGGTGATTTCAAAGCCGAAGGGCCTGATAAGATGAAGGGTGGTACAGGTGGCAACGCAGGTGCGGGCGATGTTGCCGGTGTTCTGGGGGATTTCGGGTTCAAGCAAAACAATGTTCAGCAAAGCTGTATTTTACACCGTCCTTAAAGGTCTTTTAAGTATAACAGCATAATATTAGCACAATTTTGCCTGTTTTTCAATTATTTTTACAAAAAGGGGTGTATTTTTTTGCGAATATATGATATTATGTTTTAAGTTATAAATATATTGAAGGCAGGCGTTTTAATGTCGGTTATAACAAAGCTTTTCGGAACCTACAGCGAAAGGCAGATTAAAAAATTAATACCCCTTGTTGATAAAATAGAGTCCCTCGGGGACAAATATAAAGCCATGGGCGATGAAGAACTTCAGGCTCAAACCCCCATGCTCAGGCAGCGGCTGGCAAACGGCGAAACAAAGGAGGATATCCTGCCGGATGCCTTTGCTCTGGTGCGGGAAGCCGCCGACCGGGTGCTGGGTACCAGGCACTACCGGGTTCAGCTTATCGGCGGTATCGTGCTTCACCAGGGGCGTATCGCCGAGATGAAAACCGGCGAAGGCAAAACCCAGGTTGCCACCCTGCCGGCATATCTCAACGCCCTTGACGGCAAATCCGTCCATATCGTTACGGTAAACGACTATCTTGCCAAGCGGGACAGCGAATGGATGGGAAAGCTTTACAACTTCTTGGGGCTGTCGGTGGGGCTTATCGTCCACGGGCAGACAAGGGAGCAGAAAAAAGCCGCCTACGCCGCCGACATTACCTACGGCACCAACAACGAAATAGGGTTTGACTACCTGCGGGACAATATGGTAATCTACAAGGAACAAATTACCCAGCGGGGGCATGACTTTGCCATAATCGACGAGGTGGACTCCATACTCATCGACGAGGCGAGAACCCCCCTTATCATATCCGGCGCCGGGGAGAAGTCCGACCCGCTCTACGAAAAGACCAACGAGCTTGTCAAGCGGATGAAGTGCTTCCGCATGAAGGAAATCGACGCCAAGGCCGACCACGACGACATCGACGCCGACTACATCGTTGACGAAAAGGCGAAAACCGCGGTGCTTACAAAGAGCGGGATTGAAAAGGCGGAACGCTTTTTCGCCGTTGAAAACTTGGGGGACGCCGAAAACCAGGAATACATGCATTATATAAACAACGCCATCCACGCCCACGGGGTTAAACAGAAGGACGTGGACTATGTGGTAAAGGAAGGTCAGGTGCTTATCGTCGACCCCTTCACCGGACGGATTATGTACGGCAGGCGGTATTCCAACGGCCTTCACCAGGCTCTGGAGGCAAAGGAAGGGGTAACCATCGAACGGGAAAACAAGACCCAGGCAACCATCACCTTCCAGAACTACTTCCGCCTTTACAAAAAGCTTTCCGGCATGACGGGTACCGCCCTCACCGAGGAGGACGAATTTAGGGAAATATATAACCTTGACGTGGTGGAAATCCCCACCAACCGCCCCATGATACGGGACGACCACACCGATATGGTGTTTAAGACGGTCAAGGGTAAATACAACCATATCATAAATCAGATAAAGGAATGTCACGCCAAGGGTCAGCCGGTGCTGGTGGGTACCGTTTCGGTGGAAAAATCCGAAATTTTATCCAACCTCCTTGCCAGGGAAGGCGTGAAACACAATGTACTGAACGCCAAATACCATGAAAAAGAGGCGGAAATCATCGCCCAGGCGGGAAAACCCGGGGCGGTCACCATTTCCACCAACATGGCAGGCCGGGGTACCGACATAAAATTAGGCGGCAACGCCGAATTCATGGCAAAAGCAAAAATGCGGTCGGAAGGCTATGAGGAATGGCAGATTAACGAGGCCACCGGCTATGCCCATACCGAAGACGAGGAAATAATTACCCTGCGTCTTCATTACCGTCAGCTTGTAAAGCAGTTCGAGGCGGAAATTATCCCGGAGGCGGAAAAGGTAAAAAAGGCGGGGGGCCTGTTCGTATTGGCTACCGAAAGGCATGAATCCCGCCGGATTGACAACCAGTTAAGGGGACGTTCGGGACGTCAGGGGGACCCCGGCGCAAGCCGTTTCTACCTGTCCATGGAAGACGACCTTATGCGGCTTTTCGGTTCCGACAGGATAATGGGGGTGGTTAATACCTTAGGTCTGGACGAAAACCAGCCCATAAACGCCAGAATCCTTGCCAACTCCATCGAATCCGCCCAGAAACGCCTTGAGTCCATTAACTTTGACCGGCGGAAACGGGTGCTGGAATACGACGACATTATGAACCGCCAGAGGGAGATTGTTTATTCCCAAAGGCGGGACGTGCTCGACGGCAAGGACCTTCAGAATACCATCTGGAAAATGGTGGAGGACTACGTCAACGGGGCGGTGTCCCGGTTCTGCGTGTCGGATATCCCCGACGAATGGAACTTCGACGGGCTCCGCAGCAACTTCTTGGGGGTGCTTTGCGATAAAAACGATTTCAATTATAACCAGGAGGAATTGGCTTCCTTAAGTCCCGAAACCATATCAAATATGCTGCTTGACCGGGCTAAAGCGAGATATGCCTATCAGGAGCAGGTGTTCACCCCCGAAAGGTTCAGGGAAATCGAAAGGATTGTCCTGCTGGAAAACGTGGACCGTAAGTGGGTTGACCATATCGACGCCATGGACGACCTTGAAACAGGAGTCGGTCTGAATGCCTACGCCCAGCGGGACCCCCTTGCCATATATAAAATCGAAAGCGGCGAAATGTTTGACGAGATGATTTCCAGCATCAAGAACGACACCGTCCGGATGCTGCTTACGGTGGCGCCCCGCAAGCCCATGGAACGCAAGCAGATAATGACCGCCGCCAACGACATGAACGTGGGGAGAACCGACAAAAAGGTAAAAATAACGGTGGTTAAAAAGAAAAAAGTGGGACCCAACGAACCCTGTCCCTGCGGTTCCGGACTGAAATATAAGAAATGCTGTATGGCAAAGGACGAAAAGAGCGTATAAGGAAAGGAAACATATGGGTTTCGGAATTACCTCCTTAGGGTATCTGATGATTATTTTCGATTCCATGGGCGGCGGGCTTATCGGCTGGCCGCTTATGGCCTACGGCTTTTACAGGCTTTCTGCGGTAAACAACAGATTCAGGCTCGCCCTTATCCTTTCTATTCTTTCCCTTGAATATTCGGTGGTAAACCTGCTTGCCATATTCGAAGCGGTAAACGACCAGGGGATGTTCTACAAGGTAAGCTACGGTGTTTATCTTGCCATCGGAGCGCTTCTTCACTTTGCAATTATGACCGGCATAAGGCAGCTTGCCAAGGAGGGCGGTTCGGAAAAGATAGCAAATACCGCGGTAAACCGGCTGTATCTTACGGAGGTTTTTTACTTCTGGGCTATTTTAGTAATGTGCTTCCCTTCTTTGAACATCGGAACCCTCAGTATGCTGCTTTTAGGCTTCAGATTTATCATAGGGTTTATGAATCTCTGGTTTTTATACACCTGCTTCGCAAAGATAACCACCCAGTCCCAGCTTGAAAAGGATAAAAAATATTTTGAGGATTTAGAGAAGAAAGAAAAGGCGAAAAAGCGACAAAAGACAGAGTAGCACAGATGGGAAGGAGAAGCAATGTTGCGTAATGGAAATAAAAAGCTGTTCGGGTTTGCATATGTAATCGCCGGGTTTGTGTTTTTGGCAAACCCCTATATCGATATGCTTGACATACTGCCGGATTTTATCGGATACCTGCTTATTCTCGCCGGAATCAGCCGGATGGCAAAGCTGGACGACCGGTTAACCCTTGCTGCACAAAAGCTTACCTATCTTGCCGTCCTTTCGGTTTTACGTCTTTTTGCCTTTGCTTATTTTCTTTCCTATGATTCCACCATGACCCTGCTTTTAACCTTTTCCTTCGGGGTGGCGGAGGTAATTCTTGTTCTTGTCTGCTTTTCCGACTTTTTCGGGGGAATCGAATATCTTCTCCGCAGGTATGAAGGCTATAAGGCTTTGTCCCTTATTTCAAATATAAAATTCCTTACTCTTGTGTTTTACATTATCAAGATTGTTTTATGCGTCCTCCCCGATACGGTTGCCATCCTTGAGGTGGAGGCTGCCACCGACATTTCCGCATCCCCCGTCTATATGGAAATCGTGGGATATAAGGAATACGCCATAATGCTCTTTGCCTTAATCGTTCTGATATTGGGTATCTGGTGGTACCGGGAGATTTTAAAATACTTCAAGGCCATAAATGAGGATGCCCAATTCCTTTCGGCTTTGGAAAAAGCCTATAAAGAGCAGGTATCCACCGAAAGGGAGCCGTCGAAGGTAACCTACATCAGACTATCCTTTATCCTCACCGCCCTGGGGCTGGTGTTTTACGTGGATATTTTCGCAAGCATGATAGACATCCTCCCCGACTTCGTGGCAGCTCTGCTTATGTGGGGAGGGGTAATAGCGCTACGGAAGGCGGGTAAGAAATTAAATATTTTCTTTGTCCTTGCCTTTGCATTTCAAATAGTCCAGGCGGTGCTTGTGAAAAAGTTTGCCTACCTTTCCGTCACAACCCTCGGTTTGTTCCCGTTAAAAAATGCGGTGATATTGGCTGTTTCCACAACCGTTTATTCGGTTTTCGGCCTTTTGTTCCTAAGCGAAGTCTTTGACGTTCCCCTGGAATACTCGGGCAAGGTGTCCAGGCTTTCAAAACGGTTCGGATTATGCCTATGGCTTTACGGAACCAATCTTATGCTCACGGCTGTGGGAGTCATAATACCCGTCCTTTATACGGTTGTGGCTGTGCCCAAGATCGTCCTTATGATTGTAATGACAGTCGTCGCTTTAAGGCAGTATTACCTTACCTTTGACGAATATACTACTAAACTCTCAGGCTGAAATTTATATGGCACGAGGTTAATATGTGCGGCTTTATAGGAATGTTCAAATACAGTTTACCCCTTACCGAAAACGACAGGAAGGACATTGTGAATATGTCCTCTCTTATTTCCCACCGGGGACCCGACAGCGACAAATGCCTGTTTCTGAAAAACGCGGGGTTCGGTTTCAGACGGCTTTCGATAATAGACCTTGAAGGCGGGGAACAGCCCTATGTTTCCCCGGACGGAAGATACGTCGCCGTCTATAACGGGGAGATATATAACTATCTTGTCTTAAGGGATGAGCTTATAAAAAGCGGGGAGAAGTTTACCACCAGGTCGGAAATCGAGGTTATGGTAAGGCTTTATTCCATTTACGGAGCTTCCTTTATAAACCGCTTAAGGGGAATGTTCTCCTTTCTTATCTATGATAACCTAAAAAACACAATAATGGCGGGGCGGGACCCCTTCGGCATCAAGCCGCTGTATTACCGGGAAAGCAAGGACGGCGTTATCTTTTCCAGCGAAATGAAGGCTTATCTTGCCGATTCCTCCTATGATGGCTTTAAGGTTGACAAAACCCTCCTTCAGCATTACATGACCTTTCAGTATGTCACCGAACCCGACACCATATCGGGGGATATTAAAATCCTGCCGGCCGGTCATTATATGACGGTCGGCAAAACAACAGACACCACCTGCTATTATAAAAGCGTGTTTTCCCCCAATAAAAGCCTTAAATACGACGAGAAGAAAAAAGCCCTGCGGGAGGCCGTGGAAAAATCGGTGGAAGCCCACCTTTTGTCCGACGTTCCGGTGGGGGCGTTCCTGTCCAGCGGGGTGGATTCGGCAATTGTAACCGCCATAGCCTCAAAAATCCAACCGGGGATAAAGGCCTTTACCATCGGCTTTGACGTTAAGGGGTATTCCGAACTGGAGGACGCGGAGCAGATTTCAAAGCACCTTCATATAAATCATATTAAGCTTCAATGCAACATTAAGGATTTCACCGACAATTACGAGCGGGTGATTTACCACCTTGATTCGCCGGTGGCGGACCCTTCGGTGGTGGCGATTTATCTTATAAGCAAAGAGGCGGCAAAGCATGTCAAGGTGGTGCTGACCGGAGAAGGCTCCGACGAGCTTTTCGGGGGCTACCGTATATACGACACCGTCCGTTCTTCCGCCTTTTTAGCCCGCTTTCCCTCTTTCCTGAAAAGGATGCTGTTATGGGTGGCCTCTTCCCTCCCCGACAACGTAAAGGGGAAAAATTTCCTTATTAGAAGCTGTACCCCCCTTGAAAAGCGGTATGTGGGGAATTCCTTTGTGTTTTCCGAGAACGCAAAAAAGGATATCTTAAAAACCTTTGACAAATCAGTCTGTTTTACCGACAGGACAAAAGATATTTTCGCCGAATCCAGGGGGAGTTCCCCCCTTATCAGAATGCAGCACTGCGACATGAACACCTGGCTCAGGTCCGACATTCTTGTCAAAGGGGACAGGCTGTCAATGGCCAATTCCCTTGAGGCAAGGGTGCCCTTCCTTGACAAGGAGGTTTTCAAGGCGGCGTCCTTGCTGTGCGATAAAGACAAAACAAAAAAACATACCACCAAATATATTCTGAGGGATGTTTTTTCGGATATATTAAATAAGGAAACCATCGTTCGTCCGAAGTTGGGCTATCCCGTACCGGTACGGGTGTGGCTGAAGGACGAGCTTTACGACTGGGCCAGCGATATAATAAGAAATTCCACCGCCGGGGATTATATCAATTCAGCCGAGGCCTTGAAGCTGCTGGAAGACCACCGCAGGGGGAAGGCGGATTTATACCATGAAATCTGGGTTATTCTCACCTTTATAACCTGGTACAAGCTCTATATTGACAGCGGGTACAAAAATCTTATTGATTAGCTTTGTTCTTTTGAAAATCAAGGTAGTCCTGCAATATTATCTTTGCCGAAAGGGCGTCTATAACGCCTTTTCTTTTTTTTGACCTGAAATCCGTTTCGTTCATATACACATATGCCTGGGAAGTGGTAAGCCTTTCGTCGAAATATACCGGGGTTATGCCGGTTTCCTCCTCAAGAAGCTTGCCGAACTCCCTTGTCCGCTTTGAACGGTAGCCTTCGGTGGAATCCATGTTTTTCGGAATGCCGATAACAACGGTTTTAGCGTTGTGTTCTTTAATGATATCCGCCGTCTTTTTGACGGCGTCCTTTATTCCCGTTACCTCGATTGTGGTCACGATAGTGGCGATATGGCCGTCGCTTTTGGCAATGCCTATGCGTTTGTCGCCGAAGTCGATTCCGATGTATGACATTTTTTTCCCCTTTATGAAAAAAATGAGTTTTGATTCTGCGAATATAAAAGAAAGGATGTTATATAATATGATTGTCCGGAGAGGATGAAAGTTATGAAAAGAAGAAGGAAAAAGGAATTTCCTTCTTGGCAGGAAACCAACAGGTTTCATTATCCTGTAACTGAAAAGCGGACACTTATGGGTATTTCCGGCTTGTCGGGGATTGACCCGGCCTTGCAGGCAAACGATGAGGTATTGTCCCCCGATGAAACCCGTCTGCCTGATACAGGTGCGGAAAAGCCCTATAAAGACCAGACCGATATTTTGACAAAGCCCCGGTAAGCTGCCGGCTGGATTTTGTCGGGTTGTCGCTTTGATAACCGTAAAAGACCGTTGTTTCGCTTATTTCTCTTTATGCTTTATGTGTAAGTCATGAATGAGGAATGGGTGTCGGCGGTCTTTTATTTATGGTAGAGTTTTTTGGTCTGGTAAACCGGCTCGCAGGTAAGGTTTATTCCTAATTTTCTGTAAATATTTTCGTCCACCTGGGACAGAATCACGCTGGAATGGGCTTCGCAGTGTTTGAGGTTTTTAAGCTGTTCCACGCATTTGGCGGCGTTTTCGTCGGTGGAAGCGCAGATACACAACGCTACCAGTACCTCGTCCATATGCAGCCGGGGATTGGTGTTGCCGAGGATATTAACCTTCAACTGCTGTATGGGCTCGATATACTTCTGGGCGATAAGCTGAATGCCGTCGTCAACCCCCGCCAGGGCTTTGAGGGCGTTTAACAGCATGGCGCTGGAGGCTCCCAGCAGGGATGTGGTTTTCCCCACGATAATCCTGCCGTCGTTTAATTCGATAGCCGCCGCTGGGGCGCCGGTGAGTCTTTCCTTTTCAAGGGCGGCGTTCACCACAAGCCTTGATTCGATGGTTGCCCCCGCCTGACGCATTAGAAGTTCGCATCTTGCCGTCTGGCTGTGGTCGTCGATCAAGCCCTTCCGTTCGGCGCAGGCGCAGGTATAGAACCGCCTTATAATTTCCTTGCGGGCGGCTTCTTTCACCACCTCGTCGTCGATTATGCAGTAACCCGCCATATTGACCCCCATATCGGTGGGGGATTTATAGGGGGACTTGCCGTAGATTTTTTCAAAGATTGCGTTCATTACCGGGTAGATTTCGATATCCCGGTTATAGTTCACCGCCATCACGCCGTAGGCGTCAAAATGGTAGTGGTCGATCATATTCACGTCCCCCAGGTCAACGGTGGCCGATTCATAGGCGATGTTTACCGGATGCTTCAGGGGGAGATTCCAGACCGGGAAGGTTTCGAACTTGGCATATCCCGCCGAAACCCCTCTGGCGTTGTCGTGGTAAAGCTGGGACATGCACACCGCCATTTTGCCGGAACCGGGTCCGGGGGCGGTTACGATGACAAGGGAGCGGCTGGTTTCGATATATTCGTTCCTGCCGTAGCCGTTTTCCGAAACTATGGCCTTCACGTCGTCGGGATAGCCGTCTATGGAATAATGATGAAAAACCTTAATCCCTAACTTTTCAAGCCTTGCCGAAAAGGCGGTGGCCGCCGGCTGGGAGGAATACTGGGTCAGCACCACCGACCCCACATAAAACCCCGCAAGGCGGAAGGCGTCTATAAGACGGAGAACGTCGGCGTCATAGGTAATGCCAAGGTCCCCCCGCATTTTATTCTTTTCTATGTCATAGGCGTTTATAACGATTACGATTTCCGCCTCTTCCTTCAAAGTCATAAGCATCTGAAGCTTACTGTCGGGTTTAAACCCCGGAAGCACCCGGGAGGCGTGGTAATCGTCGAAGAGCTTGCCGCCGAATTCGAGGTACAGCTTGCCGCCGAAGGCGGATATCCTTTCCCTTATTTTTTCGGACTGAAGACGTATGTACAGTTCGTTGTCAAAACCTGTGGTAAACATAATGCACCTTATATTTCCTTTATGTAATGGCAAAAAGCCTTTCGGCATTTTTATGGTAGATTTTTTCCTTTTCCTCCGGGGTAAAGGGGAGCTTGTCAAACTGCCTGAACACATCGGCGGAATGGCCGAGGGGGTAGTCGGAACCGAACATCACCTTGTCAATACCGTGCTTCCGGCAGAGTTCGACGATTTTTTCCCCACTGAGCCAAAGCAGAGCGTCGGAGGTTTCGGTAAAAACCTTGGTGCCGATAAGCACCTTTTCCGCCTCCTCCCACACCGTATAGCCCCCGAGATGGGCGGCTATAATCGTTAAGTCCGGGATTCTGTTCGCCACATTATACAGCCGGACGGGGGTGGAAAAGTCGGTATGTTCGTCCCCCAAGTGGAATAATATCGGCAGATCAAGCTGACTGCAGATTTTATAGATTTCACATACATGGGGGTCGTCGATATCGAACCTCTGAAAATCCGGATGAAGCTTTATCCCCCTTGTTCCCTTTGCCTTAACCCTTATAAGTTCCTTTTCGGCCTCCGCCACCGGTAAAAAGGGATAGAAAGAGGAAAAGGGTATGAAGTATGGTTTTTCTGCTGCCGCTTCCAGTAAAAAATCGTTGGTGGCCACCATGGATTCGGCCTTTAACGCAGCGGAGGAGATAACAAACTTCAGGTTGGGAAGAAGCTTTAGGCTTTCTTCCAGGTCCTCCGCCGTACCCTTCCCCGCCATGGCTATGCCGTAGTAGCCGCCGATGTTTTCCACCGCTTTGCCGGCAAGCTTTCCGGGGAATATATGGGTGTGCAGGTCGTAAACAACCTGTCTGCTTATCAATTTACGGTCATCCCTTTCTCATTAAAAAAGCTGTTCAGCCGAACAGCTTTTATGATTATGCGGGGGAATGTCAGTCGTCCTGGTTTTCGCCGTCTTCGTCTTCGTCATCGCACTCGTCGCAGCAACAGTCGTAGTCGTCGCAATCGCAGTCATAATCGTCGCAGGGTTCGCTGAAAACTTCATCCTCGACTTCGGCAAGACCTTCGTCTATTTCTTCGACATAATCCGAAAGACTTGCGGTTTCGTCCTCAAGGTCCTGAACTGAAAGGGCAAGGTCTTCCAAAAGGTCAACGATGTTTTTGATAAGCTTGCCTTCGTCGGTTTCGGTGTTGAACTTCATGCCCTCCATAAGGCCTTTGATATAGGCAGCTTTTTCCGAAATGTTCATAATTATTTTCCTTTCCTTGTTATGTACGGGTGTTATACCCTTTCAAGATATTCCCCCGTACGGGTGTCGATTCTTATTTTGTCTCCCTCGTTGATAAACATGGGCACTTTGATGGAAGCGCCGGTTTCCACCTCGGCAAGCTTGGTCACGTTGGTGGCGGTGTTGCCCCGGACTCCCGGGTCTGCCTTAACCACTTCAAGTTCCACGAAGGTGGGAGGTTCCACCGAAAACACGTTCCCCTTGTAGGAAACCAGACGGCAGGTGTCCCCTTCCTTTACATATTTGAAGCTGTCGGGAAGTTTATCGGCATTCAGCGGAAGCTGGTCGTAGGTGTCCATATCCATGAAATAATAAAGTTCCCCGTCGTTGTAGCTGTACTGCATTTCTTTTCTTTCAACCACCGCGGTGGGATACTTGTCGGTGGGGGAAAAGGTCATTTCCACCACGCCTCCCGAAATGACGTTGCGGAGCTTAGTCCTTACGAAGGCGGCTCCCTTTCCGGGTTTTACGTGCTGGAATTCAATAATCTGCATTACATTCCCGTCCATTTCGAATGTAAGGCCGTTTCTGAAATCACCTGCTGTAACCATATATATTTATCCTTTCGTAATATCTACAGAAATTTTACATTAATCAGTCACTTTTGTCAATGCTTTTTAGAAAAATACTTACAATTCAATCAGTTCCTTGGGGGACTTTGTAAGGTTTTCATTACCCCTGTCGGTGAGGTAAACCATATCCTCTATCCTTACGCCGTATTTGCCCTCGATGTATATTCCCGGCTCCACCGTCATAACCGCGCCGGAGGGTACGGTTTTGTCGTATTTCGGGGAAAAATTGGGGGGTTCGTGGATTTCGATTCCTAAGGAATGGCCTAAGGAATGGCCGAAGTTTATCCCGTACCCTGCATTTGTTATAATATCCCTTGCCGCCTTGTCGATGTCTTTTCCGATCATATTCCCTGCGGCGGCATTAAGGGCGGTCTTCTGGGCTTCAAGGACGGTGTTGTAAATAAATTTCATCTCTTCGTCGGCCCTGCCGAAAACCACCGTTCGTGTCATATCCGAACAGTATCCCTTATATTTTGCGCCGAAATCCATTGTTATAAACGAATTTTTTATAATTTCCCTGCCTGTGGGAACCCCGTGGGGGAGGGAGGAATTCGCCCCCGAAACCGCTATGGTGTCAAAGGCCATGCCGTCGCCCCCGTTTTTCTTGACGAAGTATTCCAGCTCGGCGGCGATTTCCCTTTCGGTTACCCCTTCCTTTATAAAGCCTAAAATGTAACCGAAGGCAGCGTCTGTGATTGACTGGGCGGCTTTTATCTTTTCAAGCTCGTCGGCCGACTTCACCATGCGGAATTCCCCGCAGATGTTGTTTTCCGGGACAAATTCGAATTCCGGCAGTTTCTCCCTAAGGGTTTCAAGGCGGGCAACGGTGACGGCCGAGGAATCGAACACTAAGGTTTTTGCCTTTGCATACTGCTTTATAGCGTCGATTACGCTGTTTTCGAGACGGACAACCTCCACATCCTCCGGGAGGCTGCCGGCGGCTTTTTCGATTCCTGCCGCCTCCGAATAACGGGAATCAACGCAGAGCATTGTTTTTTCCCTGTCAACGATAACCACCCCGTCGGTGGAATGGAACCCGGTAAGCCAATAGGAGGAAACCTCATCGAAAAAGAGGGCAGCCCCGCCTTTTTTTGATATTTTATCGAATACAAGCCTTCCCTTAATCATGACAGCTCCTTAATAAGTCTTTGTATTTCAGCCGGAGTGTAAACATAGTTTTTATCGCAGAACTGACACTGCATACTTATGTTTTCCGGCGTGTTTGCCAGCTTTTCAAGCTCTTCCCTTCCCAGCGCAATAAGGGCGGTGTCGGTCTTATACCTACTGCATTTACATTCATAACCGCAGGTAATTTCGTCGAAAATATCGTATTCTATTCCCTTAAGATAGGCGGCAATAACCTCCTCAAGGGTATTTTCCTTAATAAGCGTTGTAAACGAAGGAATGTTTTTCCGGTTCTGTTCAAGAATGTCTATTATGCTTTCGTCGGCATAGGGCAAAAGCTGAATGAGAATGCCCCCCGCCGCAAGGCAGGACCAGTCGGTGTCCACCAGCACCCCCAAAGCGCAGAGGGTGGGTACCTGTTCGCTGGTAGCGAAATAATAGGTTATATCCTCGGCAATTTCCCCGCTTACGATATTGGAAATCCCCGAATAGGGGACCCCCTCGCCGGTATCCCGGTTGACGTAAAGTTCCCCTTTTCCCACGGCGGAAGCCACGTCCAGCTTGCCGTTGGGTTTTAAGGGCAAATCCGCATTAGGGTTCTGGATAAACCCCCGCACATTTCCCTTCCAGTCGGATGACACAACGATTTTACCCGCTTTGCCGTCTCCCCTGAAGGAAACGGTAAGGGAATCTTCTTCATTTTTAAGCATTGACCCCATAATTGAGGTTATGGTAAGGGTACGCCCCAAGGCGGCGGTGCAGACGGGAGTTGTGTTGTGGATTCTTATTGCCTCGTTTACCGTATCCCTTGAGTTTTCGGCGATAATCCTTGCCGAACCGTCCTTCGTTATTGCTCTCAGTATTCTTGCCATTAAAGTTCCCTGTTCTTCCTTAAGACATAATATGCTTTCGGGGAGGTGTTTTCAAGCTCCCCCCTGTCGGTATTTCCGTAAATGCCCATAACATCAAACCCCGCTTTGTCCGCGGCTGTTTTAATTGTCCGGAGCGAATGATTTTTTTGAACATGAACCGCGTCGGTACGGAAATACCTACCGTCATCCGACAACTCGAATTCAGTGAGATAAAAATGGCATTTTCTTGTGTTTCTGTTATAACAGTTCCGCCAGACCAGCATCGAATTTTCCGTTTCATACACATAGCTGTTGTCGGCGTAAACCTTCTCATAGGCATAGGAGGTGTTTATGTCAAAGACGAATACCCCCCCTTTTTCCATAAACTTGCCCACCCCCGCAAAGGCTTTTTCCAGATCCTTTGCATTAAGAAGATAATTCAGGCTGTCAAAGGCGGAAATACAGCCGGCCACCGTGCCGTAAAGGTCGATATTTATCATATCCTGACAAACGGGGAGAATATCTCTCCCCTTTATCTTGTCCGTAAGCACCGACAGCATTTCCGCCGAAATGTCCAGGGCGGTTACGCTGTAGCCCATATCCGCAAGGCGTACCGCCATTTCCCCGGTGCCGCAGCCTAAGTCAAGGACTTCCTTGACGGGGATTGCGCTTAGGGAAAAGGCGTCTTTCACAAAGGCGGCGTATTTGTCGTAGTCGGCCGTATTGTATTTGTCGTACCCGGCGGCTAAAATGCCGAAGTTGTTCATAAAAAGCCTTAATTTATATTAATGTTTATGGTTATGGCGGCGGATTTTTCCAGACTGTAATCGGCATAGACGGTAAAGGAATCCGTCCCCTTATACCCTTCGAAGGGGGTGTATTCAAAGGTGCCGTTGTAATTCAGCTTAAGTGTGCCGTATTTGGGGGAGGTTGCGACTTTGATTTTATAGCTGCTCTGGGTGTCCGCCTTTATTTCCCCTTTGAACTTGCCGTTTGTGTATTCGGACTTTGAAAGATAGGGGTTGGCGGTGCCGTTTAAGCTGTAAAAGTCATCCTTTGTAAGCCTTCCCTTGGAGTAAAGGTAAATTTCGTCATAGGCGGAACGGACATAGGGGTCTTTGGATTTATAGGCATTGTAGATATCCCCCGGCACGCCTCCCTGGTAGTACATCTTAACCGCGTGCATATAGCCGGTTTCGATACCCACGTAAAGGTATTCCTTTATTTTATTGACGGCGGGGTAGCTTGTGCCGTTGCTTTCGAATTCCACGCACATTCCAAGGGATTTGGTATAGGCTGCGTTGTCGTAAAGCCGGGAAATATCAAGATTGGAGTTAAAGGCGTAGTTGGGCTGCATACAGGCGGCGTCAAAGCCGAATTCCTCCCACTTGTCAAAGCCCTGCGCTCGGTACCAGGGAATCCAGAAAAGCACATATCCCATGGTGTGGAGGTAATCCGCGGCGTACTTGATTAATGCGGAATCCTGGGAATCCGACCCGGCGGATTCTTCAAACCAGTAAAAGCCCTTGAGGCTTAAGTTATTGTAGTTTCCGCTGTTAAACCTTGAAACCTGCTGGTCTATTATCCATTTGATGGCTTTTTTTCTGCCCTCAAGGGTGTTGAAATCCTCGTTTTTCCCGTCGCCGTCAACGTCGCCGAAATTATTTTTACCGCTTCCCAGGGTTTTGAAGGTGTAAAGGATGGAAAAGAATACCGAAACGTTGTAATTGTTTTTATTCAATGCGGTTTTTACCTGTCCCACCGCCTTGTTCAGGGCGTCCACGTTCCGGTTGGCGGTAAACTGATTGTTTAAATAGGTTTTCCAGCCCTCAAGGGTTTTGGCGTAGTCGGAATAGTTGAAGGCGGTATAAGGAAGGTATAAAAAGCCGTCCATAAAGGTGTCCTTCAGAACGCCTTTTGTGTCGTAATAGCCCACATGGGGGAGGTATTCCTCAACGGTTATAAGTCCCTTTTCGCTGGGGAGGTTGTTTTCCAGCAGGCAGTGGTAGGACAGAAGTACGTTGTTTACCCCCATAAAGTCCTCGGGCATGAGGTAACCGTCCTTGTCCCCTAATTCCATGCTGCCGTCTTTGGCGTCCTGCATATAGTCGACCGCTTTTGGGGATACCGCATCAGACTGAACCTTTTTGGTGCCGTAAACTTCAAGTTCGCTGCACCATACATGGGAGGAAATCTGAAGAAATACGATAACATACCTTGCCTTATACTTTTTGTCGAAGTTAATGGTGGCCTTGAACACCTGACTTGATGCGGTTGCGTTGAATTTGGCTTCTCCGGCTTTGCCGAATTTTTCCCCGTCTTCCGAAACATAAACCGCAATCCTTGCCGGAGGGTTGATGCCGGTACCCGTATCCTTAAGGAAATCCCCGGAAAAGGAGGTAACCGTGGAAAGGGCTCCCAGGTCAAACAGGATAAACCGTCCTTCCGCCTGGGTAAAGTGGAAGTAAGCCTGGTTCTGATAGTTGGTGGAGGCGGTGCTTACCCCATCGGTCAAAGCCCGGTTGGAAACGGGGGAATTGTAGTATTCGGTCTGATGGACATCCTTCAGCCCCGAAAGGGGTTTTATCTGATAAGTCAGCCCCTTAATCATATTTTTGGCGGTGTTGTAGTCACTGTCGGAGGAGTTCCAGTTTTTCGGTGTGGTTATTTTTTCATGTCTGAAGGCACCGTAATAGCTGGTTTCGATATCTTCATATACCATAAATTCCACCTCGTTTATAAAGAACCAGACGCTTTCGGCCTTTTCGAAGACAAGCTTTACATACCTTGCCGAAAGGGTGTTCTGAAAGCGTAGTTCGTAATAAAAGGCATCGTCGGCGGGAACATCGGCGGGGGTAAAAACCGTGGACACATAGGAGTAGTCTTCGCCGTTCTGGGAAATATACAAATCCATTTTCGGGGAAAGACCTATGCCGTAGTCGGTCTTGCGGAGGGAATAAACCTTAAGGTCCGTAAGTCCGGACACCACTTTTTTCATGTCAAAGGTTATTTCGGAGGTCTGCTGATTATACAGCCCCGCCCAGTGGGTGTTGTCGAAGTTGTCGGAAACCTGTCCGTCAGTGAGTTTGGTTTTATCCGAATCGGGGTAGCTGTCATGGGGAGCGGTGGAATAGGTGTAGCTTGCCCCGAGGAGGGCATTCACTGCATTCTTTGACCTGTCGGCCGAACCGTTAAACATGTTGTCCACCCTCTGTTTGGTGAGATTTTCATCCAGATAGATAATACCCAGTATGTGAAGGCGTATATAAATATAGTCGGTGACGCCCACGGTACCGTTGCCGTCGGCATCAGCGGCATTCTTTGCTTCGTTTGACAAGGTGCCAAGCCCCAGCAGATAAAGACGCACCGCTATATAGTCGGAAACGTCGATAACGCCGTTGCCGCTGGCGTCCCCTTTGATATAGGGCGTTGCGCTTGATACGGTTATGCTGCCGAAACACAGCGGAAGCATAATTGCTGTTATCAGAATCAGGGAATAAAATTTCTTCATGGTGGCCTCCGTATTAGAGAAACTTTACAATTATTATACACTTATTTGGAGTCAATAGCAACAGTTTTTTGTATTGTTTCTTTTTTTCATAATATGTTCGACTTTTATTGACAATTATCCGCCATCATGATAATATAATGTAGAAAATTCGTTTATAAGCTGATATACATAACCATAAAAACGGCGTTTTTTACGCACAAGAAGGAATGGGCAGAGAGTATGATCACCTCGGTTACATATGTAATAATCACCTTGTTTTTAGTACTGCTTTTGGGCATCTTTATCCGTAAGATAGGCATAATCGACTGGCCTACCACAAAAAAGCTTTCCGGCTTTGTGGTAAACATCGCCCATCCCTTTTTGATAATCGGTTCTTTTGCTACCGAACTAACCGCGGATAAGCTGGTTATCGCCCTTCAAATAGTGGCGGCGTCGATAGTGCTGCATATTTCCTTTTCCATCCTTGCCAAGTTTTTGTTTAAGGGAAACGAAAAGGTGGATAAGGTAACCTATGAATTTTCCCTTATTTTCGGCAACTGCGCCTTTATGGGTTATCCCGTGCTTATACGGGTGTTTCCCCAGAACGGGTTGTTTTACGGTGCCTGCTTTACCCTTGTGTTCAACATCTATATTAGAACCTACGGGGTTTATCTGTTAAACCGGGGAAAAAAGGGAAAACATCCCTTCGGGCGGGCTTTGATAAACCCCGGCACCATCGCATCCGTTATAGGAATTCTTCTGTTCGTGTTTTCCATAAAGCTTCCCCAACCCATTAATGAAACCGTGATACTCATGGCAGACCTCACCTTCCCCCTGTCAATGCTTATCGTGGGGTCGCTCCTTTGCAACCAACCCATAAAGAATCTGTTTCAGAAGAAGCTTTTTATCTTTTCCTTCATGCGGCTGCTTTTACTGCCGGTGTTTGTGCTTACCTTGTGTACGGTGCTGTTTATCGACAAGGGGCTGACCTATGTGCTGGTGATAATGGCGTCGATGCCCACCGCCGCCAATTCCGCGTTGTTCTGTGAGCTGTATAAGGCAAATTCCTCCCTGGCTGCTTCCTGCGTTGGGATGACTTCTCTGTTTTCGGTGGTAACCATACCCGCCATGCTTGCCCTGACGGATTTTGTCATGACGCTGCTTAAGCGTTAGCTTTTACCTTTCAGAAAGGGGACAAAATGAAAAAGCTGATTGTCTTTGCGGTTTTTCTCTCCCTTTTCGCCGTTGCCTGCGCTTCCCCCTCCCCTTCCGTAACGGTTTCGGTTAAAATAACCGTTAACGATTCCGAAACGGGGTTTTCTGGGGTTGTTTACGAAAACAGTTCATATAAGTATGTTTTGGGTTCCCCCACCGTCGACGGGGTGCTTTCCTCCCTTGCCGGAAAAAAAGCGATAAGCTACATATTTGACGGTTCTTTTGTTAAGATAAACGATTTCGGCTATTTCGATTCCCCCGACTTCAGCTATTCGCGGGGCTGGGTGGTGTATATCAACGGTACTCCCTCCGATAAGGGAGCAAGGAAGGAAATAACCGAAGGGGACAGAATCGAAATAGTGTATGAATTATTCAATCATTGAAGACCGTCGGTGTTAGACGGGGGATTTTATCCGAAACGCAGTTGAAGATTTCCTTCGTTTCTTCTTTCCCGTATGTACGGTACTGCCCCTCATCCGTCAGCCTTCGGCTGACACCTTCCCCTCAAGGGGAAGGCTTTTTTAAACCATAACGACAACTGTGGATTTCGTTTTGTTTCTCTTACGGATTTGCGTTGC
>DBQR01000008.1:80770-107109 GCA_002305335.1 Clostridiales bacterium UBA1389
CCTCAAGGGGAAGGCTTTTTTAATTCACACCTTCCTGCTTTTATATAAAGAGATATCTTATCCTTCTGTGCGGGAAGATGGTTTCTTCCATACATTCATAAATTAGCTTTCTGCATAAATATAACCCGCAGTAGTTAAACTGCGGGTTGTTTTATTGAATTAGGCAATCATTCCGTGAATTACGCAATCATTTCGGCGGTTATTGTCAGTTCCTTTACGTCCTCTTTTGAAGGGATGGAATACATATAGCCTATCATAACCTTTTCCATTATGCTCCGCAATCCCCTGGCGCCGGTGTTTAGGGTTATTGCCTTGTCCGCCATCTTTTCAAGGGCGGCTTTTTCGAATTCCAGCTTAACCCCGTCCATTTCCATAAGCTTGGCGTACTGCTTTACAAGGGCGTTTTTGGGTTCGGTTAAAATTTTCACCAGAGATTCCCGGTCAAGGGGGTCCAGGGATGTTACCATCGGCAGCCTTCCTACGAGTTCGGGGATGATGCCGTACTTCACCAGATCGTGGGGGGTGACTTCCCTTAACACCTTCGACTTGGTTTTCTGCTCCTTGGTCATAATGCTGGAAAGGTAGCCGATAGACTGCTTGCCCAGCCTTTCTTCCACTAAGGTTTCAAGACCGTCAAAGGCGCCGCCGCAGATAAACAATATATTAGAGGTATCTATCTGAATAAATTCCTGGTTGGGGTGCTTTCTTCCCCCCTGGGGAGGCACGTTGGATACGGTACCTTCAAGGATTTTCAATAATGCCTGCTGTACCCCTTCTCCCGACACGTCCCTTGTGATCGAACGGTTTTCGCTGCGGCGGGAGATTTTGTCTATTTCGTCGATATAGATTATGCCCCGTTCCGCCTTGGCTATGTCGTAATCGGCGGCCTGAATCAGCTTCAGCAGGATGTTTTCCACGTCCTCCCCCACATAGCCCGCCTCGGTAAGGGTGGTGGCATCGGCTATTGCGAAGGGGACAGACAGTATTTCCGCTAAAGTCTGGGCAAGGAGGGTTTTCCCCACGCCGGTGGGACCGAGCAACAGCACATTCGACTTCTGAAGCTTAATTCCGTCGGCAGGCTGGTCTTCCCCCTTCTTTTTAGGCTTTATAAGGGAATTTACCCGCTTGTAGTGGTTGTAAACCGCAACCGACAGGGCGACCTTCGCCTCCTCCTGCCCCACCACGTATTCGTCAAGCTTTGACTTGATTTCGGTAGGTTTAAGGAGGGGTATGGGCTTTTGCTTGACCTTCCCCGTCTTATCGGCCATCATGTCCTCATACTCATAGGTGATGGCGGTGCAGATGGAAATGCATTCGTTGCAGAATTCCATACTGCGGCCTTCGATTTTCAGACGTACGGGGTTTTCGGTGTATCTGCCGCAGAAGGCGCAGTTTTTACCGGTATTCTTGTTGCTTTCCATTAATTACTGCCTTTTATCCAAGATTTTATCAATCAGGCCGTACTCCAGGGCTTGTTCAGCGCTCATGAAGTTGTCCCTTTCGGTGTCGGCGCATATTTTTTCATAGGGCTGGCCGGTCTTTTCGGAAAGAATCCGGTTTAAATTTTCCTTGATTTTAATAATCCGTTCGGCGTGGATTTTAATATCCGTTGCCTGTCCCCTCATCCCGCCCAAAGGCTGATGGATAAGGATTTCGGAATTGGGGAGGGAGTAGCGCTTTCCCTTCGCCCCCGCCGCCAGTAAAAAGGCCGCCATCGACGCCGCAAGCCCCACACAGATGGTGGAAACGTCGCACTTTATAAAGTTCATGGTGTCGTAAATGGCCATGCCGCTGGTTATGGACCCGCCGGGGGAGTTGATGAAAAGGGATATATCCTTTTCGGGGTCCTGGGCTTCCAGATACAAAAGCTGGGCAACCACCAATGACGCTATGGCATCGTTGATTTCATCCCCGATAAATACAATTCTGTCGTTTAACAGTCTTGAAAATATGTCGTATGAACGTTCTCCTCTGTTGGTCTGTTCGATAACCATTGGTACCAGTGGCATAATTCAACCTTCTTTCTGTATGTGGTATATCGTATTCAAAGGTTTATTCCTTGTTGTCTTCTTTGCTTTCTTCCTTGGGTTTGGGGGCAAGGGTTATGGCGTTTTCCTTAATCAGTTCCACCGCTTTGCGGAGATTGATGTCCTCGGAAATATCGCTTTCCTTTATCGCCGACTTAACCTTTTCGGTCTCCATCTTATAGCTTTCGGCAATTTTATTGTATTCTTCCTCGATTTCCTCGGGGGTGGGGGCGATTCCCTCCGCCTTTATGACCGCTTCAAGAGCAAGGCGGGTGCGGATACGCCTTTCCGCCTGGGGCTTGAAGGATTCCCTGAGGGTGTTTTCGTTATATCCGGTGTACTTGTAGTACATCTCAAGGCTTCCCCCCTGGGACCTTAAGCGGTAGTCGAAATCCGAAACTTCGCTTTCGATTTCCGCATCGATCATGGGCTGGGGAATTTCCACCCGGGTGTTTTCAATCAGGGCGTCAATCAGCTTATCCTCAAAGGCCTTGTCGGCTGCCTTCTGCCTTCTTTCGGTTATTTTCGCCTTTATATCCGCCTTGTATGCATCCACCGTGTCAAGAGTGTCGGACACTTCCTTGACAAAATCGTCGTTAAGTTCGGGGATTTCCTCATACTTTATTTCATGGAGGGTTATTTTAAACACCGCTTCTCTGCCGGCAAGGTGTTCGGCGCCGTAGTCTTCGGGGAACTTCACGGTTATATCGAAGGTTTCACCGGCGGAATGACCGATAATCTGGTCTTCAAAGCCGGGGATATAGCTGCCCGAACCCAAAACCAGGCTCTGCTTTTCCGCTTTTCCCCCTTCAAAGGGAACGCCGTCGACAAAGCCTTCAAAGTCGATATTTACCTTGTCGTCCTTTTCGGCGGGACGGTCGGTGACGGTCAGAAGCCGGGAATTGCGCTTTCTGTCCGTCATGATTTCGCTGTCGATATCCTCGTCGGTGACAACGACTTCCTCTTTTTCGGCTTCAAGACCTTTATATTTGCTTACAACCGCCACCGGCTTGGTATAAACCTTTGCGGTAAGCACCACTCCGTTGTCGTCGATGGAAACAACGTCTATTTCGGGGCGGGAAACCACGTTCAATTCGGCTTCATCAACCGCTTTTGAATAAATTTCGGGAAGTATGCTGTCAATGGCCTGGTCGTAGAAGAAGGACTGGCCGTACATTTTTTCTATTATGGCTTTGGGGGCTTTTCCCCTGCGAAAACCCGGCACATTGATTTTACCCACATTTTTTTTGTATGCCTTCATTACTTCATCGTCAAAGACGCTTTTTTCGATTTTTAAGGTCAGTTCAACCTGATTTGCGCCTATTTCTTTAACATTTTCCATTAATATTTTTTCCTCCGTATTGATGTAAAAAACGAATATCGTATCTATATTATTTTATACTAATATGCAGATTTGTCAACAGATTTTTCCGAAATCGTGTCTTTTGTAACGAATCTTAAAATTTTTAGGTAAATGCCTTGATAAAATTGTGTAATATTTATATAATAGCTTCAACATTCTATTCGGGGAGGAAAGCTTTTGTGGCAAAAAACAAGTACAATGCCATATGGGACGAACCGGTAACGGACAACACCGAAAAGGCAGCAGGCGACAACGGTTCGGAAAACAGCGTTTTATTTGACGATGCCGGGAATGACACCATGGGCAGGGAAAGTCAAAAAGCCCCCCTTCTTGAAGCCAGCTTTGAGGAAACGGTGGAGGAATTCGATTTATCCGAAATAAAGCCCTCCTATACCGGCAAAAAGGCACGCATAATAAACGGCATGTTTGTTGTCAGAATGATTCTGCTTATTGCCTGCGCTTCCGCCTTTATGTACTGTGTCTACTCCATAGCCGACAGGGTTATAAAGTCCATTGAAAATAAAAGCATAATAGAAGACCTCATCGAACGCACCAACCAGCAGTCGGTGGTGCCCAGGGTGCCGAAGAACAACACCCTTCCCAAGGCCTTGTCGCTGTACGACGCTTTGGGGGTAACCGAGGAGGACCCCACCTATACCGAAGTTGATACCGCCGGCAAATACGACGCTTTCCTTTCCACCCTAATGGATTTAAAGAAAACCAACAGCGATATTTACGGGTGGATCCGCTGCAAAGGCGGAATGCTGGGCATAGACTATCCCATTGTCAAAGCCAAGGACAACAGCTATTATCTGTACAGGAACTTTCGTAAAGAAGACAGCCCTTCCGGTTCGATTTTTGCGGATTTCAGAAATTCCTTCACCCACAGCGACAACTACAACACGGTGTTCTACGGTCACTGTATGACGGACGGCTCCATGTTCAGGTCGGTAAAGGACTGGTTCGATTCCCCCACCCGGAACACCACCGCCAACCAGATAACCATTGAAATTATTACGCCGGACGCGGTTTATGTCTATGAGATATTCGCCACCTACCGTTCGGAAGGAGCCGACTTTATAACCGTTTCCTTTGCCAACCCCGGCAAATACGTGGAGTTTTTAAAATCCCTCCAGAAGAAATCGGTGTTAAAGCGTAATATTCCCTTTGACGCCAATTCAAGGATAATCACCCTTTCCACCTGCACCAACGTTTCATACAAACCCGACGAACGGTATGTGGTGCACGGAATTCTGACGAAAATAATAAAATACGGCTGAAAACCGGATATTATGAAACAGGCATTCCGCCTGTTTCATTTTTGTATAACTTGTAGCGTCTTATCGTCGTTTTTACCCTTGACAAACAGCAAGTCTTGTGGTAATATACGAAAGGTCGGAAGTAAGGGGGAATCGCTATGGGCGATTGTTTCATCTTATGGGGTACCATCGCCGGCGCAGTCATCGGCGGTTTATACGGCTTGTTTCTTTCGCTTAAGTCAAAGAAAAACAATAAAAAATAACATCCGGAAGGCGGGCATAGTAATGAAAAAAGCCGCAGTAGCGCTGGTTCTTATTTTGGCACTTGTTTTGTCAGGCTGTGCTTTATTGTTTAAAAAAGCAACCCCCAAAACCTTTTCAAAAGCCGGTATGTCAATCACCTTGACAAGCGATTTCGTGGAAAAGGAGCATGTCAGCTTTACCGTGGTTTATTCTTCAACGGAATCTGCGGTGCTGGTTATAAAAGAGGAATTTTCCCTTGCGCAGGATTTTGAAGGCTTTGATGATTTAACCCTCAGCGAATACTGCCAGCTGGTTATTGATAATAATAAAATCAATGCGGAGGTTAAAACAGATAACGACCTTACCTATTATGAAAACGAGTACACCGCAAACGGTAAGGAATACAAATATTTCTGCCCGGTTTTAAAATCAGACGACGCCTTCTGGTTTTTCCAGTTTTACTGCGAAAAAGGCATATATGATAAGCATGCCGACTCTTTTATAGAATGGACAAAATCAATCAAATTTGATTCATAAAATAAAAAATAATTGCATTTTGACATTATAAAGTGCAATTATCAATATGCGGGTATGGCGGAATTGGCAGACGCGCTAGATTCAGGTTCTAGTGGGGGCAACTCCATACAGGTTCAAGTCCTGCTACCCGCACCAGAATCGGTCCGGTAATTGATATATTTTTCAGTTACCGGTCCATTTTCTTTTATCCTGAAAAGCCGGTTATACTGACACATTGGCATATTTCACGGATATATGATAACAGAGTTACAATTATCAATCAGGGGGTGTTCGAATTGAAATTTACGGTAAATAAGCGGTATCTTATATTGCCTGTTTCCTATGATGTCAGCGTAAAGAAGGTAATGTTTTACCGGCATGACAAGATGGTTTACGATATGGTGGCACGTCTGGACAATATCAACCCGGATACATATTATTACATCGATTTGGGGCGTTTTTCCGGGCAGGAACTGACATTGTATATCGAACCGGATATGAAAATAGATATAAGGCTATCGGATAAGCCGGATATGAAGGGAATCTACAAAGAAAAATACCGCCCTGCCGCCCATTTCAGCGCTATGCGGGGATGGACAAACGACCCCAACGGACTGGTCTATGCCGACGGCATTTACCATATGTTTTTTCAGCACAACCCCGCGGGAAGGGACTGGGGGAATATGCACTGGGGACATGCGGTCAGCACCGACCTTATGCACTGGGAGGAGAAAGAAGAGGTTTTATTCATAGATGAAACCGGCACCATGTTTTCCGGTTCCGGGATTATAGATGAACGCAATTTAACCGGTCTTAAGGAAACCGAACACAGCCCCATTTTGCTTTACTACACGGCAGCCGGCGGAGCTTCAGAGCTATCTAAAGGAAGGCATTTTACCCAGTGTCTGGCCTTCAGCACGGACGGAGGCAGGACTTTCAAAAAATATTCCGGAAACCCCCTTATAAAGGAAAGTATTGATGATAACCGGGACCCGAAAGTGGTTTATTGCCCCGAAAGGGAGTGCTATTATCTGGCTTTGTATTTAAAGGACAGTCTTTATGCGCTTTTTACATCGAAGGATTTGTTGAACTGGGAATTACGCCAGGAGCTGACTCTTCCGGAAGATGCCGAATGCCCGGATTTATACCCCCTTTATCCGGACGGCGGAAGTGAAAAATACTGGGTATTTTCGGGGGCGAGCGACAGGTATTATATAGGCAAATTCAATGATGAAGGCTTTTTTGTGCCGGTTCAGCCGGCAAAACGGCTTCATTACGGGACAAACAGCTATGCCGCCCAGACATTTTCGGGAATTCAGGACGGCCGGACAGTCAGGATAGCCTGGAATACGTCAAAGATACCGGGAACGCCCTTTAACTGCGCCATGTGTACTCCTACACAGATGAGCCTGAAAACCATTAGGGATGAAATAATGCTGTGTTCCGAGCCTGTCGGGGAAATAGAAAAATTATATGCAAATCATCGGGAAATAAAGGATAAAATAATCGAAAAAGGCGGCAGTTTCTCCTGCAAACTCGAAGGAAAGGCGCAGGATATCCGCCTTAAACTTGTATCCAAAGATAATTCACCTTTCCGTATATCTCTCTTGGGGTCGGAATTCACTGTTATTCCGGGTGAAAACTGCCTGAAATATAAAAACGTCACTATGCCGCTTTTTATCCGAAACGATTGTGTCAGACTCCGTCTTATAACAGACACAAATGCCGTTGAAGTGTATGCGGACCGGGGTGAAGCGTTTATTTGCGTCGAACATGTGGCGGATTATAATCTTGATAAAATAATTATATCCTCTGATAGCGATGATATAATTGTTCGGGAAATCAAAATCGATACACTGAGAAATATCTGGGAAATAAGAGAATAAAATAATAAATGATGTGTCTTTTAATATAAAATCGCAGGGATTTACCAAAATACATACTAATATAAAACCCGTCAGAAATAAATCTGACGGGTACGCTGTTAATATATCAAATTCAAAATGTTTGTAGACGCTGTTAATCCTTCTTGCCTTCGCCGATTTGCAACATAATACTTTATCTGAAAATCAATACGAAACGAATTACATCTTTAACCGATATTGCCATAACCCCGAAACAATGTTATACTTTGTTTGTTAGGTTTTACGCCAAATCATTGAGTTATTAATGACAGGAACAACAGGAGAAACCGATATGCTTTTTACCTTATCAGGCGCCGATAATAAAAGAGCTGATCGTGTCCTTGACAACGAGCCGGAGTTTGTGGTTAAGGCCTATTCCGACATGGTGTACGGAATTGCCTTGTCCCAGCTGAAAAACATCCCCGACGCGGAGGATGTGTTTCAGGAAGTCTTTCTTACATATTTTAGAAAGAATAAGAATTATAACGACGAACTTCACCGCAAGGCATGGCTTATACGGGTTACCTTAAACTGCTGTAAGCGGGTAATTTCCTATAATTCAAAGCATAGGAATGTCCCTCTTGAGGACTGCTGTTTGTCCTGTCAATTCGAAACCCCGGAGGAAAATCCGATTTACAACCGGGTGACTTCCCTACCGGAAAAATATAAAACGGCAATATATCTGTATTACTTTGAGGAATTGTCCGCCAAGGAAATAGCCGCAATACTCAAAACCAGCGAAGCTAATATATTTATGCGTCTGTCAAGAGGCAGGGCAATCTTAAAGGAACAACTGAAAGGAGTCATCGAACTGTGAGTATAGATTTCAAAAAAATTAAAAAGCAGATAAAACCCTCGGAGCAACTGGTTTCAGACACTATTCAAAAGGCAAAGGCGATAAAAAGAAGCAGTTTCTCAATTAACATCAGAAAAGCTACGGCGGCAGCAGTCTTTGCCTGTCTGCTTATTGCCTGTTTAATATCCGCCCCCTTTATTTTCAACCAAAGCAATCCCCCTGCGGATGTCAGTAATAACAGCAATAATGACTTTTCAACCGATTCGGATAACTCAACCGACACAACAGAAAATTTCAGTTCAACCGATACTGATAACTCAACCGGAGATGTTATACCTGACCCGCCTTCCAATTCACTGAGCTTTTTCTTTTCAAGCTACGAGGAGCTTAATAACGCATTAAAAGACGGTTCTTCGCAGTTACATGAAGTATATATAATTGAGGAACAGGGAAGGTTGTTTATTGAGCTATTGGACTTATTCGCTGAAGGCAACCTTAGCTTAAAAATCCCCGCTTATAACGATGTCCCCTTTGAATTGCATGAAAAAACCGATTGGCAAAAAATCACATTGCTTTCCTGCGAACGTTATGATATGCCCTGGATACGGTATTCCTGTGATTATGGCGGAAGCTGTGTTGCGGTGGGGATTTCCTATTTGGATTGTCTGAAAGTATATGAAATAACCCCTCCGGAGGACATAAATTTATTTCTTGATACCGTTGCTCCCGATTCACCGGGATCCGAAAACAAGAAATATAGGGACAAATATCCCGAAATATGCAAGGATACTTATAACGAAACCCTGAACATAAAGGGAACAAACGTAAATGCTGTAGTTTTAGAATACACAAACGGTATCGTTTACAGGTTTGTGTATGACGATTTGCTTGTTTCGGTATGGGCATATGACGGCGGAAGCATCGAACAGGCATTTTGGGAGGGTTTTTCTTTGGAGGAATATGCGGGATAAAAGCATAAATATATAATGCGGGCGGATAATTTCCGCCCGTTTTTCATTTGAAAAAATAAATGTTGTTAATTGAAAGCTGTTATGCTATACTTACAGCACAACAAAGCAATTTTTATCAATCATTTTATATAAAAAACCGTATAATGGGTTACAGGATGGAATATATAGAACACCTTCAGAAAGTCATTGATTATATTGAAGAAAACCTTTGCTATGAAATCGATCTGGCTTCCTGCGCTAAGGCAGGGAGTTATTCAAGATACCACTTTTTGCGGCTGTTTAAGTATGTAACGGGGCTGACGCCGGCGGATTACATACGCAAACGCCGGCTTTCGGAAATCGCAAAGGAAATGGTAAATGGTACCTGCCCGATTGCCGAGCTTGCCTTCAAATACGGTTTCAATTCCAAGGAAAATTTCATTCGCGCCTTTAAAGCGGAACACCATATACTCCCCACCGAATACAAGTCGGCGGAAAACAGCCTTAAGCTTTATGAACGGATTAAATTTGATAATACCGAATTTTTTGTCATACCGAAAATAATCGAAATCGATGACCTTTATATAACAGCCTATAAAAGCGACGAGGATTACATCCCCAACTTTTGGAACAAGTACAACGCCAAAAAGCTGTCGCAAAAACTTTCCGGCGGTAAAATCGTTAAGGATTATGGAGTCAGCATATGGAACGAAACGGAAAACAAGGTTGACTATTATTGCGGAATTGAAAGCTCAAATGCCAAGGGGGATATATCCGGAACGGTAGAGTTATTTATAAACGGAGGGCTGTATGCGGTGTTTTCAACACCCCCTTCCACCCACGCTGACTTTGTAAATGTTATACATAAAACATGGAAATTTATAAATTGTAAATGGCCTAACCAAAGCGGATACAGGCACACTGGCAAAGCTCAGTTTGAATGCTATGTGGAGGAAAGCCGCACATATTCGGAGGATATATTTATCCCGATTGAAAAAGTAAAAATATAAACCCATCAAAACGAAAGGATGTTTCAATAAACCTATGAAAAAACTCAATGTGTCATGGAACGGCGTTTACGATTCCACCGGTTATCTCTTTTCCTTTGCCAAAGCCCTGTCCTGCGCCGTTAAGAACTCCCCTTACGGGGATTTTACGGAGGATATTGTCGCCTCCAGCGGATTTGCCTTCAGAATGTGGATTTCCGCCGATTTATGCCCCAGCGAAACTTCCATCTGGGAGTTCGGCCGCCAGCCCACATGGATTCTCAACGGAGGGTTTGAAACCAACTTTGTAAACTGCTGCTGGCAGCCGGAAAACGTGCTTAATCAGGCAAGGCTTGATTTTCTCCCCAACATTAAAGCAAGCATTGACAGGGGTGTCCCCGTGATTGCATGGGATATAGGCGTTCTGGAATGGGGGCTTATAACCGGCTATGACGATGAAACCCAAAAATTTGCCACTCTGTGCATAACCGGCGAAGCAGGCGAAATGGATTACAGCAAATTGGGCAACCGGGAAATGCCCATGCTGAATGCGGTGACCATAACCGGCAAGACGGATAAACCCCAGATGGATATTATAAACGACACAAAAGCCCTTGCCAAATGCCATCTTACCGGCGGGGAATGGTGCGAAAACGCCAGCGGGCTTAAGGCCTATGAAAGGCTTATCGGAATACTCGAGGGGGAGGATTCTGCCCTTGCTACAAGCTGGGGGATGGAGTATGCCCTTGGCACCTTCGGCGCATTGAAGTGGTATGCCTGGAAGTTTTTCGAAAAATACAACGAAACGAAGCTTGCAGAGCTTTATAAAACCGTCTTTGAATGCTGGCAGAAGGCCTTTGAATATAAAAAATCCTCGGGCTTAGCCGACGAAAACAGCCAAAAGGCCGCAGCCGGGCTTATAAGAACCGCTTATGAAGCGGAAAAGCAGGCTGTCGATATTATGTAAACAAGAGCGGGTAAAAAATGCATTATGTAAACGCAAAGGGGATACTTTCCGCCAAAAACGGTATGAACATCTACCGGGGGTGTACCCACGGTTGTATTTACTGTGACTCCCGTTCGGTGTGCTACCAGATAAAGCATGACTTTGAGGATATCGAAGTCAAGCAGAATGCCCCGGAACTCCTTGAAAAGGTCCTGCGCTCAAAGCGGAAAAAGTGCATGATAGGCACCGGTTCCATGTGCGACCCTTATATGCACTGCGAGGAGAAGTTAGGGCTTACGCGGAAATGCCTTGAAATCATTGACAGATACGGTTTCGGTGTCAGCCTGATAACCAAATCGAGCCGTGTTTTGCGGGATTTGGATTTACTAAAAAGCATAAATTCAAAGGCAAAGGCTGTTGTCCAGATGACCCTGACCACATATGACGAAAACCTATGCAAAATCCTTGAACCATATGTTTCCACCACTTCTGAACGGTTTGACGCTTTGAAGGTTTTGCGTGACAACGGCATCCCCACGGTGGTGTGGCTCTGCCCGATCCTCCCTTTCATTAATGATACCGAGGAAAATTTAAAAGGGGTACTTAAGTATTGCTTTGATGCGTCTGTTAAAGGGATTATTTGTTTCGGAATGGGTGTCACCCTGAGGGAGGGGGACCGGGAGTATTTTTACAAAAAGCTGGACGAGCATTTTCCGGGGCTTAAGGAGAAATACCACCGTAAATACGGCTATGCCTACGAGGTGACAAGCGACAACAGCCCTTATTTAATGAGGATTTTTCATTCCGAATGTAAAGCCCACGGCGTTATAAGCAATACCTCGGATGTTTTCGAGTATCTGTATTCTTTCCCCGAGGAGGAAAGCGAACAGCTGAGACTGTTTTAATGCATTGCGGAACGATATTTGTATTCAGATGTTATAATACAAAAACCGTCAGCACCAAAGCTGACGGTTTTTATGTAAAAAATGTAAAAAAATTGATAAACCCATGGTTGCAAATTATTGACAAAATAATAAGTATATGTTAAGCTTGCTTGATTTCTCTCGAATCGGACAGCAGGTGAATTATGAAGAACAAAACCGAAAAAAAGAAGGATATACAAGAAGCCAAACAAACCGAAAAACCCGAAGACAAGAAAAAGAAAGCACCGAAACGGATACCTAAGTACAAAACCTTTTCCTGCTTCAAGTGGATGCTTGCCAAGCTCTGGGAATGGGACAAAACCATGGCCATTTCGGCGGTGGCGATTATTCCCCTTTCCATTGTTCTTTATGCCCTTAACCTATATATCCCCTCCATCGTAATCGACAGGCTTACGGGCAGCAAAGAGTTTGTGACGGTGGTAATCACCATCGTCGCCCTGCTTGCAGCCCAGCTTGTTTTCAACCTTATACAGAATTATGTGAGTTCCAAGGGAGCAACTTCCCATCTTATTCTGAACAACCTTATGAGCTATATGATATTCGTCCACGGCAGGGATATGGACGATTATCTCCACCTGGAAAAGGATGTTCAGGAAAAAACCAACCGGGCTTACAACTCCACCTGGCGGAGCGCCAACGAGTTCCCCATGAAGCTTGCCAATATGGCAATAAATGTCCTCTGCTTTGTGCTTTTCGGTTCGGTCATTTCCTTGCTTAACCCCCTTATAATCGTCCTGCTGATTGCGGGTTCCCTTATCAACTATTTCGCCCAGAAGGTAAAGCAGAACAGGGATTATCAGGACGCCACCGAACGGGACAGGGTCTGGAAAAAGATAAATTATATTACCTATGACGTTTCAAGAGAGCTTAAATACGGCAAGGACATAAGGCTGTATAACTTAGCCGGTTATTTCCAAATGCTGATGAAGGGGCTTATTAAGGAACACCTCCGCTGGCTTAACCGGGGGCAGTTAAGGCTTACCTTCGTTTCGGGAACCAGCTTTCTGATAACCCTCCTTCGGGACGGGCTGGCATACGCTTTCTTAATATACAAAGCGGTGGACGGGATGGTTTCCCCCGCCGAATTCGTGCTTTATTTCAGCGCCATAACCCAGGTTTCGGGCTTTATCGACGGGATTATCGGCAACTACGCCAATATGCGAAACGACGCCATTGCGGTTTCGGATTTCAGGGAATTCTTCGACATCAAGGGTAATCTTAACCGGGGAGAGGGTATTCCCGTTGATTTTACATCACCGAAATCCATTGAATTCAAAAACGTTTCCTACAAGTACCCCCAAGGGGAAAACATGGTGCTTGACAATATAAATCTGAAGATAGAAGCCGGCGAAAAAATCGCCCTTGTGGGGCTTAACGGAGCGGGAAAAACCACCCTTACCAAGCTGTGCTGCGGTCTGTTGTTACCCACCGAAGGAGAGGTGCTTATCGACGGCCATAGTGTATTCGACTTCAACCGGGACGACCTTTACCGGATGTTTTCGGTTATTTCCCAGGACTACAACATCCTCCCCATGTCAATCGCGGGGAATGTAGCCCTCTGCCGGGAAAGCGAAATGGATACGGAAAGAGTAAAACGGTGTACCGAAATCGCGGGGCTTGCCGATAGGGTGGCGTCGCTGAAGCACGGCCTTGACACCCAGCTTGACCGGCAGGTGGACAGCGAGGCGGTTGACCTTTCCGGCGGGGAAAAGCAAAAATTATTGTTTGCAAGGGCGTTGTACCGCAATTCCCCCATTCTTATCCTTGACGAGCCCACCGCCGCTTTGGACCCTATCGCCGAGGACGCCATGTATAAAAAATACTTCGAGGTGCTCAACGGGGTTACCTCAATATTCATTTCCCACCGGCTTGCCTCCACCCGCTTCTGCGACAGGATATATCTTCTTGACGGGGCTTCCCTTGCCGAGTGCGGTTCCCATACCGAGCTTATGGCAAAGGGGGGCAAGTACGCCGAACTGTTCAACGTCCAGAGCAAGTACTATGCCGAGGAGGTGTCGAAATGAAAAACAAGCGGGAAAGAACCTTTAAAGAAGAGCTTAAGCTTATATTCAGAGGTTATAAAATACTGTACAAAACCTGCCCCGTCAATATGTTCTGGCGGACGGTAAACTGTATTTCCCAGCAGCTTTCCCCCTATCTTACATTGTATATGTCCTCCCTTATATTAAACGAGCTGGCGGGGGGCAGAGACCTGACCAAGCTGCTTACCTACGCCTATATAACCGTGGGAGGGGAATTCCTCCTCAGGGTTATAATACATTTCATAAACTGGATGGCGTACAAGTACGAAAGTCTCCAGTGGTACCATGAAGATATGTTCTTCCTCGAACACCAGAACAGAATGAAGTACGAACACCTTGAAGAACCCAAGGTGACGGAATTACGGAATCAGATTGCCATGATGAAGGACCACATGGCGGGGGGGCTTATCCAGCTTTACTGGTGCTACTGGTTCGTAATCGCCTCCACGGTTAACATAATCCTTTCGGTTTCCCTTACCGCCTCAATGCTTACCATGACCGCAGAGGGTAATTTCAGCGGCTTTTTCGCCTTTATAAATTCCCCCGTTTCATCAGTGGTGGTGCTGGTGCTCATCATCATAAACGTGGTGGTTCAGATTTATTCCTCCAACAAGGAAACCCATAAAAGCTATGAAATCTGGAACGATTTCACAAAGAAAAATATCCGGGTTCAGTCCTTCTTACGCCATGACGGCAGCGACTGCGTCATCTTCGACATGCGGAAACTTATACTGGACGAAACCCTTAATGTCTGGCTTGACAAGTCCTATTATATCAGTTCCAACAAAATCAGCCTGAAATACAACAACTACCGCACCATATGGACGGCAATAATGAACATCGCCCTGTTTGTGTTCATCGGGGCGAAGGCTTATATCAAGGTGTTCGGCATAGGCAGCTTTGTCCTGTACCGGGGAACGGTGGAAAAATTCATAAACGCGGTTTCCACCTTCGGGACAAGAATAGGCAGGCTGTTTGAAAACAATAAATACCTGCTTACATTGTACGAATATCTCGACCTCCCCAACGAAATGGCGGCGGGAAAAAGGCATATTGCCAAGCGGGAGGACAACCGGTATGAAATCGAGTTTAAAAACGTCAGCTTCAAATATCCCCGCAGCGACGATTATGCCTTAAAGGACGTTTCTATCAAGTTCAACACCGGCGACAAGATGGCGGTGGTGGGTATGAACGGTTCGGGCAAAACCACCTTTATAAAGCTCCTCTGCCGGCTGTACGACCCCACCGAAGGGGAAATCCTCCTTGACGGGGTGAACATAAAGGAATACGACTACACCGAATACTTAGGGCTGTTTTCGGTGGTGTTCCAGGACTTTTCCCTGTTTTCCGTATCCATAGGGGAAAACGTGGCGACCTCATTGGATTATAACGAGGAAAAGGTAAGGGAATGCCTTGAAATGACGGGTTTCGGCGACCGGCTGAAAACCCTGGAAAAGGGAGTTAAAACCTACCTGACCCGGAAGTACGAAAACGACGGCATTGACATTTCCGGCGGGGAAGCCCAGAAGATCGCCCTTGCCAGGGCATTGTATAAAAACGCCCCCTTTATAATCCTTGACGAGCCCACCGCCGCATTGGACCCCATCGCCGAGGCGGAAATTTACTCGAAGTTCGACACCATAGTGGGCGGACGCACCGCCGTTTATATAAGCCACCGGCTTTCTTCCTGCCGGTTCTGCAACGACATTCTGGTGTTCCATGAGGGAAAAATCATCCAGCGGGGGAGCCATGACAAGCTGGTTTCGGACAAGGACGGGAAATACCGTGAGCTCTGGCACGCCCAGGCACAGTATTACACTTAATATTTTCGGCATAAAAATTCACCGCAGGTTGTTTTTCCTGCGGTGTTTTTTAATGGTGGTTTGAAGCGTCCCGTTTTGTGGGGTGGACGGTGCCGTAGGGATGGGCGGGGGGTGCATATATGGAATACAGCTTCATGGGGGTTCTGCCGGTGTTTATGAGATTATGCCAGGTCCCTGCCGGTATAATTATAACGTCGTCGTCGCCTACCCGCCGCCGTATGCCGTTCTGGTTTCGCCCGTTGCCTAACATCACCACTCCCTGGCCTTCCTCGATGCGGAGAAACTGGTCCAAATCGTTGTGGACCTCCCCGCCTATATCCTCCTGGGGATTCAGGCTCATAAGCGTAAGCTGTAAGTATTTCCCCGTCCAAAGAGCGGTGCGGAAATAATTGTTCTGTTTGGTGACTTCCTCTATGTCAACGATAAAGGGATTGGGACCGTAATCATTAGCCCGTCTTAAATTTACAACTTCCGTGTCTTTGCGGTTAAAATCATCTTTATAGCGCATTTTTTCCCTCCGTTCGTCATATATAGTACAGTATATGTGGAAGGGAAAAAGGAGTTAATTTTATAATAAAACCACCGGCTAAAGCCGGCGGTGTTTTATCGGTCTTCCCTGAAGTAGGACAGTCCGAGGGAGGCGGGACCCTGATTTTCCTTTTTGTTTCTGAAGCTTACCACGATAAGCACGATTATAGTAACAATATAGGGCAGCATCTGGGTTAAGTCGATGGAAACTTTTAAAATATACAAATACGCATAGTAGAACACCCCGAAAACTATCGAACCCCATATAAGGTTAAGCGGTTTCCACATGGCAAAGATGACGAGGGCAACCGCCAGCCAGCCGAAGGCTTCGATGGAGGAAATCGCCATGGTTGACCACGAACCGCTTTTGAATTCCATAACGCAGAATATTCCCGCCATGCCGGTAAGCCCCGAACCTATACAGCTTGCCAGATACTTATATTTAATGACATTTATGCCGGCGGCATCGGCTGTGCCGGGGTTTTCCCCCACCGCTTTAAGATTCAGGCCTAAGCGGGTTTTGTTCAGGAACAGGGATATTGCCACGATTATTATCAAAGTCAGATAAAACATAAAGCCGTAATCGAAAAGCAGCTTTGAAACGAAACCCAGTTTGGTTGACAGCCAGGGAATTTTGGCGTTGAAAACGGCATAAGCGTCGTCAAAGCGGATATTTCCGCTGTCCGGAATATGCACCATGGTTGCCGAAATGAATTTGGCCATTCCCGCCCCGAATATGGTAAGGACAAGTCCCACCACGTTCTGATTTATCCGGAGGGTTGTGGTGAAAAAGCTGTAAATAAGCCCCATTAAGGCTGCGGCAAAGAAGGCGGTTCCTAAGGCAATCAAAACCAGTAAAATCGTGTTCGACCCGCCGGAAATTTTATACATATCAAGCCCGGCGATACCCGCCGCCGCCCCCACGCACATGGCGCCGGGGGTGCCCAGGTTTAAGTTCCCCGCCTTTTCGGTGATAAGTTCGCCCACGGCGGCAAGCATTATGAATGCACCGAAAACAATTGCCTGATTAAGCCAGTTGATTATAAACATTTACGAAACCTCCTTCTTGGACCTGCGGCGGAAGTTAAGTTTATAGTTAATGAAGAATTCGCTGCCTATAATAAACAACAGGAAAAGCCCCACGATAATGCTTGCCGTGGCGGAGGGAAAGCCGGTGGAGGCGTTGTAGGTGTCCTTGACCGCTTCGGAACCCCTTTCGAGGGCTACCACCAGCACCGAAACCCCTACCATGGCAAGGGTGTTCATACGGGACATCCAGGTAACGATTATGGCGGTAAAGCCATACCCCCCCGCAATATCCGCGGCAATGCTGTGGCTCTGGAAGGAAACCGTCATAAATCCGCACAAACCGCAGATTGCGCCGGAAATAAGCATTGTTCTTATAATAACCCGGTTTACCGAAATTCCCGCATACCGGGCGGTGTTGAGAGAATCCCCCACCACGGCGATTTCATAACCCTGCTTTGTCTTTTTGAGATATATATACATCAATACGGCGATTGCGGCGATAATCACCACATACCATAAATCTTCGCTCTGGTACCAGGCGGGGTTCTTTTCCCCCTCCCAGAAATTGCTGAAATAGCCCTTGTGGTAGTTTTCCCCCATGCGTATGTTGTTGTTAATTTTCCCTAAGGAGGGCTGACCTCCCCGCCAGAGGTTATAGAAATACACCACGGTTTTCTGGGCGATATAGTTCATCATCAACGTAAACAGGGTTTCGTTTGTTCCGAACTTCGACTTGAATACCGCCGGTACAAGTCCCCATAGCGCACCGGTTATCATACCCCCCAAACACATCAGCAGAATAAGCAACCAGTTGGGAAGTCCGGGGTATTCGTGCATTATAAAGGCAGCCGCCATGGCGCCGGCCAGCATCTGTCCTTCTGCGCCTATGTTCCAGAAACGCATCTTAAAGGCGGAGGCAAGGGCGACCGCAAGGCATAACAGCTTTGCGGAATATCTTAATGTGGGAATGAGGTATTTCCCCAAAAATGCTCCTTTGAACATATTCGAGTATAAGCCCGACGGGCTTATTCCGAAAATGATATAAACAAGGACGGCAATAAAGGTAAGGGCGGACAAAAAAGCACCGAAACGGATAAGCATTGCCTTCCAGACGGGGAAGGAAATCCGTTTTGATATATGAATCAAAGGTTCCCGGCGGATTCTAACTTTATCGGTCATCCTGTTCACCCCCGTTGGAATTGGTTGTCATCATAAGACCGAGCTTTTCTTTGGTGACGGCGCGGGCGTCCACAATGCCGGAGGATTTTCCGCCGCACAGCACTAAAATCCTGTCGCTGATGGCAAGGAGCACGTCCAGATCCTCCCCCACGAATATAACCGCAACTCCCTTGCGTTTCTGCTCGGTAATAAGGTCATATATAAGATAGGAGGTGTTAATATCCAGCCCCCTTACCGCATAAGCGGTCATAAGCACCGCGGGGACGTTGGAAATTTCCCGTCCCACCAGCACCTTTTGAATATTTCCCCCAGACAGTGTCCTTACCGGAGTATTCAGAGAGGGGGTTGCCACCTCAAGGGCGGTTTTGATTTTTTCGGCGTCCTTAATGGGATTTTTAAGATTCAGGAAAAACCCGTTTTCCTCGTTGTAGGTTTTAAGCATCATGTTTTCGGGCATTCCCATTGAGCCCACCAGCCCCATTCCCAGCCTGTCTTCCGGCACGAAGGAAAGGGTTATGCCGTAGTTTCTTATTTCTTTGGGGGTTTTCCCTATAAGGTTTTTTACCTCGTTTTCCCTGCCGGGAGGGTAAAATTCCACAACGCTTCCCGACTCGGTTTTATGCAAGCCGGCTACCGCCTCAAGCAGTTCCTTTTGCCCGCTTCCCGAAATTCCCGCAATTCCCAATATTTCCCCGCCGTAAAGCTCAAAGGAAATATCGTCCAGCACCCTCCGCCCTTCGCTGTTTTTCACCGAAAGGTTCTTGACTTCTATCCGTTTTACCGGGTTTACCACGTCATAACGGAGGATGTTCAGGTCCACCTTACGCCCCACCATCATTTCGGTTAATGATATTTCGGTGGTGTCCTTTGTTTCGACCGTGTCCACGTATTCCCCTTTACGGAGTATCGCCACCCGGTCGGAAACCTCCATCACCTCATGGAGCTTGTGGGTGATTATTATTATCGACTTGCCGTCGTCCCGCATATTCCTTATAACCGAAAACAGCTTCTGGGTTTCCTGGGGGGTAAGCACGGCGGTGGGCTCGTCAAGGATTAAAATATCCGCATTGCGGTATAACAGCTTGACGATTTCCAAAGTTTGCTTCTGGGAAACGTTCATGTCGTAAACCTTCTGGTCGGGATTCAGCTCGAAACCGTATCTGTCGCATATTTCCACAATCTTTTCCCTTGAGGTCTTAAGGTCGATTTTAAGTCTGCCGGGAAGCCCCAAAACCACGTTTTCGGTGGCGGTAAAGACGTCAATCAGCTTGAAATGCTGATGGATCATGCCTATCCCCAAGGCATAGGCATCTTTGGGCGACTTGATTGAAACGGGTTTTCCGTTAATGAAAATGTCACCGCTGTCGGGATAGTAGATGCCGGCAAGCATGTTCATCAACGTGGTTTTACCGGAACCGTTTTCCCCCAGCAGGGACATTATTTCCCCCCGCTTTATCTCAAAGGATATGTTATTGTTGGCAAGGACAGACCCGAAGGCTTTTGTTATATTTTTAAACTCTATGGCTGCGGGTGTTTGGGACACCGTGGTTTTCCTCCTGTGATACAAACTTTATAAAAAACGGCGAGGGAGACAAATTATACAGTCTCCCCCTCCGTAAAAGGCATAAAATCGATCAGTTGCCCGGGGTGTTAAGCTCCTTGATGCCGTCGATTATTATACTGAAGTGAGGAGCACTCCGAACATAGGATTCGTGATAATAGCCGTCAGAAATGACGTTGTCGGCGTCGTATACCCAGTTAAAGTCGGTATCGGTGGCATAAGCCCAGGTAAGCTTTTTGCCTTCATAGGTGAACTTGGAGGTGTCGAATACGTGGAGAGTGCCTGCCTTAAGCTGATTTATAACATTCGCCACATATTCACCGGTGCCTGCGGCGCAGTTTGTGCCGAGTTCGGTAATGGAAACGGCGTCAGCTTCAAAGCCGGCAGCCCAGTCGGTGGCGATCTTGCCGCCGTTTATATAGGTGGCAAAAGCGTATTCATAGTAAACCGCCCAGTTGTTGGTGGCGGAGGTTAAAGCCGTATCGGGAGCGGTGTCCAGCATGGATACGTTATACCCTACGGAAAATACCAGTTTACCCGCGTCAAAGGCTGCTTCAACGGCGGTGGGAGCACCCGTGGAGTCGGAATGCTGGCCTATGATAACGCAGCCCTTGTTTATAAAATCGGTAGCGGCGGTTTTATCCTTGTCGAAGTCAAACCAGGAACCGATATAGTAAACTTCCATGGACACATTGGGAACCACAGACCTGATACCGAGGAAGAAGGAGGTATAGCCCGAAATAACCTCGGCATAGTTGAAGGCGCCTACATAGCCGATTTTGATATTGCCGTCGGCGTCAAAGTTTTCGGGATGTTTTTCCTTGGTAAGTTCGCCTTCGTCGATAAGCTCCTTAAGCTTTAAGCCGGCAACCACACCGGAAACATAACGGGACTGATAAACGTCGTTGAAGGCGTTGGAAAGGTTGGTGATACCCTGTTCAACCGCATTGGTCGCTTTGTCGCCGGTAACGGCTACAAAGTAGGCATCGGTATGCTCCTGGGCGGCTTCGATCATATAGTCCTGATGACCGTAGGAGTTGGACATGATAAGCCTGCAGCCTTCGGAATAAAGTTCGTTGGCTTTGTCAACCACCAGTTCGGATTCGTTAATGCTGTACTTAAATTTAATATTTTCTGCAGGAATACCCAGCTTCTCGGCGGCTGCCTTAATGCCGTCTATATGGGCTTTGGTATATCCTTCGGTTTCGTCCCCGATAAGGATAACCCCTACTTTAAGGGATGTGGGGTCTCCGGTAAGGGCGGGAGCCTTGTCCTTTACCACTCCGGTCTGGGCAAGGTCAAGGGTTTTCGACCAGCCGAAAGCGGCGGGTTCCTGATTTTCGCCCTGACTGTTGTCATTGCCGCCGGTCTTGTCGCAGGCCGCCATGGCAAGCATAAGCGAAGCTACGAGCACAAGCGTCATTAGACGCAAGATGATCTTCTTTTGCATATTGTTCCTCCTGTTTTTATGTATTTATTTGAATTTTGGAATTCCGTAACTTAACAGAAAACAATACCCTTTTCAACGCTCATTGAGGATATGCGGGCTAAGGCTTCCACCTGTATTCCCAGACTTCGTATGTAGTCCCCGCCGAGCTGAAAGGCTTTTTCGATGACTATGCCCACGCCGGCGATTACGGCGCCCGCCTGCTTCATAATTTCGACAAGAGCCTTCAGAGCGTTCCCCTGGGCAAGAAAGTCGTCGATGATAAGCACCCTGTCACCTTTATGCAGATAGTCTTTGGAAATAAAGACTTCGTATTCATCCTGACGGGTATAGGACCTTGCCTTTACGGAATAAACATTACCGGATAGATTCAAAGTCTTTGATTTTTTGGCATAGATCACCGGAACATTAAAAAATTGCGCCGTTATACAAGCTATTCCTATACCGGATGCTTCGATCGTTACGATCCTGTTTACGCCGCAATTGCCAAAACGATTATAAAATTCCCTGCCGGTTTTTTCAATAAAGTCAATGTCAAGCTGATGGTTTAAGAAACTGTCAACCTTCAGGATGTTGCCTTCACCGATTTTGCCGTCGGTAATAATACGCTCTTCGACAAAATTCATAAAAAGCCAACCTCCCCGAAAAAACTATACAGTAATTTTACTCCAATTTATTAATTAATTGCAATATAAAAAGTCACGAAAAGCAGGGCAATTATTTGGGCATTTTGTCGCATCTGTACAATTTTCCGAAGTATATATATGTAATATATTATACATATTTTTGCAAAAAACAAGCTATTCCGTTAAAAAAGTAAAAATTGTTGACAAATCTTTCGATTCGTGGTATTATTATATATTCCCATGGGGGAGTAGTCGGCGCGTATGCGCGGCAAGTCAACATACTGGTTTATTAAAAGCCTGGCTTGCCTTAATCAGACCAGACTCATGTGCGGTTAAAACCGTGCATAGTCTTTTTTTTACACTTAAAGCAAAATAACGGAAAAGAGAAATACGGAGAAAATAATGGGCATTACTGAACTGCTCCTTCTTGCCGTCGGCCTTTCGGCGGACGCCTTCGCCGCTTCGGTGTGCAAGGGACTGGCGGCGGGAAAGAGTGTAAACGGCAACGCCGTAAAGGCGGGATTGTGGTTCGGTTCCTTTCAGGCATTAATGCCGGTACTGGGCTTTTTACTCGGAACAAGGTTTTCAAAATACGTTACAAGCTACGACCACTGGATAATTTTCGGGCTGCTTATTGTTATCGGCGGAAATATGCTCCGGGAACCTCTTTTTGACAAAAAGGGGGAAAGCTGCCCGGTTCATAACGATATGTCGGTTAAGTCAATGCTCCCTCTTGCGATAGCCACCAGTCTTGACGCCTTGGCGGCGGGGATAACCTTTTCCTTCCTTGAAATACCGGTGGTGACATCATCATTGTTTATCGGCTGCGTTACCTTTACTCTGTCGGCGGCAGGAGTTAAGATAGGCAGCATTTTCGGCAGCAGGTTCGAAAAGGCGGCGAAAATAACCGGCGGGGTTGTCCTAATCGTCTTAGGTGTCAAGATTCTGCTGGAACATACGGGGATTATTTCCTTCTGATTTAAGTTAAGTTTAAGCAAACCGCTTATAATAAGGGCGTAAAAACGATATTCCGTAAAAAGGAAGGTGTGTACAATGAACAATTCCGGAAATAATAGCGAAAACCATACGGAAAATTTCGAAAACAACCCCTTTGAGTTTTCGGGACCCCCGAAATATATACCCCCGAAATACAACAAGCCCCGTATAAACAAGGTTTTTTTAGCCCTTCTGATTACCCTCTGCCTTGTTTTCGGCATGGCGGGCTACGCCTTCGGCAGGGTGTTTTACTCCCCAAAAGAGGAGATAAGCAAGGACAGTTCGGAGGAAAGCCATCTTTCCCTTGAGGATAACAGCAGTCGGGAAACGGGTAATGACACCTCAAAAGAATTTGAGCTTGAAACGGTGGACCCCGAAACCTATTATACAATAAAAAGCGTGGTTAATCTTACCTTGAGTTCGGTGGTGGAGATATCCACCGAAACCATAACCACCGGCTCCTTTATGCGCCAGTATATCACCAAGGGGGCGGGGTCGGGGGTGGTTATCACCAATGACGGTTATATCGTCACCAACAACCATGTGGTGGAGGGGGCTTCCGCCATAACCGTAAGGCTTCACAACGGCAGCGAATACGACGCCGAGCTTATCGGCACCGACCCCAAAACCGATATTGCGGTTATAAAAATCGACGCCGAGGACCTGAATCCCGCGGCGGTAGGCAACTCCAAAACCTTAGAAGTGGGTGACCAGGTGGTGGCAATAGGCAATCCCCTGGGGAAATTGGGGGGAACGGTTACCGAGGGGATAATTTCCGCCCTAGAAAGGGTTATAACCATAGACGGAAGGGATATGACCCTGCTTCAGCATTCGGCGGCGGTGAATCCCGGCAATTCCGGCGGGGGGCTGTTCAATACCTCCGGTCAGCTTATAGGAATCGTAAACGCCAAGTATTCGGAAGACAACGTGGAGGGCTTGGGCTTTGCCATCCCCACCGCGGTGGCGGTGCCGGTTATTGAGGATATAATGAATTTCGGGTATGTAAGGGGGAGGGTGTCCTTCGGCGCTGCCTTCGTTGACATTTATTCCGATTATTATACCTTTTATTACGGTGTTCCCGAATACGGCACCTATGTTTATTCGGTGTCGGGGAACTTAGATGCCGAAAAGGCGGGGATTAAGAAGGGCGACCGGATTGATTCCATAAACGGCAAGGTTATAACCGGTTCCGGCCAGATTGAGGAAATATTAAAGAAATCCTCGGTGGGGGACACCCTGACTGTGGTTGTGACGAGGTTTACGGTTTCCGGCAGGCAGACAATTGCAAATCAATATACATTCAATATGAAATTAAGTGAGTATAAGCCGGAAAGCTAAATGTTTCCGGCGAAAATATCCCAGGTGACGGTGAAAAATTCCCGTACCGTAAAATGGGGGAATAGAAACGAGGGGAAGGGGGCGGCTATACCGTAAACCTTCCCCTTAATATATTTATTTGCCAAAAGCTTTGCATGAAACATATGAAAGTTATTGGATACTATCCCCACCGTCGCCCCTTCGGGGATTAGGGAGGCGGAAAATTTGATATTTTCCGAAGTGGAGGAGGATTTGTCTTCAAGTATTATCCGGCTTTCGTCAATGCCGTAACGTATTAAGTTCTGCTTTATGCATTCCGCTTCGCTTATGGGTTCGTCGCTCCCCCGTCCGCCGGAGGCGATGGCGATAGCGTCGGGGTGGGACGACAGATATTCATATGCTTCGGATATGCGCAGGGATAAGGTGTGGCTGGGACCGTCGGGATTGACCTTGGCGCCCAGGATGATTATATAGTCCAAGTCCTTTTCACCGGACATAAACATATGGGAAACCACAAGGCTTTCGACTGCGATAAAAAATACCGCGACAATAAGCAAAACCCCCCGGAAGGCAAATCGGAATGTTTTATACCATCTTTTTGCCTTTATTTTATCCGGCATAAAGGTTTTCCATAAATCCACCCCAAGGAAAAAGCCCCCGAAGAATAGCCATATCCAAAGCTGGGCAACATTAATGCCGTTATACAGAAACGCTAAAAAATAATATAAAAAGCAAAAACCCACAGGAATAAGCAAATAATGCTTTAAAAGGAAATACCCTGCGGGTTTTTTTGTTTTTTTCATTTCCATGCAATACCACCCCATGAAAAATTATACAGCATTTTACGGGATATTGTCAACAAATAATGCCGAATTTAAAATAAAGTTTACACCGGGATGGTGCGGTTATTTAAAATAAGCAAATAAAAAAGCCTTTCGGCTTTAAAAGTAGATATAAAGGAATACATGGTAAATGTTAAGCGATGCAAATACGCAAAACAAAATCCAGCTGCCGATAACGGCTTTCCGATTCCTCCTGTGTTTATATATAACCGCAAGCAAAATGCCCACAAGGATTATTTTATATAAAAACAAAAATGTTTTGTTTTCCAGAAGCCATTTTCCTACGGGGTTCAGCTCAACTTCGTTACCGTAAAGCCAGGCAAAATAAAGGGTAAAAGCCAGGTCGAAAAGGTTAAGGACATAAATTGAAATTATTTTTACAAGCTTCATTCTTCTGACCCTCTGACTACTTTGTTTTTTACATGATTTGATTACAAAACCCCGCATTTGCCAGTGAAGCATCCGATTAGGCAACGGACGCGATGTTTTATTATATTTCGCCGGATAAATTAAAATTGTCGAAGGGTCGGGTAATATTATTACCTGTTTTGTCGGTAATTATTATTTATTGATGTAAAATAGGCAAAAAATAAAGCCTTGAAATTTTTTCGTTTTCAAGGCTTTTTAAGATACATGGGTTTTTATTCACTATAACTTACAATATCCGTTACTTATTTGTATTGACTCCGGAAAGACTTCTTTATACGCTCATTTCTTTCCCTGAAATTTCAATCAATTACTTATTCATTGATGAGGCTCATAAAATCTCCGAAAAAGATGGTCGGAGTGCTTTTTATTATAAAGTAGCGGATAGGCTTTCTGAATGGTCGGCAGGGCTTTTATGTTCTAGTACACCTTTTGTGTCCTAGTAGATAGCATAAAATTATAAGACCTAGAAATCACTCATAAAAGTAACTTACGGGTCTAACTTGCGAAACGAATAAAGGAGAAAATGCCCTATATTCGCAAGAAAAAAGGACTGACACTTTTGTATCAATCCTCTTGTTCTTTAATG
>DBQR01000042.1:0-1697 GCA_002305335.1 Clostridiales bacterium UBA1389
CCGGTTTCGTGACCGAATTCGCCGTAATTGCCCCTGCAATTTCACATTATCGCAACAAACCCCCCTATTATTACGGTTGACATTCATTCCTCCGTATGCTACAATTTGTCGTCAGATAATAAGGAAAGGCAAAGACAAATGTTTGATTTTTCGCAAATTAAAAATTTTATCTGGGATTTTGACGGCACTCTGTACGACACCTATCCCTACACCATCGACTGCTTTATGAAGGCTTTGAAGGAGTCTGGGGTTGATGCCGACCCTATCGAGGTCTATACCCTTATGATGACCACCATCGAACACGCTTTCACGGTATATGAAAAGCGGTACAATCTTGGGAATAAGCTCCGGGAAACCTACGGCCGTATCCGTCAGACCACCCCCCACACCCAGGGAGGCCCCTTCCCCTATGCGGTGAGGGTCCTTGAAAGGGTCATTCAGACCGGCGGGGAAAACTATATGTTCACCCACCGGGAAAACGACGTTTACGATATAATGGAACATTTCGACACGTTGAAATATTTTAAGGACATCGCCACCTTGGCGGGAGGGTTTGCCCTTAAGCCCTCGCCGGAGGGAATAGATTATCTTATCGAAAAGCATAACCTTGACAGAAAAAAAACAATTATGATCGGCGACCGGGAAATCGACATAAAAAGCGGCGAAAACGCCGGGGTTTACACCTGCCATATAACCAACGGCCTCCCCTACGGGGATTTTAGTACCGCAATTCGGGTAAACGGCCTTAAGGATATTTTTGACTTGCTGGAAGGGAAGTAAAATGGTAAAAATGACCACCCTTTGTTATCTGAGGCAGGGAAACGAATATCTTATGCTCCACCGGACAAAAAAACAGGTCGACGAAAACGCCGGAAAATGGATAGGCATAGGCGGCCATTTTGAGTTTGGCGAATCTCCGGAAGAATGCATGAAGCGGGAGGTTTCAGAGGAAACGGGGCTTGAGGTAAACAGCTGGCAGTACCGGGGGATTGTCACCTTTGTTTCGGATAATTTCGGCTGCGAATATATGCATCTGTTTATGGCCGACGGCTGGGAAGGCAGTCAAAAAGACTGCGACGAGGGAGTTCTTGAATGGATAGACAAAGAAAGGCTGAGTACCCTTAATATGTGGCAGGGGGACAGGCTTTTTCTGGATTTGCTGTTTAAAGATACCCCCTTTTTCTCCCTGAAGCTGGTTTATAAGGGGGAAACCCTGACGACTGCCTTTCTTGACGGCAAAAGGCTGGAAATATAACGTTTATAAGGATAACCAATGACTGAAAAGACCTTTATGAGAAATCAAAAAGTAAGGGATATCGCCCTTTGCGGGCTGTTTGCCGCTTTGATTGCGGTATGTTCCTGGATTTCCGTCCCCTCAACGGTACCCTTTACCCTTCAGACCTTCGGGGTTTTCCTCACGGTGGGGGTGCTGGGAGGAAAAAGGGGAGTTATAACCATATTACTATATATATTAATGGGGCTTGCCGGACTCCCCGTCTTTTCCAACTTCCGCGGGGGCTTTGCCGTCCTTGCCGGCGTTACCGGAGGGTATATCATAGGCTTTTTGGGGGTTGCGGCGGTCATGTGGCTGTTTTCAAAGCTGTTCGGCGACAAGCTGTGGGTGACGGCTGCGGGAATGGTGCTGGGACTTTTGGTGTGCTATGCCTTCGGCACCGCCTGGTTTATGGTGGCCTACG
>DBQR01000042.1:1722-4400 GCA_002305335.1 Clostridiales bacterium UBA1389
CTGCTTAAAATAAGCCTTGCGATTGTTCTGGTAAAACGCCTAAAACCGGCTATACAAAGCAAAAAGTAAAACACATACAAAAAACCGCCCGTCCGGGCGGTTTTTATATGCTTACTTTTTAACAAAAATGAATAAGTACTCATGAGCCAAAAGTAAAAAGTTATATTTAACACTGTTTGTTTTCCAGTATCCTGTTGCCTTGCAGTTGTGCTGTTCTTTTATAATAATTTCTTTGAGAGTAAAACCACTGTTGTTAAATATATTCATTACTTCAAACCCTAAGGGTATAACACATCCTTTTTTTCGTGTATCTCCTATAAGAATTGCACAGAATTTACCCTTTTTCAAAACCCGATAACTCTCAGTGGCTACTTTATTCATTTCTAATAAAAAGTCTTTTAATTTCAGTAATGATAAATCCCCATCAATGTTTTCGCTATAATTAATAATATCTGCATAAGGTGGATGAGTGCATATAAAATCAATACTTTCATTATCTATAAAGTATAGATCCCGGGCATCGCCCATTTTTAAATCAACATTTCCTGTATTGGGGTAATCAAAGTTTATTTTTTGCCTGCAAATTTCAATAGCGACTGGGTTAATATCCACACCAATAATATTACGCCCTAATAATTTTGCTTCGATAAGTGTTGTTCCGCCGCCTGCAAATTGATCCAATACGAGATCACCGGCTTTGGAATAACGCAGAAGCAAATTACGGGGAATGTATGGCGACCAATTACCACGATATTTTGCATCGTGGGTTGCCCAGTTACCACGTTCGGGAAAACTCCATACGGTGTTCATTTCAAGTGTGAAGTTTTCGGGTTCCCATCTCTTTATTTTCATATAAAAAGCCTACTCATAATTCCGTTTTCCATATCATGAATACTGTAAATATGTTCCATGACATCAAAAGTTTCTTCTAGATTGTGGCGTGCATTTACCCATCCAAAACCGTCGGTAAACCAGACAAAAGTAAAATCCTTAATGTTTTTTGATCCTAGAGCGATATTTTTATAACTGCGTGCTGTTTCGTTAAGTTTTGAACCACTACTGCCGTAAAAATTTGCTTCGATAGCGTAAATTTTAGCTTTAGTCTTTACAACGAAATCGAATCTCTTTGTGGATTTATTATTATTTGTTATTTCCGATAAATCTACATTCCACTTGCTTTCAATATCTTTAGTTGTAATTTGTTTAAAATATGTTTCATTTAAAATAAAACCGCCTTTTGTTAAGTGGCTCTCAACAAGGTTTTCCATTAAGTGACCACCCCGGTTTTTACGCCCGTTGCTATCAAGGCCTGTTTCAACACCTGTGGCATAATCAACAAGACTACTTATAATATGATTTTCAAGTAGGTCAAATAGTCCGGTTTTCCGCATGAACATTCTATAATCGTTTGATGTATAATTCATTTTATCAAAAGAAAATAAATATTCACCATCGCTATCAATGGTGTATATCTCTTTTGCTCTTACTGCAAGTAATAGAGGTATACATTTTAACACCTGTGGATATTTAGCTAAAATTTTATCAAAATCAGCTTCGATGTTTTTTGAACCGATTAAGGCATTTAATATGTTCAGTTCAACTTTTATTTCATCAACATTACGGTGTACTTTTTCAAAATCGACATAATACGCATAATCGGAAATACTTGATCTAAAGTGCGAAAACCATTCATCAAATTTACGCATTTCAATTTCCCCTTGCTATTTATTTACAATAAGCAGTTCTGTAATTTTACCCCTTCCGTCGGCTGAGGAGTTAATCATACGGTTTGCGTTTATGCGAAAAATTTTATGTTTGCTGTACAAAACGTCAAAGAAATCGTCATTTACGTTTGTGTTTTTCGGATCGGAGTTACTGGCGACAATATAAGCTCCTTTTCTGGTCATATCATTAATGAATTTAGCTAATTCTGCTTGCTCTTTGTCACCAAAACCATTCTGTGAATAAGCAGTAAAACTAGATGTTTGTGAAAGCGGACGATAGGGTGGGTCGAAATAAACAAAAGTTTTATTGTCTATAAATGAATTTGAAAGGTGATAATCACCGCAAATTATTTGAACACCCTGCAAGCAGCTGGACACTGCTTGCAGGTTTTCAATATCACAAATAACAGGTTTTTTATACTGACCCATAGGCACGTTAAATTCGCCTTTAGAATTTACCCGGTATAAGCCATTAAAACAAGTGTGGTTTAAAAATATGAAAAACGCTGCAATTCTAAGTTTTTCACTACGATTTATTTGCAATTCGTTATATTGATTGCGAATATTGTAATAAAAAGCTTTTTTTCCTTCAGTATCAGCTTGATAGTATTTGAACTGCAATTCTGTAAGCAGATCGATTAAATTATGCAAATCATCACGAATGGTTAAATATGTATCAATAAGAGAATTATTTATATCACTTATATACACGGCTTCCATAGAATAATTGCATAAAATATCAAACAATACGGCACCGCCGCCTACAAAAGGTTCGGCATATTTTGTTATATCTTTTCCAAAGCCTTCGGGGTAATTTTTGCGTATTTCACTAAGTATCTGGGATTTACCCCCAGCCCATTTTATAAAAGGCTTTGCAAGCGGTTTCATATAAAACACTCCTGATAAATATTAAAATATAAAATTCTATCTCATTTTCCTAGACACATACTTTTC
>DBQR01000042.1:4492-6628 GCA_002305335.1 Clostridiales bacterium UBA1389
CCGCCTATTTCAAGCTCGACACACATACCTAAAGCCTTTGTCATAGAGGCGTTGTCGTACAGCCTTTGCGCCGGTTCATCCTTCCGGAAGGCGTAATTGGGCTGCATACAGGCTATGTCAAAGCCGTTTTCCTTCCAGTCCTGAAAGCCCCATGCCTGGTAATAGGGAATCCAGAAGAACTTAAGCCCCAGCGAATGGAGGTATTCCCGGGCGAAGGCTAAAAGGTCAAGCTCGAATTCGTCGTTGTAGTTTATATCCTCCTCGAACCAGTAGAAGCCTCCTAAGGACACATACTTGTAATTGCCTGCCTTGTACCGGTTAAGCTGCTCGTCGATTATCCATTTCAGCGCCTTTTTCCGGTCCCGCAGGGTGGACATATCCTCGTCGACCCCGTCGCCGTCAAGGTCGCCGAACTTTTCGGGGAATTCCCCGTATCTCACCTTGGTGCAGAGGATGGAGAAGAACACATTTACCTTATAGTTATTAAGACCCAATTCCTTTTCCACGGTTTCGGCGGCTTGTTCAAGGGCGTTTATGTTTCTGTCCTTGGCAAAGACGTTATCCACATAGTACTTCCAGCCCTCGGCGCATTTATATAATTTGGAATAGGTATAAACCGAATAGGGAAGATATAAAAAAGAGTCAAAGAAGGTGTCGGTCATTCTGCCTTCTTTATTTATATAAGCCAAATGGGGGATATACTGCTCCGCCGTAATAAGCCCCAGCCCGTTTTCCCCCACCTTCTCGGGGGGAACGCAGTTATAGGAAAGCAGCAGATTGTGAACGTCAAGAAAGTCCTTGTATTCCGGATATTTGTTCACATGGGTAATGGAAACGTCGCCTTCGATATCCTCCGGCTTAACCGGTTTGGCGTTTTCGGGTATGGTCTGGGTGCCGAAAACCTCCATTTCGTCAATCCAGATATGGCTCGGCACCTCGAACTTAAAAGCTATATATAACGCCCTGTGGGGGTCAAAGGTCTGAGCGAATTCGAACATCTGGGTATTTTCGGGGGAGGTTAAGCCCTTCACATTGACGATACGCTGCCAGGTTTTTCCGTTTTCGGAAATGAAAACGTCCAGTCTGCGGGGGAGCCGGACACCGGTGCTGTCCTGCCGGAGGAGAGAAACCCTTACCTCATCGATAGCGGAAAGACCGCCGAGCCTGAATACCACCGTCCTTCCCACCCCGCGGGTGAAGTGGAAGTAGGCCTTGTCGCCGCAGTCGGCGACGGACGCCCTTTTGCCGTCGGTAAGCTGGCTGCAGTCTTCCTTCATATTGTAATAATCTGTTTCAAAGGTGTATCCGGGGGATGCATCGGAAATTATCCCGTAAACGGGGAGCCTCAAAAGAAGGTTTTTCCTTTCGGATGCGGGGTTTTTCCATGCGGGAGGATTTTCAAATGTTTCTATCGAGAAGTCCTTGTAATAGCCCATTTTATATTCCTGCCTTTACAATTTTTAAAAAGTTTATCATATATTAATATAAAAGTCAATGATAACGCTTTGTTTTTACGGGAACCGATAAAATACCCTCATATTGCAGTTAGCGAAAACTAACGCTAAAATAAATTTGATATATATAAAATAAATTAGCACTCAAAGTAATTAAGTGCTTAAATTTACATTTCGTTAACACATTTTACGATTTCGTCTATTATAATGCTTAATGGAAAGTAAAGGAGTGCTACAAAACTCCCGAGCGATCCGGCACATAAAAACACAAAAAAATAAAAAAATAATTACATCGGAGGTAATGAACCATGTTGAACAGAAAAAACAATGAACTGAGCCTTTATAATCCTTTCGGTGAACTGGAGGAATTCAGAAAACGCTTTTTCGCCGAACCCTTCGGCTTTTTCGGCAGGGACTTTCTTGCCGAATTCCAGACCGACATCCGGGACGAAGGGGACGCCTATGTGATGGAAGCCGATCTTCCCGGTTTCAGGAAAGAGGACATAAAGGTTGACATCAGCAACGACATTATGACCATCAGGGCGGAACGCCGTTCCAAACGGGACGAAAAGGATTCCGGAGGGAAGTATATCTGCTGCGAAAGATCCTACGGTTCCTACAGCCGGCAGTTTGACCTTACCGGCATTAAGGCCGAAGACATCAAGGCAAAGTACGACAACGG
>DBQR01000042.1:6634-13622 GCA_002305335.1 Clostridiales bacterium UBA1389
AAGGCACCTGCGAAAGCAGGTGCCTTTTCTATTTGAATTATTTTATTCATTTACCGCTTTTTTGATATACTCGTCAAAGGTTACCCCGAACACCGTTGCTTTGTCCCCGGCTTTGGAAAGCCGCATCCCGCAGCTTAATGCCGTCCTTACCGACCGGGAATTCTTTTTGTGGACTTTCGCATAAACCGCCTTTGCCCGCTTATCGAAGAAAGCCAGTTCAAGGGCTTTTTTCAGCGCGGCTTTCCCCAAACCCTTTCCCCACAGCTTTTCTTCGCCGATGACATAAACCACCTCATAGCAGTTGCCGGGAAGATTTTCGAATTTGATAAACCCCACGGATTCGGAATCCTGGCTGCGGCAGACCAGAAAGAAATGTCCCCTTTGGTTCAGATGGAAGGTGAGCATATGGGAGGGAACGCTGTCGATAAGGTAGAGCAGCCCGTCACAGGCCGCCGGACTTTCGTTAAGATACCTCACCACATTTTCGTTATTCAACCATTCGATAATGTTATGTATATCTTTCGGTTTTATATCTGTACGCAAGCATACAGAAAGCGCCTTGTTCATTATGTCCTCATTGTTCCATAAAGCCTTTCTGTGCCACTCACAAACGGTTCTTTACTGTATTTTACATTAATGGGTATGCTGTTCCGGCTGAAAAGCCGTTTTTTCTTTTTGCTTCAACATGTCTTCAAGACGGTTCAGGCGGCAGAAATATTTCAAAAAGGCGTCTGCTTTATCAAAATCGGCGGTGTCCTTTACATCCTCCCTTATATCGGACAAAATTTTCACAACCACCCTGTTCGAGCAGTATTTAATTTCCACGCTTCCCCATTGGGGGGGATTTTCCCCCACGTTGAAGTAATCCCAGTAATTCAGGGATTTATTTTCATTCAGCCTTATGCGGTATTCGTTATGGGCGTTTATGATTCCGTCGGTACATTCGGAACCGAAAAAGTCGTCCTTAACCATAAAAACACCGATTATTTTCCTGTCTTTTTCGTGTTCCCCTTCGGGGAGGTGTGTAATCAGACATGCCGAATTCGGGGCAAGACGGGAGGGAATTCTGGGTTCCCCCTTGGAATAACCGCTTAAATACCTGCCGCAGAACACGCTCCAGGACGAAAAAACCTCCTCCGGCTTGTTGGAAACAAGCCCGAAAACCCCCTGGGAATCGGGGAGGATTTTAAGGCAGTTCAGCCGCCTCAGCTTTTCGTGGGCTTCGTGAAGCTGCTTTTCCTTTTTCTTTTCCTCAAGCTCCTTCCTGCGGAGCAGGGTTTTTATCTGTTTCTGTTCCTCCTTCCCCTCAAAGGTGAGAAAGCCCTCAAAAGCGTCGGGAAATAAAAATTTTTTATCCCCGCCGGGGAAGTTTATGCATATTATGTTATCCGCAACCTCCTTTATCACCCCTTTTCCGAAGGCGAAATGGTTTACGGATTTTCCTGTAAGATCCATGTTAGGTACTCCTTTCTTTATTATTTATGATTTAACCCTTCGGGCTATTCATTAAATCGGATTTTGTTCATTGCTATGAATTTATTGGGAAAACTCCCGTTATTTACGGTTTTATGCAAATATATGCAGTAAAAAACTATCGTACTTGCATATTTTTTGAGGTTATAAAAACAAAAAGGGCTTTTTACATGACGCATTACGCGTTATACAAAAAGCCCTTCTTATAAAAGACGGTTCTTTTTTTATTAAATTTTTATTCTTAACATACTATAACATATAAAAAGAATAAAATCAAGAGTAAATTAAAAAAATTAAGCAATTCATACAATTTAACAAAGCGTGAAAACATTTTGATTTTTTCCGCTATTTGTTGAAATCGGGGATTTTATATGATAGAATAAAGTCGGATAAAGGCAAACGCATCTTATTTTCAAAGGGAGGTTTTTGGCGATGAAAATATTAAAGAGAATTCCCAAATCCAACTGCGAAACCTGCGTTTACTACGGCTATGACGACAGAGCCCGCTGCTACGAATGCCAAATAAGCCTTGACGAGGACGAAATGGCGAAATTCCTTTCCCGTTCGGCCGCCGACTGCCCCTACTACAAGTTCCACGACGACTTCAACATCCAGCGTAAGGAAATTTAAAAAAACGGAGTTTAAACCAAAAGTATGTCAAAAATCCTTGAAACAATGATGATAGTTTCCTTCGGCGCCTCCTGGCCCTTTTCCATAGCCAAATCCCTGAAAGCAGGGTCAACCAGGGGAAAAAGCCTGCTGTTTTTGGTGCTTATCGATTTCGGTTATTTATGCGGAATCATCTGGAAGATTACCGAATGGCATAACACGGGGGAATTTTCCTATCCCCTGGTGGCATACATACTTAATCTGATTATGGTTACCACCGACACACTGCTTTATTTCAGAAACCGCAGAATCGAAAAAGCAACCGCTGTTTAAATTAAGGAGAAATTTATGCCTTTTCCCACCCATATCGTAACCGCATCAGGCTATGTCTTTGACCAAAAGGGGAATATTCTCCTTGTTAAAACCTATTTCCGGGGCTGGGAGGTTCCCGGAGGGCAGGTGGAAAACGGTGAAACCCTTGAGGAAGGGGTACTGCGGGAAATCCTTGAGGAAAGCGGCATAACCGCAAGGGTGAAGTCCCTTATGGCGGTTTATTCAAGCACCTCCTCATATTTATACCGGGACGGGGTTACCCCTGTTCCCACAAAGGTGATGTTTGATTTTTTATGTGAATATGTTTCGGGGGAGTGTAAAACTTCCGACGAAACAAGCGACGTAATGTGGGTGCCGGTTGAAAAAGCCCTGGATTACATCACCCTCCCGGTTTACCGCTACAAATTCCAAAAAGCCCTTGATTTTAAAGGTGGAATAATTTACGCTTCCTACGTTTCCAAACCCGAATTTAAGGTTATTTCCGAAAGATTGATATAATCCAATATTACAATTAGGGTGTAGTTGATAATTGAAAAAACTCTTCAAGTACATAAAGCCCCTTGTACCCATGATGTCCCTGGGGCTTGCCATTAAGTTTTTAGGCACAATGATGGATCTGGTCATACCCTCCATTCTTGCGATAATCATCGACAAATACGCAAAGGAGGGTATGGAGAGTAAGATATACCTTCTCGGGGGTATAATGGTGTTGTGCGCGGTGGTTTCGGTGCTGTCTAACATCTATGCCAACCGCCTTGCCGCCGTTTCCTCCGGAAAGATAACCAAATCAATCCGCCACGACCTGTTTTCGAAGATTTCCCGCCTGTCGGCAAGGCAGACGGACAATTTCACCATCCCCTCCCTTATTTCCCGTCTGACCTCCGACACCTACAATATAAACCAGATGCTTGCCCGAATGCAGCGGATAGGGGTAAGAGCCCCCATCCTCCTTTTGGGGGGCATTATCATAACTTTAACCCTTGACCCGGTGCTTACCCTTATCCTTGCCGCCATGCTGCCGCTTATAGCGGTTGTGGTTTTCTTCGTTTCGAAATCCAGCATAAAGCTATATACCACGGTGCAGGAAGCCCTCGACAAGCTGACCCGCACGGTGCAGGAAAACTTTACGGGTGTCCGGGTGATAAAAGCCCTTTCCAAAACCGAATACGAAAAGGCAAAATTCGAGGAGGACAATTCCGGCCTCAGCAAAAAGGAAAGAAAAGTCGACCTTATTATGTCGGTGACCAACCCCTCCGCCACCGCGATACTCAACGTGGGACTGACTCTGGTGGTGCTGGCGGGGGCCTTCCGTTCCAATTCGGGGCTTACCACACCGGGGGTTATCATCGCTTTCCAGACCTATTTCACCATAATGCTTAACGCCATGTTAGGTATAACCAGGGTGTTTATCATGTACACCAAAGGGGAAGCCTCCGCAAAGCGGGTGGCTGAAGTCCTTGAAGCGGAAGAAGATATAGCCGTTACCGAAATGCCGAGGACCGAAAGCCGGTATCACATAGAATTCAAAAACGTTTCCTTTTCCTACAATAAAACCCGTCCCAATGTAAAAAATATCACCTTTGCCCTTAAACGGGGGGAAACACTGGGGATTATCGGCTCCACCGGAAGCGGCAAGACTACAATAATAAATTTATTAAACCGCTTTTACGACCCCGACGAAGGGGAAATCCTAATCGACGGGGAAAATATAAAGTCAATTCCCAACGATATGTTCCGGGCAAAGTTCGGCAACGCCTTTCAGAGCGACTTTATCGTGGGCACCACCATCGGTGAAAATATAAGATATTACCGGGATATACCCGAAGAAAGGCTTGTCCTTGCGGCGGAACACGCTGCGGCAACCGAGTTTATAAATTCATACAAGGAAAAAATGGATTATGAAATCGTCCCCCGGGGGGGAAACCTTTCCGGCGGGCAGAAGCAAAGGCTGCTTATTTCCCGTGCTCTTGCGGGGAACCCGGAAATACTCATCCTTGACGATTCCTCCTCCGCCCTTGACTATAAAACCGACGCCGCTTTGCGGAAAGCTTTGTCCCGGAACTACCCCCAAATAACAAAAATCATAGTAACCCAGCGGATTTCCTCCATCCGTCATGCCGACGTTATTCTTGTCCTTGAGGACGGGGAGGTTATCGGCAAGGGAAAACATGAGGAACTTGTCGAAAGCTGCGAAACCTACCGGATTATCTCGCAGACACAAATGGGGGAAGGCCTATGAACCGGATGCAGGGTTTCGGCGGAAGGCTGACGCGGGGGGAAACGTCCGGCGACAGGCGGCAGTTTTCAAACGAAAAGCCGAAAAAGAAATATGTGCTCCTCAGGCTCTGGAAGTACCTTTACAGGTATAAATATCTGCTTTTGCTGGCATTTATACTGGTAATCGGGTCAAACCTTCTTGCATTGAAGGGACCCTCCCTTTCGGGTAAGGCGATAAACGCCATGGGAATAGGCAAAGGTGACGCCGATTTCGAAAAGGTGTTTTACTATGTAACGCTGATGCTGGTATGCTATATTTCGTCGGCGATACTGTCCTATGTGCTTTCGGGACTGATGATTATCCTTTCGAAAAAGATAGTCTATCAGATGCGTAAGGACGTCTTTGAAAAGCTGGTGAGTCTGCCGGTGGGATTCTTCGACAGGCATCAGGCGGGGGATATCATAAGCGTCATATCCTATGACATAGATACGGTAAACCAGTCCTTGTCCTCGGACTTTCTTCAGGTGTTAAAATCCTTAATTACGGTAATAGGCTCTCTTTGGTTTATGCTTAACATTGCCCCCACTCTGGTTTTGGTGTTTGCATTCACAATCCCCCTGTCGGTGGTGTTTACCAGATATATAACCAAAAAAGTACGCCCCCTTTTCCGGGACAGGTCCTCAAAACTCGGGGAATTAAACGGTTTTGTGGAGGAAATGACCGCCGGTCAGAAGACCACAAAGGCCTACAACCGGGAAGAACAGATAATAAGCGAGTTTGACATAAAAAACGAGGAAGCGGTAAAAGCCTACACCAAAGCCGAATACTACGGCACGGTTATAGGCCCCGGCGTCAACTTCGTAAACAATCTTTCCCTTGCCATGGTGTCGGTATTCGGGGTTATCGCCTACCTGAAGGGAAGCATTAACATAGGGGATATTTCCTCCTTTGTCCAGTATTCCCGCAAGTTTTCGGGTCCCATAAACGAAACGGCAAACATAATAGGCGACTTCCAGTCGGCCTTTGCCGCCGCCGAAAGGGTGTTCGGTCTTATCGACCAGGAACCGGAAAAGGCGGATTCCCCGGATGCTGCGGAACTGACCGCGGTTGAGGGGAATGTGGAGATTTTGGATGTATGTTTCGGCTACACCGCCGACAGGCAGATTATCCATAACCTCAGCCTGAAGGCAAACAAGGGTGACCTTATTGCAATCGTAGGTCCCACCGGCGCGGGGAAGACCACCATCGTCAATCTGCTTATGCGGTTTTACGACGTAAACGAAGGGGAAATCCTCATTGACGATAAATCCATTTATGAAGTAACCCGTTCCTCCCTCCGTTCGGCCTATACCATGGTGTTGCAGGACACCTGGCTGTTCCACGGCACCGTCTTCGAAAACCTGTCCTACGGCAAGGAAAACGTGACGCCGGAGGAAGTGACTGAGGTATGCAAGGCGGCACGAATCCACTCCTTTATAACAAGGCTGCCTAAAGGCTACGATACGGTTATAACCGACAACGGTATAAACATTTCAAAGGGGCAGAAGCAGCTATTAACCATCGCCAGGGCAATGCTTCTGGAATCCAAAATGCTTATCCTTGACGAGGCCACCTCCAACGTGGACACCCGCACCGAACAGCTTATCCAGCAGGCAATGCGTTCCCTTATGAAGGGAAAAACCTGCTTTGTAATCGCCCACCGGCTTTCCACCATCCAAAACGCCGATTTGATTATCGTTGTCAAGGACGGCAATATAGTGGAGCAGGGAAACCACAAAGAGCTTATGGCAAAGGGCGGCTTTTATTCGGAACTCTATTATTCCCAGTTTGAAACCTATTAAGGTATATCGAAAGAAGGCATTTACTTGAAAAAAGCGTTGTTTATAATATTTGCTTTGCTGTGTCTGACCCTGACCGCCTGCGGAAAGGGGATTCTGAATCTGGAAAGCAGTGATGACAGCGGTCCCGTCAGCCAGACCGAAAGCAAGGACAGCCAGAGTCATGTGCATGAATATGCGATTGAAGTGGTGGAAGCCACCTGCACCCGGGGGGGCTACACTTTGTATAAGTGCGACTGCGGCGACAGCTATCAGGACAACCTGACTCCCCCCTTGGAGCATGACTACAAGGAAAGCGAAGTTATTCCCGCCGACTGCACCAAAGAGGGTTCCGTGACGTATGTCTGCTCCCGCTGCGGGGACAGCTATACCCGGACCATCGAAAAGACCAAACACGACTATGTAAACGCCAAATACACCCTCACGAAAGAGGGGTTAAGCTATGTGCTGGAACATTCCGGCACCTGCCGTATCTGCGGCGAAACCAGCAGGGAAGTTAAGGCTGATTTTAACTTCG
>DBQR01000049.1 GCA_002305335.1 Clostridiales bacterium UBA1389
TGGTCTGAGTGACTGGACTTGAACCAGCGGCCTCTACCACCCCAAGGTAGCGCGCTACCAAACTGCGCCACACCCAGATATTCGTTTGGCATTAAGGGTTTTTTAAAACTCAACCCCTCAAGAGCAAAGGGTATTATAGCACGATAAATCCCGGGTGTCAATACCTTTTTAAAGGTATTTTTTTATTTAATTTAAAGGTGTTTTTTATTTTTAAAAAGCAAAACCGGCGGGATATAAAAATTCAATATAGTTATATATTTTCAACACAGGGTTGATTTTTTATGAAATTTGTGTTATTTTGAAACAAACAAAGCAGTTTTATGTACATAAATAGGATGTTTAAGAAAGGGGTGATTGTCCGTTCCTTTATTAAGGTGACGGAATATTATGTTTGATGTTAATTCTTACGCCTCCCCTGCGATTTTACTTAATGAAAAAGGGATAATTGTTGCTAAAAATAAAGCGGCGGGGGTTAGGTGCGCCCCCTTCAGAAAGGGAAGCAGTATAAGGAGATACCTCAACAAAAGCGACTGCAATGCCGTAAAAGCCTTAAAAAACGGCGAGTTCACCATAATCACCCTGAACGGCATAGGCTTTATACCCGCAATTGTCTTTTTCGACGGTGACAGCTATCTTATAAGAATAAACTGCATGGCTGTGGCGTTAAGCAAACGGCTTGAGGCATTGTGCAACTTACAGCAGAAGAACCTTATGTCCCTTTCGGTGCTTGCCAATCCCCTGATTTATGAAAATCCCCAAAAGGATGCCCGGCTGCGCCACCTTCTTTATATGCAGCAGCGGATAAGCGAATACATAAGCCTGGTAATAGGTTCCTCCCCGGTAACGGGGCAGGTGTGTAACATAAACAGAATGCTTAGGGAAATCTGCGACGGAGCAAAGAACGTACTACGCCCCATAAACGCGGATGTTTTATTTCTCGATTCCCCCAAAAGGCTTGCTGCTTATGCCGCAAAGCGGGATTTGGAATACATCTTCTTTGCATGTATTACCCTCTGCTTTTTCCTTTCCAGGGGAAGGCGGATCGACGCCAAAATAACTTCCATAGGGAACAAGGCTATTATATCTTTCTGTTTTGACGACTTCAAATCCCCCGTCTTAATAAAAATCCTTGAAAAGTGTATTGAAGAATCGGATTTTGAGGGTGTCAAAGGGGAAGCGGCTTTTATACTAATGTACGCCAAAACCTTATGCGAACTTTATAACGGAAAACTGACCCTGTCAAAGCTGCCTTCCGGCACGAAAGCCCTTATTACCGTAACCCTTAAAGCTATAGACGAAGAGGACGAAATGGTGTTTGAATCCCCATGTATCGAGGAAGACTACACCGGCAAGGCCCAGAACGCCCTTGCGTGGGTAGTGTTTATGCTGGGGTTATAGTTTGTTGACGAATTATACTATAAAAATTAATTTGACAAACCGGCATAAGTGATATATAATCCTTGTTGAGAAAGTCCCGGACTGTTTCAGAATCCCGGCTGAAAGGAGAATACAATGTCCGCCGCATTCAAAAATTTCATGTTGACGCTTGTAATAATGCTGGGCATATTCGCCTATGCGGCAATACGTATTTTACCGGATGTGGAAAACCTGATTTTCATCGGGAATGAATCCGGGGAGGAAACCTCCCAGAACACCTCCGACACTTCGGAGGAATCCGAAGAATCCGGGAACGAAAGCTCCCAGGAAACAAGCAGCGAAGAGGAAAGCGACACCTTTTCCTGCCTTTTCGCCTCTAAAAACAAACAGGGGGACATCTGCTCCCTGGTTTACGTGGAAGTGATTAAGGAAACCCAGAAATACATAACCTGCCGCATACCCGTTGACATTTATCTTGACGACAGCGGAGTTCCCAAGCTTTTATATGAGCTTTTGGGAAAAAAGGACACAAGCTACCTGTTAAATAAAATTTCCCCCCTTATAGGCAAGGATGTCGACTATTATGTCATATGCAGCGGCGACACCTACAAAACGGTGGCAAAGATTACCGAAACGTCGGGCAAATCGGTTTCGGTTGACCTGACCTATGAGGTAAGATACATAGACCCCGACTTTGCGGACCTGGTAACCCCCGGCGAAGTGGTACCCGAGGAATATATTATAACCCTCCCCATAGGGAAGGTGGCGCTTACCGAAACCAATGCGGCCGAAATATTCAACTCCCTTAGGGAAGGCGACCAGAAAAATTATGCCTTTCAGGAATCAATGGGGCTTTCGGTGTTCAGGCAGGTGATGTCTGCCGGCGAGTTTTCCGAAAACATCGAAACCTTAACTTCCTTTTACAATGCGGTTCAGACCAATATACCCATTTCCGATCTCGCAAGATATTCCTCGCTGTTGTTCGCCTATTCAACCTACGGCAACACCCATATAACATATCCCACCATATATGACTATACCAGCCCGGATATGAAAATAGCCGACTGGTCAAACGGAATAAAGCAGATAAGGAATGCCGCCGCCGACGGAGGCTGATAGGTATTAAATTAAGCAAAAATGTAATAAATTACACTTGAAAATACCGATCGGGTGTGCTATTATATTTAAAACAAAAAAGTAGTTTTTTCTACTTACGGAAAGGAAAGAATAACCATGGCATATGTAATTGACAAAGACCTTTGTATAGGTTGCGGCTCCTGCGAAGCGGAATGCCCGGTGGGTGCCATTTCCGTTGACGAGGACGGGAAGTACGAGATTAATCCCGAAGAATGCATCGAATGCGGTGCCTGCGCAGGTGTATGCCCCGTAGAAGCCCCCAAAGGCTGATACGACATAAACAACATAACTGCTGATTACCCATAGATGCATTCTATGGGTAAAGTTATTTTCAGACATTTTCAAAAATTTCACTATCCGTTTAACCCTTCATAATAATTGAAAGGTAACATTAAATGGAAAGTATTGTCACTACAAAAATCAACGCTGGTATTATGCTTGACGAATTAAAAGGGGGAATACGTTTCGGAACCGACACCCTGCTGCTTTCCCATTTCTGCGGGAAGGGGAAAAACGGAGGTGATCTGGGTTCGGGAAGCGGGGTTTTATCCTTTTTGCTTTTGGCAACCGGAAAAGCCGGGCATATGACGGGCGTGGAGCTTATCAAGGAATATGCCGAGCTTTCGGTTTCCAATGCGGAAAAGAACGGACTTACCGGAAAATTCGAATGCCATAATTGCGGCGTGGAGGAGGTATCCGGGAAAATTCCTGCCGGCAGCATGGATTTTGTGGTGACAAACCCCCCTTATTTAAAAAATGCCTGCGGCAGGCAGAACCGTAATCCCCTTAAATTCGCAGCTTTTCACGAAACCACCGCAGGAATCGACGGATTTTGTGCCCTTGCTTCCCATATACTTAAAAGCGGCGGAAAATTCTACTGCATTTACCGTCCCGAATATCTGGCTAAGCTTATTTACGCCATGGAAACAAACCGCATAAAACCCAAAAAGCTCCGCTTTGTCCACCCGTCGGAGGGAAAGTCCCCCAGCCTTGTGCTGGTTGAGGGAAAAAAAGATGGAAACGACAGTCTTGTAATCCTTGATCCTTTGTATATCTACGCCGACGGAAGTCATGCAAAATACTCCCCCGAAACGGAGGGGATATACAATGAGCTGGCTTGAGATTATATCGACTGCGGCAGTATTATCCCTTGATATAACCACGGTGATTACGGCAAATGCCGGCAACTACCGGGGAAAGGACATGGGAAGATTATTTTTGCTCCCGGTTTTGTTCGGATTCGTTCAGGCTATCCTTGCGGTTACGGGTTATTTCATACTGGTGTTTACGGGGCTGAACCCCGGAATTTTTTCCAGATTAGCGCTTTGCCTTATTCTGTCTTTTATAGGTTTCAGAATTATTTTTGCCTTTTTCAGGCCTGATAATAAAAAAACAATATTAAAACCGGATCTTCCCGCCTTAGTCCTTGTCGCTAAGGCCTTTTACACCGGCGCGGATTCCTTTGCGGTGGGTATCGGGCTTGCCGCCGCGGGAAGCAATATATTAATCCCTTCCCTTATTTTTTATATATCAACCCTGGTTTTCGGCTTCGTTTTTTTATTCTATGGGAGGAGGATAGGCACCTTTTTAGGCAACAGAATACTCCTTACCGGGGGTATAATCCTGATTGCCATAGGAATAAAAACCCTGTTTTAACAGGAGTTAAGGACAATGTATATTAAAAGACTGTTCGCGTTTATTTTGATAATGACGCTTATGTCGCTTGCCTTGTTTACAAGCGGCTTAGGCACCCTTGCGGATTATCAAAGAGACGCGAACCCTTTTTCTTATTACGACAGACTGCGTCAGGACAGCCTTAAGGGGATAAATCAAGAAAGCCGGACTTCCCCCAAACCCATGCCGGGGAAAGATACCAAGGCTTACATAATCTCCTTCAAGGATGACGCCTCCCTTAACGAAATTTATGATTCTGTCAGCATATACGATTTTGAACTCCTTGCCTTCAGCAGCGAAAGGATGTTTTTAATATACCTTGAAAACGTTGAGGAATTCGTTTCGGACAATTCTTCGATAATCGACTATGCCATACCCGACCGACCCTCCCACTTCTTTTTTGAGGAGGAGCTGCTCGGCGTTTCGGTGGGGTACTGGGAACTGAACGCCATCGAAGCGGATGAGGAATTAACCTCCGGCGGAAACGGCGTGGTGGTGGCAATCCTCGACAGCGGCATTAACCGCAGTCACCCTCAGTTAGCGGAGGCGGATATTCTCGAAGGCTATAACGCCGTTACCGGTCAGACGGGGGTTGACGGCGACGACATTAACCACGGCACGAAAATCACCGGAATAATAGTGTCCTCGGTTTCGGGCATCGCCAGGGGAGCGACCATTCTGCCGGTAAAGATAACCACCGACGGAAGGAGCATTCTGACCTCAAGTCTGGTAAGCGGGATATACTATGCCGCCGACTACGGCGCTGACGTAATAAACATGTCCTTCGGGGGATATGACGAAAACAAGGCGGAAAGGGACGCGGTGGAATACGCCCTGGAAAAAGGATGCATTCTCGTAGCCGCCGCCGGAAACGAAGGACGGGACATGGGCTATGCGGGAAAACCCGCCTACCCCGCCTCCTATGATGGGGTAATCAGCGTGGCCTCCTCCCGGCAGAACGGGGAGCCCTGCGGCTTTTCCCAGTTCAATGAATTTGTGGATATCGCCGCTCCGGGGGAGGATTTGACGGTGGTTTCCTTCCTGGATGATGAGCCGGTTACGGTTTCGGAAAACGGCACCTCCTATTCCACCGCCTTTGTGTCGGGGGCAGCCGCCCTTGCGGTGTATAACTCCCCGAGAAAGCTGGATTCCCGGGCCTTCGGCAAACTCCTTGAATATTCTGCGGTAACCCCCAAAAGCAGCTATTTGGGCTGGGGCGTGCTTAATCTGCCGCGCCTTATGGACAACCTGTCAAAACCTGCGGTTTTGGGGGTAAGCAACGGCGGTATTTATTTCGAGGAGGTAATGGCCTTCTTTACCGACGCCGCCGCCACCCTTGACGGGGAGGAGTATTTATCCGGCGAAAGCATTTATTCCCAGGGGAGCCATACCCTGATTGTAACCGATCGGTACGGCAGCGTTACCCTAAACTTTACGGTTGACCTTGTCAGACTGAACTACAATATAAAAAGAAACGGCGACCATGTGGTTATAACCTTTTTAAGGGGTAAAGCCCTGGTGGACGGGCAGCCCTACGAATCGGGGGATGTCATAACCGGTTTCGGGCAGCATACCTTTGTGCTTACGGGACCCTACGGGAACACGGTAAGCGAAACCTTCTTCATTTCCTCGGACATTCCCGCTTTGTTCGGGGTTTCAGACGGAAAAATTTACAACAACCGGGTTCTGATAACCGTTATCGGCGACGGCTATTCCTTCCTGGACGGGGTGGGATTCAAGGAAAGCATTATCGTGACTGCCCCCGGACAACACACCCTGCTGCGTACCGATTACGAAGGGGTGGAACACAACGAAACAACCTTTTATATCTCCGATACGGGTATAGAAAATTTCGGCGTCTCCCCCGGCGGAAAGGTGATATGCAATGAAGTGCAGGGCTGGGTGGCTTTCTGGGACATAAACGAAAAGGGAATAAAAATCTACCGACAAAACGATTTAAGCAAAATCCAGAGATATATCCCCACGGACGAAAAAATAATAAGTCTGTCCCTTGACGGCGGAAAGCTGTTTGCCGTAACCGAACAGGGTTATGCGGTCTATGACACTTCTCTGCTTGTTTCAAGCAAAAATCCCTTTTTATATGAATTTTCGGTGCCTTTTACCGTGGTAAACGGCATGGCGGGCGGGGGCTATGTCTTCCTTGTCAGCGAAAACGGCACGGTTTACTCATATGTTCAGGGTACTGAAAACAACACCGAACTCGACACGTTAAGCAGCGAAACCTCCCTGTTTTCCAACGGTCAAACCGCCTATGCCTATTCGGTTTACTACCCAAAGACGGTTTATGTTTTCAATAACGGAATGTGGGGTATAAAATCGCCGGAGGAAATCCCCGGCGGGGAGGGTATTTTCGCCACCCAAAGCCTGGTTCTTGTGGGGGATATGGCCTACGACCCGGCGGATTTTTCACTGAGATATCAGATAAACGGCAGCGACAGGGTGGTTTACTGCGACGATAACGTGTTCATTGCGGGTAAAAGGCTGTACTCCTCCCGCACCGGCGAAATTATGGGCATTTACCCCGGCGTTATAACGGCGGCATACCGGGACGGGGGTAAAATGTATCTTGTCTATTCCGACAAAACCCTTGAAAGGGTAAAGCCCGGGGGGATGTACGGCGCCTCCCCCGCAAACAACGCCATAGCGGGGAACGTGCTGTTGAGCCGCGCCTTTGAATATACCGTCCCACTGGATACCGAAAGTAAAATATTAAATGCGGCTTATGACGAAAATTCCGGTTTCATAGGATTAATCAGAAACGGCGACAACAAACTGTATTTTCTAAACCCGGTCACCTGGGCGGCCGAAAAGGCAATACATCTGAAATATGTCCCCTCCTCCCTTACAAGGGTGCAGGGGGGAATCGCCGTGCTGTTTTCAAAGGTAAACAAGGTTTACCTGTCGCAAAAAGACGAATATATATCCTTCCCGGCAAGGGTGTCCTCGGTGTGCATGTGGGAAGGCCGGCTGTTTGCCGTCTGCGGCGGAAAGGTATGCGAATACATATTCGCCACCGGGGAAACGGTTTACCCCTTCGGGGACCTGAATGCCGACGGGGTTGCCTGCAACGGTGGAAAGCTGTATGTGAGTACGGTTTATGACCTTACCGGCTACGACATAAACACCCTTACCCCCTTTGCGGTGAAACAGGCAATGTACAGCGGCAATGTGGCGGCAAATGGAAACTATGTCATTGCGGGAAATGCGGTTTACGACGCGGATACCCTTGATTATGTCACCGCCGTCATAGGCAGGCTGTTTGACTTTCAGGGCAATTCTCTGCTTACCGAAACGGGACTATTTTCCCTCCCCGACGGAAAGTATGTGTCCGGATATATGTCCTCCCCGGCAAATGCGGTAATCCTCCCCGACTTTACCACACTGCTGTTTAACGAAATGGCGGTTATTGTTGTGAATTCGGAAGGGTTTGACCCCGTTTCGGCACCGGTTGTAACGGGTGTTGAGGAGGGAAACACCTACTACGGCGGGGTATCCGTGGGGTTTGACCGGGGGACTGCTTATGTGGACGGAAAGAAAATCCAGAACGGATATACCGAAAAAAAAGCGGGGAAACACACCCTCACCGTGGTAAGTGCCTGGAATGTATATAGGGTAATAAACTTTTCGGTTAAATATGAACCCGAATCGGTGGTTATCCAGAACGGGGACGTTTGGTTAGGCGTGGGACAGTCCGCAACTTTAAGGGGAAAAATCCTGCCGGAAGGGGCGGAAGGGACCGTAATCTTTTCCACCGACAGCGGAAATATAACCGTAACCCCTGCCGGGGTGGTAACCGCCCTATTCCCGGGGGAAGGGATTGTAAAAGCGGAAGTTGCCGGAACTACGGTCAATACCTTCTGTACCGTTTATGTAACCGATTACAGCTTTATCTGTACCAATAAGGACTATATTATCGACGAGGACAACGATATCATCTACGGCGTGCTTCCCGGGACGGAGGTTAACCTTTTCCTTTCCTCCTTCGTCGCCCAGAACTGCAGCTATACCGTTACGAATGCCGCCGGAGTCACTGCAACCGAAGGTTATGTTACTACCGGAATGTATATAAAAAGGTATGACTTAAGCGGCAAGCTTACCAAATCCCTTGTAATTTCGGTAAAGGGGGACTTAGACGGGGACGGAACGGTAAGCCTTAACGACGCGGATATGCTTTACCGGCATCTGCTTCAGTCCACCCAGCTGGAAAAGCACACCTTCCGTTCCGCCGACTGCAACTTAAATTCCCGGGTTACCTCAACCGATCTGAAGGTTTTAAATTCCATGTTAGACTATTCGGTTAAGGGAAAACCGGGGAATATATCCCTTTATGTGAATATACCCTTGTTCGGCTATACCGGTTCGGAATTTTACGTTACGATTCAAAATGACCGCTTGGATAATGCCATCTCCCTTGCCGGGGTAATCGAATTCGACCAGAACAGACTGTCTGTAAGCCGGATTATTACCTTCGGCGGAGAAATCACCACAACCAAAATGCCGGGTAGGCTTGAATATTCGATTTTAGGGACGGATAGTTTTCCCGAAAAATCAAAGCTGCTCAGGGTTTATTTTTCAATAAATAAAAATTCCCCCACGGGGGAAACCTCAATCCGCTTTACAGACACCGCCGCCGTAATCGACGGTTTATACGGTATTGCCGACAACGAGGATATCTTTGTAATAAAAAACACCCCCGCCGAAGGGCTTACGGTCACGTCGGACAATGCTTTGCTTGAATTTGACGAAAAGGTTGCCGAATATAACCTTGTAATACCCGAAGGGGAGGACTATCTTAAGCTGGATTTTGACTGCCCTGCCGGCTGTTATATTTATTTCAACAACCTTCCCCTTTATAACGGGCAGAGGCGGCTTACCCTGGTTTATATAAACCAAAGCGGGGATGTTCTGGAATATTTCTTTAACGTAACCCGGGGGGAGGTATATATCCCCGACGGCAATTCCGGACTGCTGTCCCTTGAGGTGCTGGGGGCGGAAATCACCCCCGAATTCGATTCGGAAATTACCGAATACTCTGCCGAAACCGAATACGGCGTTCAGACAAGCATTATAGCCCTTCCGGCAGGGAAAAACGCCGAAGTGGAAATAACCGGTCCCGATATTCTAACCGAAGGGGAAAACCTGTTTACCGTAACCTGCACCGCAGAGGACGGGAGCCGGACGGTTTACACCCTGACAATAACCATGCTCCCTCCGGGGGAGGAATCCGGCGAGGAAAGCGACCTGTCAAGCGAGGAATATAGCGAATCAAGTCAGGGAGAAACAAGCCGGGAGGAATCGGAATTATCTTTCGAATCATCCCAGGAACAAAGCCGCGAAACATCCTCCGAAACAAGCCGACCCTTTGAATTTACCCTTAAAACCTTAGGCTATCTGCTTGTCGCTTCGGGAATACTCACAGCCCTGGGTATGACGGTAGTTTTAATAGTACGGCGGAAACGGAAATGATATAAAAAACCGGTCAGGTTTTTCTGACCGGTTTATTCGTCTATAAGCACGCAAACCCCCTGTTTCGGGGCGACGGAAAGGCAGACATCCCCCGGCGTTTCCCCGGTGCATACGGTCATTCCCCTTGATTTCAGGGAATTGCAGGATTCGGCATAGGCCACCGCCGGAGTGTTGTTTTCAACCGAAAGGTGGGCGAGCACAACCGAATTTGTCCCGTTTAATACCAGATAAGGCAGGAAATCCGCGCAGGCGGAATTGGAAAGGTGGCCGTAGTCGGAAAGAATCCGCTTTTTCAGCCGGTAGGGGTAGGGCCCGTTTTTTAACATATCTATATCGTGGTTGGATTCGATAATTACCGCCTTACAGGAGGAAAGCTCCCTTGCGGCGTTTTTTGTTATGTAGCCCATATCGGTGGCAAAGCCGAATTTCATTTCCCCCAAATCCACCACATATCCGCAGGAAGCCAGGGCATCATGGGGGGTGGAAAAGGAGGCGAAGGAGGTTTCGGGAAATTCAACACTCCCCGGCGACTCAAGCCGGTTAAGGCAGAGGGGGATATGGACGGAGTTCATACCCATTTCGTCACAGCAGGGCTTTGGGGCAAAAACAGGTATTTTATAATTCTTGGATATGGTTTCAAGTCCCTTTACATGGTCGGAATGCTCATGGGTTACAAAAATGGCATTTATGTTTGCAAGGGAGGTCCCCAAATCATTAAGGGAGTGTTCCAGCGCCCTTGCCGACACCCCTGCGTCAATAAGATATTCCTCACCCTTGTTTTTTATATAAGTGCAGTTGCCGTAGGATGAGGAAAAAAGGGTGCAGATAAAAGTTTTATTATTCATTTATTTTAATTTCCGTTTCCGTTTAATTACTCCCTGCCCTTTTGATAGATGTTTGCTTCGTCAAACATTATCGCCCCGTAGGGTCTTATGTTAAGGGTTAAGACGCTGTCTTTTCCGAAAACTCCTTCGATAACCTTTGAAAATTCCTCCGCAAAGCCTGTCTTAACCCAGGCCTGCACCGTCCCGGCAAAGCCCCCTCCGTGAACCCGGGAAATGACATTCATTCTGTCGCATAATGCGAGGGCAAGCGACAGACCCTGTTCCTCCGGCGACTTTACACAGAACACGTTCTGAAGGTACTTGAAGGAGGAATTTCCCGACTTGGTAACGTTTTCAAAGAAGGAATCGATGTCCTTTTCCTTTATTGCCTTCCGTTGGGCTTCCACCCGGTCGTTTTCCTCAAAGTAATGGAATGCCCTTAAAACCGCCCTGTCGCCGAACTTCTGCCGCAGGACCGGAATATCCGCTAAAAAGTCGGCTTTACTGACCGTCCTGAGCACGGGCTTTGAATAGTAGGAGGCAATGTTTTTCATCTCTTCGGGTAAAGAGGCGTATTCGTCGGTTAGCTTGGCGTGGCTCCCGCCGGTGTTTATTAGACAGAGAGAATAGCCGTAATCCAAGGGGTTGAAGGTTAGCTTTTCCACAAAGGGGAACGCCGGGTCGGCAAAATCCATATAGCAGAAACCCCCGACGGCGCAGGCAAGCTGGTCCATAAGGCCGCAGGGTTTTCCGAAAAATTCGTTTTCGGCGTATTTTCCCGCCTTGGCAAGCTCAACGGGGCTTGTGTTGCCCTTGTTGTAATAAAAATTAAGGATATTCCCCACCATAACCTCAAAGGCGGCGGAGGAGGAAATCCCGCTTCCCATAATAACGTCGCTGGTGGTGTAGGCGCAGAATCCCCCCGCATTATAGCCGTTTTTTACAAAATAGTCGGCAACCCCCGCCACAAGGGAGGAGGAACAGCCCTTCTTGACCTTATCTGTGTCAAGAAAGTCGAGTCCGGTTACGCTTTCCCGGTAGCCGGCGGATTTTATTTTTATGATATTCTCCTCAAGGGGGGAAGCCACTGCTATAATGTCGATATCAAGGGAGGCGGCAATAACCTTGCCGTGGTTATGGTCGGTGTGATTCCCCGAAATCTCGCTTCTTCCGGGAACCGAAAACAAATTTACCTCTCTGTCCCCGTACAGGGACTCAAAGCATTTTGAAATATTTATGTATCTTTCCTTCTGGTATTCCAGACGGTGTTTCCCATATAGCTTTATAAATATCTGGTCAAACTCCCCGTTCTGAATCATTAAAATAAGCTGGCTTGTTTTCATGTTATCCTAATCCCTTATAAGTATTTTTTCAATTTCGCAGACATACATTGTGTGAAAGTCGTCTTTATACCACTTGTCCGGATTTTCGTCTATAAAGTTGTCCCTTTTAACGGTGTCGGAATAGATTTTCCTCCCGATTAGGGCAAGACGACATTCCTCATAATATATACCCTTATCTTTCCTGACCGTAAAACCGCATTCCTTTATTTTGTCTGTGTCCCTGCCGGACTTCGTCCCGCAAAGGGAAAGCTTTTTCCGGAAATCCTCGTCAAAAAAGCAGAGAGAAATATACTTTGCCTCCTCGGTAAAGGCGAAGGTATGCCTTGTGGGGCGGACAAAGCAGAAGAATACGTTTTTGTTCCATAAAACCCCCATGCCTCCCCAGCTTACCGTCATGGTGTTTATGCTGCCGTCGGCCTTCCGGGCGGTAAGCAGCGCCCAGTCCTTGCCGATATATTCAAAGGGGGTCTTTTTTAGGTCATACGGATTTATTTCCCTGAACATACATAAACCCTCCATTATAAAATGCGTTTTATTATAGCATAAAAAATTTCAAATTGGAATAGCAATTTTACTTTTTCAAGGCATAAATGAAAACATCAAAGGCGGGGATATACTCCTTCCTTCTTAAATAAAATGAATAGGAAGGATTTTGGTTTTTAAGCCACAGGGGGATATCGAATAAATCAAAAGCTTTATGGTAGGCGGCAACACAGACTGAGGGTTTATCCCTGTCAATTATATTGACTGCACCCTTTAATATTTCCCTTTCCGCCCCCTCCCCGTCAATTTTAATTGAGGAAATGCTTTTGTCTTTAAAACAGGAATCAAGGGAAACGCAGCTTACCGGCCTGCCTTCTTTTGAAATGCTGCTCCCCCTTCCCTTTTTATTAACAAAGGGGACAACCCCATCCGTTTCTCCTACGGCTGAGTTTATACATTCAACATTTCTGAAAGCCGAGGTGTTTTTTATCAGCTTAACAAAAGTCTTTCTGTTCGGCTCGAAGGCATAAAGTTCCCTATAATCGGGGTTGGCTTTCACATATTCCGATACGCTGTCGCCGTTATAAGCGCCTATGTCAATATGAACCGCATTATTAACAATCCAGCCCTCCGGAGGAGTATTGTCGGAAATAAGACAGCTTATATCGGCGGTTATATTGTATTCTATAAGGGAATCGAAAATGTCCCTTGAAACCTCATCGCAAAACAAAGCCCTTGTTTCTTTTATCCTGTCCCGGTTCTGGCCGCACCAGTCCTTATCGATACAGCCCTCCCCGTAGGGAGGGAAGTTGGGGGAAAACAAAGGGTATTTTTCAGAAAGGTCATAAAAAATTCTGCTTTTTTCCCCTTCAAGGGCAAAAGCGGTGATAATAATAAAATCGCTAAACTCTTCTTTAATCTCTTCAAGAGATATTACCTTCATCCCCGAAAAGGACTGTCCCCTTACAAAACCCTCCGAAGCGAAAATACCGGAAACATTAATGCCCTTTGAGTTAAGATAGGCTATGATTTTTTCCGCCCCGTCCCCCATTCCGTAGATTATCACCGGTTTATTCAGCCTTTTTATTTCGTCAATATAGCTTTTCAGAACAACCCGCCCCCCGTTTACTCAATGTTAGCAGAAAATTCATAATATATATGTTATTTAGAATAAAAAAATTGTTAATATATTGCAAATAAAGCATCGTTGAACATGCAAAGGAAAGGAATAAATTTATGATCAAATTGGCCGACTACCGCAACAAGCTGAAAGCCGCCTTTTTAGGCAGGGCTGCCGGCTGCACCTTAGGCGCCCCCGTGGAGGGCTGGACGGTTACCCAGATGGAAGACTACGCCAAACAGCTGGGGTTGGAATACCCCCTCACCGACTACTGGACGGACACCCCCTACGCCGACAACAAAAGGTATATACTTCAGACTTTCAAGGACTACACCAAACCCTACCTTAACGGCATCCCCTGCGACGACGATGTGGGCTACACCCTCCTTTCCCTGTTTATCGCCGAGGAAGGAAAGGGTCTTGACTTCACCCTTGAAGACGTTAAGAATGCCTGGCTCAAGTATATAACCGAATGCTACACCGCCGAAAGGGTTGCCCTTGACAATCTCCTTAAGGGAATACCCGCCGAAAAAGCGGGGGAGGTGGACAATCCCTATGATGAACTTATCGGCGCCGACATAAGGTGCGACGGCTACGGCTATATGGCACCGGGAAATATGGAACTGGCGGCCAGAATGGCGGAAACCGACGCCTTCATTTCCCACCGGAAAAACGGCATTTACGGCTCAAAATACTTCGCATCGGTAATTTCCTCCGCCTTTGTAACAAACGATGTTAAAACCTCCCTTTACGAAGGGCTTAAATATATTCCGGAAGACTGCGAGCTTGCCGAAGGAATTAAATGGGCGCTTGACATCTGGGACAATGTGGGCAACTACAGGAACGCCGCAAAACTGGTGGACGAAAAATACCCCGGAATGCACGTGGTGCATACCATAAACAACGCCTGCCTTACAATTTTCGCCCTTGCCATAGGCGGAAAGGACTTTACAAAGGTTATTGCCAACTGTGTGGCAATGGCGCACGACTGCGACTGCACCGCCGCCACCGCCGGCTCGATATTCGGGGCAGCCTACGGAATGGACTATATCGAGGAAAAATGGTACAAACCCTTCGGAAACCTGGTTAATTCCTTCTTCAACGGACCCGACCATTACGAAATAAGCGACATATTAGCCCGTTATGAAAAAATGGCCCTTAAATCCGGCACAATATCCGGCTGAATGTTAATAAAAACAGGCAGATAAGCATAGAAATGTTAAGGAATACAAGCATACCAACAAGAAAGGCGGGTGGAAGCCCATGCCGGCTGTATTCCTTAGCATGGGCATTTTATGAAAAAACTTATTTGTTTGAGTTTGGCTTTTTTGCTTTTGTTTATGCCGGTGACGGGGTACGCCGACGGTGAAAACGAAGGGGAAACCGCAAAAATTTACCCCTTTTCCTATGCCTTTGAGGAATACTGGTACACCGAAAGCGCAACCTTCGGCGACACCATCCCCGCAAGGGCGTCCCTTCTTATGGAAGCCGACACCGGCACTATACTGTATTCCCAGAACGAAAACGAACACCTTCCCATAGCCTCCGTTACAAAAATAATGTCAACCCTCCTTATCATGGAAGCCATCGACGAGGGAAAAATAAAACTGGATGACTTTATTACGGTGGGGGAAGCCGCCGCCGGCATGGGGGGAAGTCAGGTTTACCTTGAGGTGGGGGAAAAGATAACCGTCGGGGAAATGCTGAAGGCCATGATTATCGTTTCGGCAAACGACGCCACGGTGGCCTTTGCGGAACATCTGGCGGGGAGCGAACAGTCCTTTGTCACCATGATGAACGAAAAGGCAGCTAATCTGGGGATGAACAACACCCATTTTGCCAACTGTCACGGCCTGACCGAGGATAACCACTATTCATCCGCCCTTGACGTGGCAATTATGACAAGGGAGCTTCTAAAGCACGAACTGGTATTCAAGTACACCACCATCTGGATGGACACCTTCAGAAACGGCACCTTCGGTCTTGCCAACACCAATAAGCTTATCCGCTTTTATTCGGGAGCCAACGGCATGAAAACCGGCTTCACCGATGCGGCAAAGTACTGCCTGTCGGGTACCGCAAAGCGGGAGGGTATGCAGCTTATTGCCGTAGTGCTGGGGGCGGACACCAGCGATATCAGGTTTGCCTCCACCAAAAAGCTGCTGGACTTCGGCTTTGCGAATTATAAGATATTCGTCCCCGAAAGGGAGGAAATCGGCAGAGTCGGGGTTGAAAGAGGAGCAAACGGCTATATAAAGGTTGACTACACCCCTCCCTCAATACTGTTGGAAAAGGGAAAATCCGCCTCTTTGACTTCCGCCGTCACCCTGAATGCCGTAAAAGCGCCGGTAAAAGAGGGGGACACGGTGGGGGTTGTGGAATATTTCATAGACGGCACAAAAGTTGCTTCGGTGCCGGTGGTGGCTCTGGAAGGCGACCGGGAAATAACCTTTTTCAATCTCCTCGGAAAAATCTGGAAGTCGATAATTTCAATATTTTAATAAATCCTTTAAAGTTGAAAGGCAGTTAATATGGTAACAGTAAATGAAAAATTCGCCTCCCGTTTTATAAACAAAAACGAAATGGCAAGTCTTACGGGCAGCCTTGAAAAAGCCTGTGATACCCTGATAAATAAAAACGGAAAGGGCAACGACTTTTTGGGGTGGTTCGACCTTCCCGAAAACTACGACAAAGCGGAGGCTGAACGGATAAAAAAAGCGGCAGACAAAATAAAGCGGAATTCCGACGCCCTTATAGTTATCGGAATAGGGGGTTCCTATCTCGGCGCGAAAGCGGCTCTGGATTTTTTGAAAACCCCCTATTACAACCAGCTTGAAAAGAATACCCCCGACATTTACTTTTTAGGCAATTCTTTTTCCGGGGAGGAAATTAAGCTTGTCCTTGACATATGCAAAAATAAAAGGGTAAGCGTAAACGTAATTTCCAAATCCGGCACCACCGCCGAACCCGCCATTGCCTTTCGGCTGGTTTTGGCCTTTATGGCGTCGAAATATACCGAAGAAGAGCAAAAAGAGAGGATTTTCGTAACCACCGATGCCCGCAAAGGCGCCCTTTTGTCCTTTGCGAAAGAAAAGGGTTATGAATGCTTCGTGGTTCCCGACGACATCGGGGGGAGATATTCGGTGTTTTCCGCCGTGGGGCTTTTTCCATTGGCGGTTAGCGGCTGTGATATCTATACCCTTATTGAGGGCACCTACCTTGCCAGAAAGGAATTTCTGCAGGACAGACTTTCCTCCCCCTCCTGCCGGTATGCTCTCCTTCGCAACTACTTCCTTGAAAAGGGAAAATGCTGCGAACTGCTGGTAAGCTACGACCCCTTCCTGCGTTCCTACGGGGAATGGTGGAAGCAGCTGTTCGGGGAAAGCGAAGGCAAAGAGGGAAAAGGCATCTACCCCACCACCGCCATATTTTCCACCGACCTTCATTCCTTAGGGCAGTATGTTCAGGAAGGTCAGCGGATACTCTTTGAAACGGTGCTTACCCAAAGGGAAGCGACAGAGGATTTGACCGTAAGCCATGACCCCAACAACCTTGACGGATTGAATTATATTTCGGGAAAAACCCTTTCGGAGGTAAATTCCAAAGCCTTTTTAGGGACAAGCCTTGCCCATTCCGACGGGGGGGTGCCGGTCATCGAAATAAGCTTTGCCAGAAAAGATGAACTCACCTTCGGCTATCTCTGCTGGTTCTTCTTTGCCGCCTGCGGCGTTTCGGCATATATGCTGGACGTAAACCCCTTCGATCAACCGGGGGTGGAGGCCTACAAAAAGAATATGTTTGCCCTGCTGGGAAGACCGGGATATGAAGAAATTAAAAATTTACTGGAAGACAAAATAAAAAGTATGTAAAACACTTGTAAAATAAAGAAAATAGTAGTAGAATAATATCGGGAGTGTGATGCGATATGATAAAGTTGATTGCGGAAGCCAAGGGCTCCGGTAAAACCAAAGCCTTGATAGAGGCTGCCAACAATGCGGCCTACGAATCCAAAGGACTTGTGGTATGCGTCGAATACGGCAGGGAACTTGCCTATCAGCTTAAGCCCCAGGTGAGGCTTATCGATGCAAAAAGCTACAGCATAATCGACGCAGATGAATTTTACGGCTTTGTTTGCGGAATTTTAGCTGCAAACTATGACATTACCGACCTGTTCATTGATTCCGCCCTTAAGATATGCGGCGGGGACATGGCTTCCTTCGGCGAATTCATGTTCAGAATCGAAAAGATTCTTGAAGAAAGAAACATAAATTGCCTTGTTACCGCTTCCGCCTTTGCAGAATCCCTTCCCGACGGACTTGAAAGATTTTTAGTGGGCGACAAGGCTGAAAAATAAAGCTTAATAAGGACATAAATTTACAAAAAGCGTAAAGCATAAGCTTTGCGACGGATTCCTGTGGTTTTAATTACGAATAAACCGGTGAATAAAAATGAATAAAATCATAAAGTCAGTTACCCGTGCCGCGTATTTTTTCAGCATAGCGGTTATTCTGTACACCCTTACCCTTGCGGTGGGTTTGGGGGGTGCCGGCGGTAACGAAAAGATATACTCTCTTTTATTTAAAAACATAATAACCATTTTCGGGTTCGCTTTGATTTTCGGCTTTTCCTTTTTGCTGTTTGAAACAAAGCTGCCGCCTTCCGCAATGCGGATATTTCATATAGCAATCCTTTATGTTTCCTTCATGGCAGCATCCCTCATCATGGCGAATACCGGCGACGACCCGAGACAGATAATCCTATTTGTGTTTATCGCCACACTGCTTTATACCGTGGTTTACCTTGCAGCGCTTATGGTGTCAAAGGGATTGAAAAAACTGTTGAAAAAGTAGGAAAAACATACTGAAAACAGCCCGTGTTAAGCGGGCTTAATTTTTTTGTGAACAAATATTATTTTTATTGACAACATATTTTCAGGGTGGTATAATTGCTAACGCTGTTAGCTAAAAGGAGGGATTATTTTGAACTATAAAAAAACCGCGGAAGAAATCGTCGACAAGCTTTCGGTTATTTTAAGTCCCGCTTACCACCTTAAGGTGGAGGGAGTGACCAAGGGCGAAGTGTTTATTTTAAATTACATTATAGCTTCAAAGGGACCTATTCATCCCAAGCAAATCAGCGACATTATGGGAATATCCTCCGCCAGGGTTTCGGTGGTGCTCAATAACCTTGAAAGCAAAGGAGAAATCAGACGGATTTCCGATTCCTTCGACAAACGCCGCACCGTCATCGAAATTACCGAAAAGGGTAGGGAAAAAGCGATAAGGCGAAGGGGGGAAACCGTCAAAAGGCTTGCCCGTGTGCTTGAAAACATGGGGGAGGACGAAACAAAGGAATTTTTCCGCACCTTGTCGGTTTTCTGCAAAGCAGTATCGGAAAAACAAAGAAATCAGGGGAATAATTAATGCTTGTTTTAAAGAATATCAAAAAAGATTATACTACCGGCGACACCACGGTAAATGCGTTAAAGGGGATTGATATCGAATTCGGAAAAAACGAATTTGTTTCCATCCTTGGACCTTCGGGCTGCGGCAAAACCACCCTGCTTAACATTATAGGCGGGCTTGACAGATATACCGAAGGGGACCTGATAATAAGGGGAAAGTCCACGAAAGCCTTTACCGACTACGACTGGGACGTTTACCGCAACAATACGGTGGGCTTTGTGTTTCAGAATTACAACCTTATCCCCCACCAGAATGTACTTACCAACGTGGAGCTTGCCCTCACTTTATCGGGGGTATCTAAACAGGAACGCAGAACAAAAGCCATCGCCGCCCTTGAAAAGGTGGGGCTGGGCGACCAGATAAGGAAAAAACCAAATCAGCTTTCCGGCGGTCAGGCGCAGCGGGTTGCCATAGCAAGGGCTTTGGTAAACGACCCGGATATCATACTTGCCGACGAGCCCACCGGCGCCCTTGACACCGAAACCAGCATCCAGGTGCTGAACATTCTGAAAGAGATTTCAAAGGAAAAGCTGGTTATTATGGTTACCCATAATTCCGCGCTTGCCGAACAATACTCCACCCGTATCGTTAAGCTCCTTGACGGGAATCTTATAGGCGACGAGCAGAGGGCGGGCGCCCCCCGGGTTAAAAAGGAAAACCTGCCGGAAGGGCATAAGATAAGAAAAACATATATGTCCTTTTTCACCGCCCTTTCCCTTTCCTTGAAAAACCTTATGACAAAGAAGGGGCGTACCGTACTAACCTCCTTTGCCGGAAGTATCGGCATAATCGGAATCGCCCTGATTCTTGCCTTGTCCAACGGAATCCAGCTTTATATCAACCGGGTGCAGGAGGATACCCTGTCCTCCTATCCTTTGGCTATTGAAAGGGAAGCGGTTGACGTTATGGGGTTCATGAAGCTGATGTCCGAAGCGGGGAAGGAAGAAAAAGTCCATTCCCTTGATGCGGTTTATTCAAACACCATGGCATCAAAACTGTTAAATTCCATGTATACCGTTAAGGAAAACAACCTTGAAGCCTTCAAGCAGTTTATCGAAGGCGGCGAAAGCAGGATAAAGGATTACCTTTCCACCGTCCAGTACAGCTATGACCTGAACCTTGACATTTACACCATGTACACCGGCAAGGAGGGGGAAAAGCTGTTAAAGGTTAACCCCAGCGAAGTGCTTACCAAGCTGTATCAGCAGACTATGGGAAACTCCAACCCCATGATGAGTCAGTCCTACGGGCAGATGTCGGTATGGAGCGAAATGCTTGACGACAAAGCCCTGCTGGAACGGCAGTACAACGTCATTGCCGGACACTGGCCGCAAAACTATGACGAAGTGGTGCTTATAGTAGATAAAAACAACGAAGTAAGCGATATGGTTATGTATGCGCTGGGATTCAAGGACCCTTCGGAACTGGCGGATATCCTTGAAGCCGGCAAAAAGGGGGAAAACCTTGACACCACTCCCACGGTGCTTCAGTACGACGAGGTGTTGCGCAGGGAATTCAAACTGGTGCTTAACAGCGACTATTTCGTAAAAGACCATGTGGTAAGTATCGACGGAAAGGATTATCAGGTCTGGGAAGACAAATCCGATGATACGGAATACATAGAATCCCTTACCTACGGGGAAAATTCCCAAAACACCGTAACCGTAAAAATCGTGGGGATTATACGCCCTGACGATAATGCCGCCTCCACCTCCGCATCCGGTGCTATCGGCTATACTTCGGCCCTTACAAAAAAGCTTATAAATGATATTTTAAATTCGGAAATCGCAAAGCAGCAGCTTTCAGACCCCGAAATAAACGTACTTACCGGTCTTTCCTTTATTACCGACGAAATAACCATGGAGGATGTAATGGCTTACATAGCCACCTTCCCCGAAGAACAGCGTCAGGCCTTTATGGCATACATCTCCATTCTTCCCGAACAGCAGGTGCTGGCCATGTTCAAGGAAGTGTTGTCCTCGGAAATAACCTTTGAGTCGGTTTGCTCGAAAATCGGAATAGTCAACACCGACAAGCCCTCGGTTATAAGGCTTTACGCCGACTCCTTTGCCGCAAAGGACAAGATTGTGGATATAATCGAGGAATACAACAAAATCCATGAAACCGACGGTAAATCCATCGAATACACCGATTATGTGGGGATTCTGATGTCCTCCATCTCAAAAATAATAAACTTCGTTTCCTATGCCCTGATTGCCTTCGTGTCCATATCATTGCTGGTATCCTCCATAATGATCGGAATAATTACCTATACCTCTGTGCTGGAACGGACAAAGGAAATAGGCATCTTAAGGGCAATAGGCGCTTCAAAGCGGGATATTTCAAGGGTATTCAACGCCGAAACCCTGATTATGGGCTTCGGTGCGGGAATAACGGGGATTCTTTTAACCCTTTTGCTTATACTTCCCTTAAATCTTATAATCGGCTCGCTAACGGATATTTACAATATCGCCTCACTGCCGGTGGGGGGCGCGGCAATCCTTGTGCTGATTTCAATGGGATTAACCCTTATCGCGGGGATTATCCCCTCAAGGATGGCTTCCAGAAAAGACCCGGTGGAGGCATTACGCACCGAATAAACAAAAAACGCACCTGCAAAGGTGCGTTTTCCTTACTCATATATAATCAAAGTATAACGATTCCCGACTTTTCGGCATTTTCAAGGGTTTCCTTGTCCCACACCGAGCTCTGGACTTCCCCGATATGGGCTTTTCCCAAAAGCAGCATGGAAAGCCTTGACTGACCGATACCCCCGCCTACGGTAAGGGGGAGGGTGCCGTCAAGCACCATTTTATGAAAGGGTCTGTCCTTCCTTTCGGTTTTCCCGGATTCATCAAGCTGCTTTTCCATTGAAACCGGGTCAACCCTTATCCCCATTGAGGATATTTCAAAGGCGGAGCCGAGAATTTCATTCCAGAAGATAATATCCCCGTTTAAATTCCAGTCGTCGTAGTCGGGCGCCCGGCTGCCGTGGGGTGTTCCGCTTTTCAGCTTCCCCCCTATGCCGGTGACGAATACGGTTTTGTATTCTTTTGCGATTTCGTTTTCCCGTTCCTCCGGGGGAAGATCGGGGTACTTGTCCTCAAGAAACTGGGAGTTAACGAAAGTCACCTTTCTTTCAAGGTTAACTTTTATGGCGGGGAAAAGTTTCTTTAAGTCCTCAAGGGTATTGACAATAGCCCCCACGATGGCGTCCACCGTAAGGTATAGAAACTCAATGTTTCTTTCCTCTTTGGAAATGACCTTTTCCCAGTCCCACTGGTCAACATACACCGAATGGGTGTTGTCCAGCCTTTCGTCCCGGCGGATGGCGTTCATGTCGGTGTAAATCCCCTCGCCGGCCTTAAAGCCGTAGCGGTAGAGGGCAAGCCGCTTCCATTTGGCAAGGGAATGAACCACCTCGGCGTTAAGTAAAGCGTCGGGAATGTCAAAGGTGACCGGCCGTTCCACCCCGCTTAAGTTATCGTTAAGCCCTGTCAGGGGGTCAACAAACAATGGTGCGGAAACCCGCTTTAAATTCAGGGCTTTGCAGAGGTGCTTTTCGAAAATGCCCTTAAGCGCCCCTATTGCCGACTGGGTTTCATACAGATTAAGACAGGATTTATAGTTTTCGGGTGCAAAAAATCTGCTCATATAATTTCCGTTTCCGTATTTAGTTTACATATGATCGGGGTCGTAGGAGTAGTTGGGGGCTTCTTTTGTAATAAACACGTCGTGGGGGTGGGATTCCTTAAGCCCCGCGTTGGTGATGCGGACGAATTTCGCATTCTTCAAGGATTTTACGTCCGGTGCGCCGCAGTAGCCCATGCCGGAACGGAGTCCCCCCATAAGCTGGAACACAGTTTCGGAAAGTTCTCCCCTGTAGGGCACCCGACCTTCCACCCCTTCGGGGACCAGCTTCTTTGAGCCGGTCTGGAAGTATCTGTCCTTTGAACCCTTCTGCATGGCGGAAAGGGAGCCCATTCCCCGGTAGGTTTTGAACTGCCGTCCCTGGAAGATTTCAAGCTCGCCCGGCGCTTCGGCGCAGCCGGCAACGATTGAGCCCACCATAACCACATCCGCGCCGGCGGCGATTGCCTTTACAATGTCGCCGGAATATTTTATACCGCCGTCGGCGATGATGGGAATCCCCTCTTTTACCGCCACCGACGCCACGTCGAATACGGCGGTAACCTGGGGCACCCCGATACCCGCAACCACCCGGGTGGTGCAGATGGAGCCGGGGCCTATGCCCACCTTCAGGCAGTCGGCACCGGCGTCGATAAGCGCCCTTGCCGCTTCGGCGGTGGCGATGTTCCCCACTATAAGCTGACAACTGGGGAAGGCGGCCTTTAGCTTTCTGCAGGCCTTTAAAATATTATCGGAATGTCCGTGGGCGGAATCCAGCACCAGCACGTCGGCGTTTGCATCGATAAGGGCGGCTGCCCGGTCAATCATGTCGTCGGAAGTTCCGACTGCCGCGCCGCATAGCAGTCTCCCCTGGGAATCCTTTGCGGCGTGGGGATATTTGACGGCTTTTTCAATGTCCTTTATGGTAATTAGCCCGCCCAGTCTTCCGTCTTCGTCGATAAGGGGGAGCTTTTCCAGCTTTCTTTTGCGTAAAATTTCCTTTGCTTCCTCAAGGGTTGTCCCCATCGGGGCGGTGACAAGGTTTTCCTTGGTCATAACCTCGTCGATTTTAATGTTAAAGTCGCTTAAAAACCGCAGGTCCCGGTTGGTGAGTATCCCCACCAGATGCCTGTCCTCGTCGCAGATGGGAACGCCGGAAATGCGGTATTTCGCCATAAGTGCGTCGGCTTCGTAAACGTAATTGTCCCTTGAAAGATAAAAGGGTTCGTTAATGACCCCGCTCTCGCTTCGCTTAACCCTGAGGACGTTGTCGCTCTGGTCCTCAATGGACATATTCTTGTGGACAACCCCCATGCCGCCTTCCCTTGCGATTGCTATGGCCATACGGCTTTCGGTAACCGTATCCATGGCGGCGGTCATAAGGGGTATGCTTAACCTGATGGATTTGGTCAGGTTGGTGGCTAAATCCACCCTGTCGGGGGTGACGCTGCTTTCCGCCGGTACCAGCAGTACATCGTCATAGGTTATTGCATCCCTGCCGAATTTTTCGTTATAATCAAGCATAGCCGGACACTCCTTTACCAATAATTAATTTTAAATTATATATTACATTTCCAAGAAAGTCAACAATTTCTTTTTGTAAATCCTGACAAATAAACACTTTGCTTTTCAATTGATATATTGAAAACACCATAAAAGCGTGTTATAATAAATAAAATTACAATTTTTATATTTTGAGGTGGCGGATGTCAACCGAGAAGTCAAAACAGAAGGTAAACTTTAACAAAGCGGTGCGCTACAACCCCTCACCGGAAACGGGGCTTACGTCGGGTCAGGTTGAGGCGCGGAAAGCGGAAGGGTATATAAACTACAATTCCGAAGTAAAAACCAAAAGCGTCCCCAAAATCGTGCTGGGGCATCTGTTGACATTGTTCAACCTTGTAAACATTATCATTTTCTTTGCCCTGCTTTTGGTGGGCTCTTTTAAAAACCTCACCTTTATGCTGGTTATCTCCGCCAACGTGCTTATCGGAATAATTCAGGAAATACGGGCAAAAAAAGCGGTGGACAAGCTGTCCTTCCTTTCCCGATCCCCCGCTGCGGTTATAAGAAACAGCGCTGAACTAAAAATAAGCGACGACGAAATAGTCCTTGACGACGTTCTGGCCTTCAAGGCCGGGGATCAGGTTAAGGTGGACTGTATTATATTATCGGGGGAATGCGAGGCCAACGAATCCTTTGTAACCGGCGAAAGCGACGCGGTTTTCAAAACCGTAAACGGCACTTTGCTGGCCGGTTCCTTTATATCCAGCGGTTCCTGCCTGGCGAAAGCCGACAAAATCGCCGACCAGAGCTATATTTCCACCATATCCGTGTCGGCAAAGGCGATTAAGGCAGCCAAAAGCATTATTTTAACATCCCTGAAGCGGGTGATTACCTTCCTGTCGGTGGTTATATTCCCCCTCGGAATACTTTTATTCATCGACCAGAATAACCAATCCACCTTCCGGGATGCGGTCATAAACACCTCCGCCGCCCTGATAGGGATGATTCCCCAGGGGCTGGTGCTATTAACCTCCACCGCCCTTGCCTTGTCGGTGGTACGCCTTTCAAGGAAAAACGTCCTTGTCAAGGATTTGTACAGCGTTGAAATGCTTGCACGGGTTGACGTGGTCTGCCTTGATAAAACCGGAACCCTCACCGAAGGCTGCCTTACCGTGGAAAAAATCGCCGTTATCGATAAAACCGCCGACTGTGAAAGCCTTCTTGCCCTTATTGCCCATTCCCTAAAAGGAGATAACGCCACCATGGATGCAATAGGGGAAGCATACCCCCATCCTCCGGCGGTGAATGTTTCAAAGAAAATCCCCTTTTCCTCAAAAACCAAATGGTCGGGAATAGTGGCGCAAGGATTTGGCAGTGTGGTTATCGGGGCGGCGGAATACATTATGCCGGAAAACACCTCCGTCATTAATGAGGTGAAAAAGTATTCCAACGACTACCGGGTGCTGCTGCTTTGTACCTCCCAGAATGAGATGGATAACGGTGTACTGCCTAAAGGTCTTAAGCCCGTAGCTCTGGTGCTGCTGCGGGACAAAATACGAAAGGAAGCCTATAACCTTATCCGCTATCTTACCGAACAGGACGTTAAGGTTAAGATAATTTCCGGCGACAACCCCATAACCGTATCCTCCATCGCCAAAAGCGTGGGGGTGCCCGATGCGGAAAAATATATCGATTGCTCCAAGATACAAAACGAAAAGGAGCTGAAAAAAGCCGCCGAGGAATACACCGTATTCGGCAGGGTAACGCCTTTTCAGAAAAAGCAGCTGGTTCTGGCATTGAAAAAGAAAAAGCATACCGTTGCCATGACCGGCGACGGTGTAAACGACGTGCTTGCCATGAAGGAAGCCGACTGCTCGGTGGCAATGGGGTCGGGGACCGACGCGGCAAGGAACGTTTCCACCTTGGTGCTGTTAAGGTCGGATTTTGCCTGCCTTCCGGCGGTTATCGCCGAAGGAAGGCGGTCGGTGAACAATGTCCAGCGTTCCGCTTCCTTTTTCCTGGTGAAAACCGTTTACGCCACGTTAATGGCCTTTTTGTTTCTCATTCTTCACCAGACCTACCCCTTCCAGCCCGTACAGCAGTCCCTTATCGCCTTTGCCTGCATAGGCTTTCCCTCGGTGGTGCTTGCCCTTGAACCCAACAAAGACCGTATAAAGGGGAGCTTTTTTGGGAATGTTATGTTAAGAGCCCTCCCGGGGGGGATAACCATTACATTAGCGGCAACCTTGATTTCCTGTCTGAATTCCATTGCTTCACAGGTCGAAAAAATAAACTGGCTTTCCTGGGCTGCGCTTTATATAAATAAGGACCATATCTCCACCATGGTGCTCTTTACCGTGGGTTTCATATCTTATCTTGTACTTATTTCAATATGCTATCCCCCCAACTGGATCGGAAAGGCATTGATGATAATCGTTCCCGTACTGTTTATCGGCGGGGTGGTTATACTTAACGATTTCTTTGAAATTGCCTCCCTTTCCTTCAAGTCCATTGTTGTAACGGTACTTATTTGCGGGCTTTCGGGGGTTTTGATGTATTTTCTCACCCGGATATCCCGGCGGATTCTTTACGGCAAAAAACTCCCCCCCGCTCCGGAGGCGGATAATGGAAATACTGAGGAAGTTATGGAGGGTAATTAAGGGCTTTGCCGATGCCTGGTCGGTTCGCCGTCTCGGCGTTTATTCGGCACAAGCCGCCTTTTATATGTTCGTTTCCCTGTTACCCTTCTGCGCGTTGATGTTCGGAATAATAAAAGCGTTCCCGAAAGGGAACGCTTCGCTTGCTTCAAAGGCTATGGATATGCTGCCGGAACTGTTGGGCAGCGTTTTGAGGGAGGCCTACAATGCCGCCGGGGACTATTCCGCAGGGGTGGTTATTCCTGTGACTGTTCTGATAACCCTGTGGACTGCCTCCAAGGGGATGCACGCCCTGTCGGAAGGGCTTTGTTCGGCATATGAATGCAATTCCGCCGGGGGAATAAAAAAGCGGATAATTTCAGTTTTATATACGCTGGTATTTATATTAGCGATAATTCTTTCCCTTTTCCTTTTGGTGTTCGGGAATACCCTTACCAGGTTTTTTTCAAAGCTTAAACCGGATATCCAAAGGTTTGCTTTTATAATCAAGGCATTGAGAACGGTTTTGGTGTTTGCTGTCCTAACTTTCTTTTTTATCTTGGTTTATAAGTTTCTTTCAGGGAAAAAGCACAGCTTTAAGCGTACCCTTCCGGGGGCGTTAATCTGCGCTTTAGGCTGGATGGCACTGTCCTACGGCTACTCCCTTTATATCGACTACTATCTTTCCTCCGGCAGTTCCCTGTACGGCTCCCTGACCGCGGCGGTGCTTCTAATGTTCTGGCTGAATGCCTGTATGTCGGTGACTTTGGCGGGGGGACTTATAAATTCCCGTTTTATGAAATCAAATACTCATAGCCTGCCTTGATTTGGGGACCTTCAGTATTATTTCGATGGAATCCCCCTTGTCCACTTCCTGCCGTTCCACGTTAACCCCCACGTCCCGTACCATTCTTACCGCGTTGTCAATGGAATTTATAAAAATGCCTATATCCGACAAAATACCGATTTTCCTCCCCCGGAATTTCGGTTTTGTTATTTTGGATTCCGGCGAATTCAGAAAGGCGGAAATCTTTCTGTCGGTTTCCTGTGCCGACCACTGCATACAAACGGCTTTTCTTATAAATTCCCGCCGCTTTTCGGGGTCCTCGATTCTGATTAAGGCTCTGGAATGCTTTTCGGTAAGCCTTCCCCTTAATATTTCCTCCCGTTCCACCGGGGTAAGCCTTAACAGCCTCAGCTTGTTGGCTATCGCCGACTGGCTTATGGCAAGCTTTTCGGCAAGCTGGGTCTGGGTCTGGTGGGTCATAAGCAGCATGTCCTGAAGGGCGGCGGCTATGTCGAAAAAAGTCAAATCCTCACGGAATATATTTTCACAAAAGGCAAGGTAGGCCATATTTTCCTTGTCGCAGTCGGTAACAAGGCAGGGCACCTCCGCCAGTCCGATTTTTTTGGCAGCCCGCCACCGCCTTTCCCCGGCGATAATCTCGTAACTCGGTCCCGTAACAAACTGACCGTTAATGTTCACCTTCGGCACAAAATCCCGCCGCTTTACGGTTAAGGGCTGGATAATGCCGAATCTTTTTATAGATTCAGCAAGGGCGTTTAACGAATCGTCGTCGAAAAAGCTGCGGGGCTGGTTGGGGTTGGGGAGGATCTCGCTGACGGGTATGTAAACAATCTTTTCCTTCCTTTTGATAGCCTTCATATGTGAAATCCTGTCCTTTCGTCGTAATGGCAGATACCAATATAGCATTTCACACATGTATTATTTTGTAAAATCAGGTATTATAAAAATAATTTTTTATGTTTAAGACACAATTTGCCGTCGACTTCAATAATTTCCCCCACGGCAAAAAATATTCCCTTTTCGTAAAGACGGCACAGCTCCCCTTCGGGGAAGTTAATATTCAATTTTCCCGTTTCCACCGCCAGACCGTTTTTTATCAGGCCGGCGAAAAAGGAGGGAATTTCAGCTTTGGGAAAATTTTTTAAAACTTCGTCAACGGGGATAATACGGCTTTTCCGTTCCTCCGGCGACATTTCGGCAAGTTCTTCAAGGGTTATTGAGTTTTCCGCCGTGAAATCCCCCACTCTGGTGCGGGTAAGTTCCCCCATACAGGCGGGGATTCCCAATTTTTTGCCTATATCCTCGCATAAAGTGCGGATATAGGTCCCCCTTGAGCAGTCAACCGAAATAAAAAGCTTTCCTTCCTTTTCGGATAAATCAACGGTATATATTTCAACCTGCCTTGGGGTTCTTTCGATTTCGATACCCTTCCTTGCCATATCCACAAGCTTTTTGCCCCCGACCTTTAATGCCGAATACATGGGAGGTGTCTGGAGGTAACTGCCTTTAAAGGATTTTACCGCCTGTCTTACCTCTTCAAAGGAGGGAAGTGAAAGCGACGATTTTTCGATAATATTTCCGGTAACGTCGCCGGTGTCGGTTTTTATACCGAGAACCAACTCCGCAATATAGCTTTTGTCGTGGTCTGTCAGAAATTCGGAAACCTTGACCCCGTTCCCCAGCATAATGGGGAGCACCCCCCGGGCATTCGGGTCAAGGGTGCCGCAGTGACCGGCCTTTTTACAGTCAAAAAGCCGCCTTGCGTTATTCAAGGCGGTATGGGAGGTAACCCCCGGATTTTTATATAAATTTACGATTCCCAAAATTTCGTTTTCAGCCATTTTTAATCGTGTTTTCAAAATCCTTTTTCAGTGCTTCAAGAATCTTTTCCTTTGCGTCCTTTACGCTTGTTTTGAACCTGCAGCCTGCGGCGTGGATATGCCCGCCGCCCCCGAAGGATTTGGCAAGGGCAGCAACGTCGTAATAATCGTTGGAACGGAAGGAAACCTTTATTTCGTCGCCGTAACGGCGGATAAGGGCGGAAACCTCAACGTCGGCTATCTGGCGGGGGATATTGTTTATCTGGTCAACGTCGTTTTCGTCAACGTAATCCAGATCCAGCACCCTGTCCGAAAGGCAGACGATTGCCACCTTCCCGTCGAAAAAGGATTCCAGATTGTCGTAGGCGTCCTTTTCGAGGGCAAGCTGTCCTTTGGTCTTGCATTCGAAAATCCTGCGGTTGATTTTTGCGAAATCAATACCGGTTTGCAGCAGTTCGGCCGCCGTAATAAGGGTTTCGGGCCTTGTGGAGGAATACCGGAAACACCCCGAATCGGCGGATATGGCGGCATACATCCAGAGGGAATTGGTCTTGTCGAAGGGAACCCCCATCAGCTTTGTAATGTCCGCGATAATTTCCCCCACGGCGGGATATCCGCTTAGGCAAAGCAGACGCTTTGTGTTTACGGAGTTGATGTCGTGATGGTCGATGGAAAGGTCGAAAACCAGGTTTTCAAGATATTCCCTGTCAAGCCCCTTTAACATTGCCGGGGAGGCGATATCCACGCTTACAAGGGTATATTCTCCTTTGGGGATTCGGTTGAAAACCTCGGTCCCCTCGGTTAAAAAGCCGAGTCTGGCGGGGATACTGTCGGGGTTATACAGCTTAACCTGCTTGCCCGATTTTTCAAGGGCATACTTAAGCGCCAGCCCCGAACCCAAAGTATCCGCGTCCGGTGCGGCATGGGTGAATATAAGATAATTGTCATTTGACTTAAGAAATTCAATACATTCCTTAATCGTTATTTCCATCTTCAATATCCTTCAGCACCTTTGCGATATGCAAAGCCCGTTCGGTTGAATCGTCCTTTATAAAGTTAAGCTTGGGGGTGAGGCGTAAATTAAGCTGTTTTGCCAGTTCGCTTCTTATAAATCCGGAAGCGGATTTTATCCCCTTTTCCGCCTCGTCTTCATTTCCCGTAATGATGCTATAATATACCTTGGCTACCGAAAGGTCCCTTGACACATCCACGCCGGTCACCGAAATAAAGGCCTTGGATATGCGGGGGTCCTTTACTTTACGGAAAATATCCGACAAAACCGCCTGCATCTGTTCGTTTATCTGGTCTATCCGGTATGAGGCCATTATCTTGCCACTTCCTCCATAATATAGGCTTCCAGCACGTCGCCTTCCTTGATGTCGTTAAAGCGGTCAAGGCCGATACCGCATTCATAGGACTGGGCAACCTCCCGTACATCGTCCTTAAAGCGTTTGAGGGAGGAAATTTTATCCTCGGCCATCACCACTCCGTCACGGATAACCCTTACAAGGGCATTTCTCATAATCTTGCCGTCGGTGACATAGGAACCGGCGATGGTCCCCACGTTGGGCACCCTTATGGTCTGCCTTACTTCAGCTCTGCCAAGAACGGTTTCTTTGAATTTGGGGGAAAGCATTCCCTTCATGGCAGCCTGGACTTCCTCGATGCATTCGTATATTACCCGGTAGGTTCTTATTTCAACCTTGTCCCTTGCGGCCATTTCCATGGCCTGACGGTCGGGGCGGATGTTGAATCCCACGATAAGGGCGTCCGACGCCGAAGCCAGCATAACGTCCCCTTCGGTAACGGCGCCCGCGCCGGCATGGATGACCGAAACCTTGACTTCCTCGTTTGACAGCTTTTCCAGGCTGGATTTAACCGCCTCCGCCGTACCCTGAACGTCGGCCTTTACGATGATATTAAGGGTTTTTATTCCCCCTTCGATACGGCTGAACAGTTCGTCAAGGTTTACCTTGGAATCAGCTTTGCTTTGCTTGACTTTGATTTCATGCTTCCGCTGTTCCACCAGCTCTCTGGCAAGGCGTTCGTCGGAAACCACGGCGAACATATCCCCTGCGTTGGGGACATCCGAAAGTCCCATTATTTCAACTGGGGTGGAGGGGCCGGCCGTCTTTATGGTCCTGCCCTTGTCGTCGGTCATATGTCTTATTCTTCCCGAAGTGGTACCGGCTATTATAATGTCGCCGGTTGTTAACATGCCTTCCTGAACCAGCACCGTCGCCACTGAACCTCTGCCCTTGTCAAGGCGGGCTTCGATAACGGTACCCCTGGCGGGCTTGTCGGGATTCGCCTTCAGCTCCATCATGTCTGATGACAGGATAATCATTTCAAGTAACTTGTCGATGTTGGTGTGCTTTAATGCGGAAACGGGGACACAGATGGTGTTTCCCCCCCATTCTTCGGGGAGAAGGTCATATTTGGTCAGTTCGTTCTTAACCCGTTCGGGGTCCGCACCGGGTTTGTCCATTTTGTTTATCGCAACTATGATTTCCACATTGGCGGCTTTGGCGTGGTTGATTGCCTCAACGGTCTGGGGCATAATTCCGTCGTCGGCGGCCACCACAAGGACGGCAATGTCGGTTATTTGCGCACCTCTTGCCCGCATGGCGGTAAAGGCCTCATGGCCGGGGGTGTCAAGAAAGGTGATTTCCCGGTCGCCTATGCTCACGCAGTAGGCGCCGATATGCTGGGTTATGCCGCCGGCTTCCCCCTTGGTTACACTGGTGTTCCGTATAGCGTCGAGTAGGGAGGTTTTGCCGTGGTCGACGTGTCCCATAACCACCACAACGGGAGCCCGGGGCTTAAGGTTTTCCTCCTTTTCCGGCTCTTCGGTACCGAAAAGCCGTTCTTCAAGGGAAACCACCACTTCTTTTTCAACGATTATTTTATACTCGTCGGCCACAAGGTAGGCGGTGTCGTAGTCGATCATGTCGGTTACGCTTGCCATAACCCCCATTGACATAAGCTTTTTTATTACATCGCCGGCGGTTATCTTCATTCTCGAAGCAAGCTCGCCCACCGAAATTTCGTCGGGTACGGTGATCTTGAGCTGTACCGGCTTGGGAACGAATTTGGGTTTTGATTTGTCGAATTTCCTTCTGGAAGTTCTCCCGCTTTCCTGAGCGTCCTTTGTATTTTTCTTTTTTATCTTTATCTTGGTGTCCGTAACGGTATCGGTTTCGGGGACAAAGGTTTCCAGCTTTTCGTCGTACTTGGCGATATTGACCGACAAAGTCCCACGGGTGTCCACCACCCTGACTTCGGTTTTGGACCGTTTGGGCTGGGGAGCGGACGGCTTTTGGGAAGGAGCAGCGGCCTTTTTGGGCCTTGCGGCTTCCCTCTGCTTCATAAGCTCTTCCTTAGCCTTTGCCTTTGCCGCTTCCTCCTGCTTTTTCTTTTCGGCGATCTTGTCCTCATAGGATTTGAAAAAGGCTTCGATATCCGTCTGGTGCTGCTGGGTATAATATTCAAAAATAATTGAAAGTTCGTCGGATTCGAGGGCGGTCATATAGCTTTTTCCGCCATAGCCGTGGCCGGCAAGAAGCTCAATCAGGTCCTTGCTTTTTATATTCAAATCCTTTGCGAGGGAATTTATGCGTATTTTTTCTTCTGCCATTCAGTTTACCTCCGAAGTTTTGAGTTTTGCCGTTTTATACAATTTGGCTAAATTGTCGTCGCATATGGCAACGGTGGCGCAATGCGATATTCCCACAGCACGGCCTAACTCCATTTGGGTATATTTCACTGTTTCGTAATCTGCGCCGTAAAAGACAGCTTTGTCGGTTATGGTTTTTAGGGTATTGGCGGAAACGTCCGATGCGATTAGGACAACCCTTGCCTTTTTTGCCCTTATTGCCGTTACAACCTGTTCGGCACCCAAGGCAACTTTTCCCGCTTTTCTGCAAAGACTTAATGCGGACAGTATTTTATCCATTTGATTTTCCGATAAGTCCCTCCAGTGATGAATAAACCTCATTCGGCACCGGCGTGTTGAAGGCCTTGTCAAACCGTTTTGCCTTTCTGCATTTGGCAAAGCATTCGATGCTGTCGCAAAGATATGCCCCCCTGCCGTTTGCCTTTCCGGTTTTGTCGATGAATATGCAGCCTTCGGGGGAGCGGACAATCCTGATAAGGCTTGATTTTGCCTTCATTTCCCCGCAGCCTAAGCATTTTCGTTCGGGAATCTTTTTAGGTTTCACTCCGCCGCCTCCCAACAATCTTATTCCTCTCTGCCGGATTTTATATCTATTTTAAGTCCGGTAAGCTTTGCCGCAAGCCTTGCGTTCTGACCCTCCCGGCCTATGGCAAGGGAAAGCTGATCTTCGCTTACCAGCACCCGGTAGGTTCTTTCCCCGTCGGGGAGCTTGGTTACGCTCAACACCGTTGCCGGCGCAAGAGAAGCGGCGATAAATTCCTCGCTGGATTCGGAATACTTGATTAAATCAATCTTTTCCCCGTTGAGTTCCTGGGTGACGGCGTTTTTCCGTGCCCCCCGGGGACCTATGCAGGTGCCGATGGGGTCCACATTGGGGTCATGGGACACGACGGCAATCTTGGTTCTTGAACCGGGTTCCCTGGCGATTGCCTTTATTTCCACAACGCCTTCCTTTATTTCGGGCACCTCCAGCTCAAACAGCCGTTTTACGAGACCGGGATGGATACGGTTTATGGATACAGAAGGTCCCCTGGAATTCTTTTTGACTTCGGTGATATAAACCTTAATCCTGTCGCCGGGGTTCAGGGTTTCGCCGGGAATCTGCTCGTTGCGGTAAAGGGTCATATGATTTTTACCGATTTCCACCACGGCGTTGCCGGATACCGGGTCCACCACCTCCACCACCGCCGAAACGATTTCCTCTTTCTTTTCCTCGTATTCCTTAAGCATCATACCCCGTTCGGCTTCCCGTATGCCCTGAATAATAACCTGCTTGGCGGTCTGGGCGGAAATCCTCCCGAAATTGTGGGTTTTAACGTCTTCTTCGTAAATGTCCCCCAAGGCGTACTTTTTGGACTTTAACTTTGCATCGTCAAGGGAAATTTCGGTTTTAGGGTTTTCGACGTTTTCCACAACGGTTAAAAGCTTTAACAGCCTTAATTCCTTCCTGTCAAAATCAAGCTTGACCCTGGCATTGGGGAACCCGCCATTGTCCCGCTTGAAAGCCGAAAGCAAAGCCGCCTCCACCTTTTCAACCATATAGTCCTTTGGAATTCCCTTTTCTTCCACAATGGCGTCAAGGGCGTCGAAAAATTCCTTATTCATTTTCTATACTGATCCTTTCTGAAAGTTGTTTTGATTGTCGTTTGTCAGCCGAGGATTGCCGCAGCCCTGGCAATATTCTTTCTGTTTATTATTATATTGTTAATTCCGATTTCTTTTCCCGAAACCTCGGTAATTTTTCCGGTAAATTCTTTCATTCCCTCAACGGCGGCATACAGCTTAAGCTGAACGTCCCAGTCGTTTTCTCTGGCGGATTCGAAATGAAAGTCGCTTTTTAATACTCTGGTAAGTCCTGCGGAGGACACCTCAAGGGTGTATGACCCGTCAATAAGGTCGGCTTTGTCGATTATGGGTTCGATAACGGCGTTCGCCCTTTCGCAGTCGGCCATGGACATGCCTTTGTCCCGGAGGGAGTTTTCGACTTCAAACACCAGATTCCAGACATCCGCTTCCTTTTCGTACCGCACGTCCCAGATGACAAAACCTTCCTCGTTAAGTTTTGCCTCCACCAGATTCCTGGCGGTGTAGGCGATGTTCTGTTTCATTTGAGTTTTTACCTCCAAGCAAATTTTAAGAGTGGGCAGTCACCCACTCTTAATCATCTGTCAGTCATTATATCACGGTTTATAATGAAATGCAAGATGTTTTTAAAAGAATTTGCTTAAATTTCTTTGATATAGCCCTCTTTTTTCGCCTTTTCCCAGTCTACAAACAACACATCTTTGTCTTTTCCTATGGTGCGGGAGGTTATTGTCCCGTCCTTTTCCAGCTTTTTAAGGGAATCAAGTATGTTTTGTTTTTTAACCGTCTTGTTTTTCTTTGTTACGTTTTCGATGAGGGCATCGGTATTAAGCATGGTCTTGGTGTTTTTCAGTTCACCCAATATCAGGCTGTAATCGTTTTCCTGTATTTCCTCCTCGGTGGGGAGGGTAACCGTCCAGCTGGCGGTTTCCTGCAGCTGTCGGGAAAAGGTTCCCCGGATTCCGTAGATGCCGACTTCCTTGCCGCAGATGTTTTTTAAAAACGATGTTGCGGATGAAAAATGACCGTCACCCGAAAATAAAATGAATACATCAAGCCCTTCGCTCATCATAGCCTTTTGATATATGTTGTCGAGTATTATGAAGTCGGTGTAATCCTTTTTAACCCCGGTGGGGTTTCTGGTATCGATGATTTTATTGGAATAAAGCCTTATTCTTTTGATTTCGTCGGCAAGGGATCTTTGGGAAAAGTCGGCAAAAAATATGGCTTCCACAAGGTTTATCCGTTTTGATACGTCTTCAAACCAGGCTTTTATGTCGGGCTTAATTCCGTAATTGACGTTCATTGACACGTACCAGGATTCATAATCGATAAAGGCTATCCCTTTTTTTAGGTTGTTGGAAAATTTATCGGGTGCAAAGGACTTATCTTTTCCCCGTGAAAATAATGAGATACACTTTTACCTCCTTTCTTTGAATTTTACATATATATTGTTGCGTACCGTGAACCGCAATCAAATATTCCCGAATTTCAATCCAGTATAGCATACCGTAAATATTCTGTCAACTGTTAAAACAGGGCTTTTTCAATAGGAAAGCTTGTATAGCTCTTCTTTCAGCCTTACTATTATCTTTTTTTCAAGACGGGAGATGTAGGATTGGGAAATTCCAAGTATATCCGCCACCTCCTTCTGGGTTTTTTCACCCTTGTGGCTTCCGAAACCGAAACGGAGTTCGATAATCGTCCGTTCCCGTTCGGGGAGCTTTTTCAACGCTTCGTATATTATCTTTCTGTCCTCGCTTTCCTCGATGGAACGGTAGACAAAATCGTTTTCGGTGCCCAACATATCCCCCAACAGCAGCTCGTTTCCGTCCCAGTCCACGTTAAGCGGCTCGTCAAGGGAAAGTTCGCATTTCAACCCCGAAGTTTTCCTTATATACATTAGGATTTCGTTTTCCACACAGCGGGAGGCATAGGTGGCAAGCTTGATCTGCTTGTCGCTTTTAAAGGTGTTCACCGCCTTTATAAGCCCTATGGTGCCTATCGAAATCAAGTCCTCGATCCCCGCCCCGGTGGCTTCGAACTTTTTGGCTATGTAAACCACCAGCCTGAGGTTATGTTCGATAAGCAGCTTCCGTGATTCCTCCCGTTCGATGGTGTCGATAAGCAGTTTTTCCTCCTCGAAGGACAGTGGAGGGGGGAGGGATGCCGCCCCGTTTATGTAAAAAATAAAGTTATCATAGCCGAAAAAGGCAAGGATTTTGTAAAGCAATCTGAATTTGCTCAATAATTTTTGCATTAAAAACCTCCTTTACATTGATGCGGGGGAAATAAGCCCGTCACAGCCCGAAAAACTGCTGTTTACTGTGTCAACCGCCACGATGGCGTCGGTTTCCCTGTCCTTTTCCCCAAGGCGTTTTATTATGAGTTTGTCCGGTTTAAAGCCGTAAAGAATGCCGTTGCCGGAGGCGGTTTTAACGGGAATCACCCGGTGGGAGGGGGGGATATCCCCCATGAAGGCGGTATGGGAAACAATAATCACCCTTTTCCCCGTCAGGGGGTCTAAGACAAACAAGCCGCTGTCCACAAGCAGGGAAACGGAGTAGACATTCCCGTCCTTTTCGATAACCGCTCCCAAATGCATATTTGAGGTTTTCCTTTGGCAGACAAGGGCATAGGCATATGCCGCTCCCACCGATAACAGGGCGACGATTATAAGAAAAACCGGGGAAATTTCGGCATAAAAGCCCCCGTTGAAGGTATAGTACCGTCCCGTAAGGGAAAGAAGGGCGGAAATAATACCCCCCATAAAGGCGGAAGTAACAATAAACACCACCGACCGGGATAAATATACCTTAACCGAATGAAATCCGTTGGCAATAAGGCAGATAAGCAAAGCCGCGAAAATATGTACCGGCAATGTTATATATGGGGGAAGGCTTACAAGATACACGGCGAAGAGGGAATATATCCCCCCGGCAAAGGCGGAAATCACAAGCCTAAACAGCTTTGCCTTTACCGACAGTATGGCACCCGCCACATAAAGGCAGAGAAAATCGAGTATGAAATTTATCAAAAACAGCACATCTGCGTATATTACATAGGTTTCATCCATTTTTATCCCCGCAAAAAGATATTGCGGTTTTATTATAAACTTTAGCAAAGGGAAAAATCTGTCGGGTATGGCAATACGAAAAAAATTATTTTTGTTATGTATTGAAGCTTAATGTCATATAGTTATATGGTGATTGCTTTGAAAAAACTGCTTGCATTTTTAATATCCCTCGCCCTTGTGATTACCGCCTTTGTTACCTTGTCCCTGCGGGAGGACGCTTCGGTTCAGGTTATCGCCGGAAGCGATATAGTTTTCAAACCGGTAAATATAATTCAGCTGGTGAAAAGCCTGTTCGGGTGAAAAGCGGCTGTTTTCCCCTGTTTTCGGGGAGGGTAAGGGTGAGTATATTCGTCCCCGCCTGTCTCTGGCTTATGCTGGTGTCGGAGGGGGTAACGGCCTTCGCCTGTATAATAAGCGGTGCGGTTGTCCACGAACTGGGACATGCCTTTTTTATTTTTTCCCAGAAACAAAAAATCACGAACATTGAAATACTCCCCTTCGGGGGGGTTATAAGTCATACCGCCGAAGGGCTGAGCTATGAAGGGGAAATGGCGATATGCGCCGGGGGAATATTCTTTAACCTTGTCTTTGCCTTTGTTTCCTCGTTTTTTCTTACATGGTACAAAAGCGAGTACCT
>DBQR01000033.1:0-21537 GCA_002305335.1 Clostridiales bacterium UBA1389
CCGCCATAACTATAAGACCGTAAATAAGGGAAGCGGCGAAAAAGCGGTTTCCGGTGGAAAATATACCGGGTATGACAAAGGCGGCAAAAACCCCCGAACAGAACATGGCCGTTTTGTTCAAGCAGGTAAACATGGCAATGGATATCCCCGTATGGGTGGGGGGGATGCCGTCCGAAGTCATATACATTGCCTGAGCGGGTATTCCTCCGAGGGCAAAGGGGGAAATGTTCATATACAGTAAATCCGCCGAAGTATATAGCACAGTCTGCCTGAATCCGACGGAATTGCCGAAGGATTTAAGGATTATGAAAAAGCAGAGAGCTTCCGTTATATATTGCAGCGCCACAGCCAACAGGGAAAGGATGTTCCAAATGGCGGGTATGGAAAAAAGGGAGACAAATATCCCCGAAAGGTCGAAATTAAACCCTATATATGCAAAAACGCCCCCCATAAGGAGAAGTGCAAATAAAATATTAAACAATAGCTTCCTTTTCGGCGAATCCTTATATCTGTTGTTCATATGTATCCTTATAATCTGATTTGAATACATTATAATGCGAATAAAAACGTTTGTCAACAAAAGACAAAAAATGAAAGTGTATAATGTATTATTTTCAGAAAATGGCTATTTACAAATGCCCTTGAGGATGATATAATAAACGAAAAATACTGAATTTTTATAAAAACAATCCTGCATAAACAGATAAATACCACATCCGGAAAGGAATTAACCCTTAATGAATAAAATCGTTTACAAGGAAGAATTAAACAGCACGGTAACCCTGATGAAGGTTGACGCCCCTCTTGTTGCAAAAAAGGCGCAGCCGGGGCAGTTTATTATACTCAGAGTGGACAGGGACGGAGAAAGAATTCCCCTTACCATTGCCGACACCGACACCGAAAAGGGAACGGTAACAATCATTTTTCAGATCGTGGGGGCCACCACCGGAAAACTGAATCTTCTGAACGAAGGCGACTATATAAACGATTTTGTGGGACCTTTAGGAAAGCCCACCGAAACCGAAGGATACAAAAGGGTTGCCGTAATCGGGGGAGGGGTGGGAAACGCCATCGCCTATCCTTTGGCGAAAAAGTTTCATGATCAGGGGTCAACGGTTTATTCCATAGCGGGGTTCCGTAACAGGGATCTGGTTATCCTTGAAAAGGAATTCAGGGAAATTTCAGACAAATACATTCTTATGACCGACGACGGCTCCGCCGGGGAAAAGGGACTTGTCACCGACGCCCTGAAGAACCTTATCGAAAGCGGTGCAGACTTAGACTGCGTTATCGCCATAGGTCCCCTTGTGATGATGAAATTCATATGCCTGCTTACCAAGCAGTACGGTATCAAGACCATCGTTTCAATGAATCCCATTATGGTTGACGGCACCGGAATGTGCGGCGGCTGCCGCCTTACGGTGGGGGGAAAAATCAAATTCGCCTGCGTTGACGGCCCCGACTTTGACGGCCATCTGGTGGACTTTGACGAAGCGATTTCAAGAACCTCCGTTTACCGTACCCAGGAAGCGAAAATGCGGGATGAAAACTGCAGGCTGATGAATAAGGAGAATTAATATGGCGGATTTGTCAAAGAAAAAATACGAAATGCCCACCGTCGATCCCGGAACAAGGTCTGAAACCTTTGAGGAGGTGGCTTTGGGATATACCGAGGAACTGGCAAAGGCGGAAGCGGCAAGGTGTCTTAACTGTAAAAATCCCTTCTGCGTGGAAGGCTGTCCCGTTAACGTAAGAATCCCTCAATTTATAAAAAAAATCACCGAAGGCGACTATGAGGAAGCCTATAAAATCATAAAGCAGACCAACACCCTTCCCGCCGTCTGCGGGAGGGTTTGCCCCCAGGAAACCCAGTGTGAGGCAAAATGCGTAAGGGGTAAAAACGGGGAACCCGTCGGCATAGGGCGGCTTGAAAGGTTCGTCGCCGACTGGCATAACGAAAATATTGACGAAATCCCCCGAAAGGCAGTACTCAACGGACACAAAGCGGCGGTTATAGGTTCGGGTCCCGCAGGGCTTTCCTGCGCCGGTATGTTGGCTCAAAAGGGCTGGGATGTAACGGTTTTCGAAGCTCTACACACTCCCGGAGGGGTGCTGGTTTACGGCATACCCGAATTCCGCCTTCCCAAAGCAACGGTCAGAAAGGAAATCCGTTCCCTGGTCGATATGGGAGTTAAAATCGAAACCAACGTGGTGGTGGGGAAGACAATTACCATCGACGAGCTCTTTGAAGAAGGCTTTGAGGCGGTGTTTATCGGCACCGGCGCGGGGCTCCCCAAATTCATGGGAATCCCCGGGGAAAACCTGAACGGGGTTTATTCGGCAAACGAATACCTTACAAGGGTTAATCTGATGAAGGCCTATGAAAACAGGGAAACCCCCATTCTTCATCCCGAAAGGGTGGCGGTGGTGGGGGGCGGCAACGTGGCAATGGACGCCGCCCGGTGCGCCAAGCGTATGGGGGCTAAGGAAGTTTATATCGTTTACAGGCGGAGCGAAGAGGAACTCCCCGCCAGGGCGGAGGAAGTGGAACACGCCAAAGAAGAAGGCATTATTTTTAAATTCCTCACCAACCCCGTGGGGATTACCGGGGATGAAAAACGCTTTGTAAACGGAATAACCTGTATAAATATGCAGCTTGGTGAAGCGGATTCCTCCGGACGGAGAAGGCCGGTGGAGCTGCCGGGCAGCGAACACACAATTGATGTGGACTGCGTGATTATGGCATTGGGTACTACCCCCAACCCCCTTATCAAGTCGGCAACCCAAGGGCTTGAAACCCAGAAATGGGGGGGAATAATCACCGACGAAAACGGCAGAACCACAAAAGACTTTATCTATGCCGGCGGGGATGCGGTGACCGGCTCCGCCACCGTGATTTTAGCCATGGGCGCCGGTAAAAAAGCTGCGGAAGCCATTGATAATGAGATTTGCTCCGGCAATAAATAAAACCTTAAACTTAAGGACAAAATGCACCCGAATCGGGTGCATTTACTTGTATTTGTAGAATGTAAAAAAGCCTTCCCCTTGAGGGGAAGGGGGACCGCGCAAGCGGTGGATGAGGGGTATTGCCGAAGTGCATTGAACGGAAAAAACAAATATATCTACTCAACCTCTATAACGGCATCTTCTCCGACAATTTCTTTTATAAACACATAAAACCCGTCGGGGTAGCGGACATGCACCCATTTGTAATCTCCCACAAACCCGATTTCTCCGCTGTCATTGTACTTAACTATTTTTGATATCCGTCCGTCATCGTCATATTTACTTTCCAGGCCGTGTAGAAACCGTCCGTTATTATAAACGTTCTGCTCGATCAGCTTGCCGTCATCGTTATACCTGTAATCGGTAGATTGATAAACAACACCGCCTGAGGAAAAATAACGCTTGATTATGTTCCCGTTTTCGTCATACTCGGATATAAGTTCATCGTATTGGTAAGAATCGGAACCGTAATATGTCCTTTGCATAATCTGATTGCCGTTAGCGTCATAACCGTACTCCGTGTGGCTTATCATTTTACCGTTATCCGAATAGATATTCTCTTCAACGATAGCGCCGTTATCATCCCGGACAAATTCCGTACGGGTGTTTAAATTACCCTCCTCGTTGTAGTAATACTGCTCGGTCTTATTCCCATTATCATCGAATTTCGTATCAAGGATAAGGACCGGGGTGCCGTCATCCAATATACAATACTCCTTTATAATGTTTCCGTCATCGTCATACTCATCCAGGACATGCTGATAAATACCATACTTGTCATTATAATGAATAAATTCTTTTTTGTTTTCATTGACATGATATATGATTCTCATATTCAAAACATCTTGGTCGATATATATTTCTTCCGCAAGATTGCCTTCCGAATCATAGACATATTCGACTCCGGTGAAAAGATTATTAACGTTACCGATTCTATAGACAGTTTGTTTGACTATTTTACCCCGTTCGTCATATTCATCTCTATAAAAAAGCTGAAACCTGCCGCTTTCTATTATGTAGTACAAGACTTCCTTTAGATTGCCGTTGTCGTGAACGGTTGCTTCCGTCTTGGTTAATATATTATTATTATTTACAAAATAGGCGATTATAGTATTGCCGTCGGTAATTATATAATAATTTTCAAAACTGTTATCCCCGTAATAATCGGCGAAATATTTAACCGCGACAACGCAATCCCGGCTTCCCTCCATGGGATTTTCATCGGAATAGTCTTCCCAGGGCATCCGGCTTTCTTCAGCGGAGGATTCGGTTTCGGACGACTGGCCGGTCCCGCTCTGGAGTATGCTTTCGCTGCTTTCTGTCTGACTGATATCGTCTTTTCCTTTATTTTTCCCGCAGGAGCAGATAAAAAGAAGTATAAGTACAAATACAAATATCGTAAGGATTGTTTTTTTCATACTACTGCCTCCGAATCTGAATATATCATAATCCGGTAATTAAATCAAGCATAAAAATCCGGCAGGGAAGTCCTGCCGGAAGGATTATTCATTTAACCTTTGCGTCTTTCATTGCGGGATTGTCTATAATCCGCCCCTTCTTATCAAAGCGGGAACCGTGGCAGGGGCAGTCCCAGGTGCCTTCGTCATGGTTCTGCTTTAAGGCGCAGCCAAGATGGGCGCAGCGTTTTGGGGTGGGAGTGGCAAGGTTTATTACCGTACTCCCCAAATTGGAAAACAAACGGGGTTTCAGTACGCTCCGGGAGGGGTTGAACACCTCCTCAAAGGCGGTTCTTTTGCCGGAAATCATATTCGATAAAATAATCGAAGCAATCATGGAGGAGGTCATCCCCCATTCGTTGAAGCCGGTTGCCACATAAACATTCGGCAGTGTTCTGCCGTAAACGCCTATATAGGGAATGTCGTCAAGGGTTATACAGTCCTGATTCGCCCAGAAATACCTTTCGGGATAATTTTTGTAATGAGTATTTGCAAACTGCCTTACCGGTAAAAAGCCCCCCTTTTGTTTTCCGGTTTTCCGTTCGCCGCCCCCGAATATCAGCAGATTGCCGTAATCCCGGAAAAACATACCCTCCCCGGAGTGTTCCACCAGATTGCAGCCTAATTTTTCGGCTGCCGGTCTTTCGACAACCAGCACGAACAGCCGTTTCTGATACATCTTTACAAAATAAAACCCGCTTTTGTTTATAAAAGGGAAGTGGGTTGCCACAATAATCTTTTTTGCCCTAATTGTCCCGTTATGGGTGAAAGCGGTAGTGCCCTCAAGCTTTGTGACATAGGTGTTTTCGAAAACGTTAAGCCCCTCAGCCAGACCGTATAAAAATCGCAGAGGGTGGAACTGAGCCATATCCGGGTATCTTACCCCGCCCTTTATTTTTACCGGAAGAGGGACATCGGTTATATATTCGGCGTCAAACCCCAGTGACTTTACGGCTTTCGCTTCTTTCTGCATTTTCTCCCCGTCGGATACGGAGTACATAACCGAAGGCAGTATTTCAAAGTCGCATTCAATGGTTTTTGCATGTTCCTTAAAACGGGAAACCGCCGAAAGGTTGGCATCAAGGTACATTTTCGCCTTCTTTTTGCCGTATTTGTCCATAAGGTCGGAATACAGCAAATCATGCTGGGCGGTAATAACTGCCGTGGTGCCTTTGGTTATACCGTTGCCTATTTCCCTTCCTTCGACAAGGACATAGTCAATACCTGTGTCCTGTAGGGCTTTGGCACATAATATCCCCGCCATCCCCCCGCCGATTATTAGCACGTCGGTTTTTATGCTGCCGGTCAGTTTTTCAAAAGCCGGCTTGCTTACCCCGTCGGTCCAAAGATATTTCAAAAAAATACCCCCTTTGGATTAGTATGTTCCGAAAAAGGATATTTTAGACATAAAGGTTGTCATAAATCTTGTTTGATTTATATTGTCCCCATTATAATAAAGCAACCCATGTTTTTCTTTACATGAGTTGCGTTTTGTATCAGTTGGATTTTTCGGCTTCTTCACTTAACTTCATTTCGTTCAGCATCTTCATTTCGTAAAAAATACCCTGCTTTGCCATAAGCTCGTCATAGGTGCCGACTTCGGCAATACGTCCCGAATCCATTACCACAATGCGGTCGGCATTCCGTATGGTGGACAACCGGTGGGCTACGATAAAGGTGGTTCTTCCTTTCTTGGACTTTTCAATGGCCTGCTGGACATAGAATTCCGAAAGGTTGTCAAGGGCGGAGGTGGCCTCGTCAAGGATAAGTATCTTGGGGTTTCTTATTAACGCTCTCGCAATGGTTATTCTCTGCCTTTGTCCGCCGGAAAGCTTTCCCCCCGCCTCCCCTACGGGAGTGTCAAGGCCCTGGGGAAGTTCGTTTATAAACTCGTTCAGATTAGCCAGTTCAAGGGCGTTTTCCAGCTTTTCCTTGGGGATTGACTGAAGCCCGTAGGTTATGTTTTCCCGGATAGTGCCGGGGAAGAGGATGGAATTCTGAGGCACCACCGAAATATGCCTGCGGTAAGCCGTAAGATTAAGGTCGGCCATATTAATGCCGTCAATATATATATTACCTTCGGTTGGCTTAAGAAACCCGATTATCATATTCATTATGGTGGACTTTCCGGAACCGGATTTTCCCACCACAGCAATACATTCCCCCGCCTTGACGTCAAGGCTGAAATTGCTTATGACATAGCTGTCCGGATCGTCGGGATAGCTGTAACTTACGTTATTAAAGGCTATATTCCCCATTATCCGGGAAATTTTTTTAACCCCTATGGGTTCCATATCGTCGGAAACCATGACTTCCGAAACGGAACTGATTGCCTCAAAACCCGTAACCAGGGAGGGATAGGAATTTATGATTGCCAGCACATTTCCGTTGATGGAGGCGAACAATGACTGGTACAGCACGATATCCCCCACGTTTATAACCCCTTTAATGGCAAGGAATGTGGAAAATATCAGGCAGATAACACTTATTATATTGCTTATAACCCATGACCAGGAGCCGAAATAGGCATTGGTGTTGTCCACCTTAAGCCCCTTCTGGGTGAGCTTTTCCACCTCGTTGTCAAAGGTCTGAATCTCCCTTTTTTCCAGTCCGTGGGCTTTGGTGACCGGCAGGAGGGAAAGCATTGAGGTGAATTTTGCCGAAACAATTTCGTTTTCGAGCCTGAATTCCCGGTTTTCCGCCTTAATCCGCTTGCCGAACAGCTTTGCCACCGTAATATTCACCGGCACGATTGCCAAAAAGAACAGTGTCATAACCGGGGCGTTGAAGGTGGAAATCCCCACGGATATAAGCACGCCGATGATTGCCGGGACAAGGGTTATTACGATGTTGCGTATCATCCCGTCGATGGATTCGATATCCCTTAAGAACTTAGACTGAATTTTCCCCGATTCGATTTCCTTATGATAGGTTATGGAAAGCCTTTGAAGCTTTCTCACCAAAGCCGACTTCAGCCCCGCGTTAATCTTCCGCATGACCGTGTTTATCATCTTGGCGTAAATAACATGAGTGGGGACGTTCTGCAGCAGCACTATTACCAATACAGCCGTATAAATGCCTATGGTAAAAAGGGTTGAGGAATCGTAGGGCCTGGAGGCAATGTTTATAATTTTTGCGGTTACAACCGGCATAATCCACACCGGCGATGCCTTGATGATATACATCAATTGCGCCAGCAGCAGTTTTTTTTGGTTTAGCTTATACAGCTTGTATAAAATACCCGACTTATGCTTGGGCGCCCGTTTATCCTCCGTAAACAGGTGCTCATAGTCGGGTACAATATTTTCGCCCCGATGCCGTTTGTGTTTGGCGTTTGTTGCGTCGGGAGCAGCATTCATTTAAAATCACCCTTTGAAATTTTTTCCTGTTATTTCAATGGGATTATAACATTAAGTAAAATTAAAAACAATGTGGAAAATGCTGATATTAGCCCTGCAAAAATGTAATAAACCGTCATTCTACCACTTAAATTGTGAAAAAGAAGGGTGAACATAACTTAGGTAAGGGTAAACAAAACCCCTTGAACTTACTGACATTTCAGCAATTTCAAGGGATTATGCCATGGCGCGGAAGGAGAGATTTGAACTCTCGCGCCGGTTGCCCGACCTACACCCTTAGCAGGGGCGCCTCTTCACCACTTGAGTACTTCCGCAGGTGAACTATATAAATGTATAAAATTATTTACTCCAATGAGCGGATTGGCGGAGAGAGTGGGATTCGAACCCACGGGCCATTGCTGACTCACTGGTTTTCAAGACCAGCTCCTTAAACCGCTCGGACATCTCTCCGTATAAAAAAGCAGAATAGCGAATGCACACATACCGTGTCAACAGTCGCTATTCTACCATACCGAATATTTGTTGTCAAGAGAAAATTGCAAAATTACTCCCGCAAAGCCGCCTACGACGTGCAGAAGGAATAATCCTCCAACACATCCTTGACCGTTCCCGGGAGAACATTTCCTCTTGTCACATATTCGAACATCTCGGAGGCACATTCCTCCCCCTCGATGTCTGGAAAGGACACCCTTTCGCTTCTACCGGCATGGCAAACCGAAATTATGTACTCGCCGTCGACCTTCTCCAGCCTGAATTCAATCTGCGAGCCGCAAACAAAGCCGGTTTTTACGATGTTCATTTATTTCCTCCTCATTATATGATGAATTGCGAAATAATAGTATTTAATGGATAATATATTAACACGATGTGGAAATAATCCTATCACAGCATTAAAATAATGTAAAGAAAAAGTTTTCGACACCAAAAAGCGTAATTGCCCAAAAAACTGCTCAAAACCGCATATATATCGTGATTTCGTGTATAATTATGTCGAATTATATAGAGATATTTGACAAATATTTTATTAAAATTTGTATTTTTATCATTATATATTTATAAATATTCTTTATTTTATGGTGATTCTGTATAAAAAATGAATAATATTTATTTTAACAGCACCCCCTTGAAGCCGTAGTTATAATAAACATATTTTATACCGGGAAGGGAAATCCCTCGGAGGTAATAATACTGAAAAATACCCTTTATAACATTCGTGTGAGACACAATGCAAAAAGAAAAAAGCTTTGAAAATATATATATAAAAAACAACCGAATTATGCTTACTTTTTCTGTCTTATTTTGTCGAAAAATATTTTTAAAAAGGTATTGCATTTTGAAAATAAAGTGCTATACTTCGCTTGAATAAAGGCAGCGCCTTTATACCCGTAAAGTAAGGACGATGATTGTTTAATGGAGTATCCAGACTCCGAAATCCCCCCTTTAGCCAAAAGAATTAATGTCGGTATTATTTATAATCTTAAAAAGGAGGGTACCTTCAGAAGCCAGGACGACCAGGCGGAATACGACAATATCGAAACGGTATATTCCATCCGGGATTCGTTAAACCGCAGAGGATACGAAACCCTTTTGATTGAAGCCGACACAAACCTTGTCGAAAAGCTAAAGACACAGAAAATCGACATTGCCTTTAACATCGCCGAAGGCATCGGCGGAAGGTCAAGGGAGGGGCAGGTGCCGGCAATCCTTGAGATGTTAGGGATACCCCACACCGGCTCGGACGCCACCGCTTTATGTATTTCCCTTGATAAAGCATTAACCAAAAGGCTGGTTTCCACCTGTAAGGTAAGAACCCCGAAATATGCAGTCATCAGAAAGAATACCGCCGTAAGACTTAACGGAATGACTTTTCCCCTTATTGTAAAGCCAAACGCCGAAGGCTCAAGCAAGGGGATTTCCGCGTTTTCTGTGGTAAAATCCAAAACCGAATTATCAGAAATCCTGAACCGGAATTTCGCTTTATATGACGTGGAAATGCTGGTTGAGGAGTATATTCACGGGCGGGAATTTACCGTCGGCGTTTTGGGAAACGGCAAGGACAGGATAATCTTCCCCCCGATGGAGATTATCTACAAAAAGCCCACCCAGGGCGATTTCTGCGTTTATTCCTACCCCGTAAAGCAGGCATATACCGAATATGTGGAATATAAGTCCCCCCCCGACATCGAAAAGCGCATTCAGGACGAGATGATAAATTTCACCGCTAAGGTTTGCGATACTCTAAACTGCCTTGATTTCTCAAGGGTTGACTTTCGGGTTTCCGATGATGGAAAAGCCTATTTTATAGAAGTAAATCCCCTTCCCGGACTTGCGAAGGGTTACAGCGATTATCCCATGCTGGCTGCCTTCAACGGCGTTGAATATGAAAAGCTTATTGCCGGCATACTAAATGCGGCACTGGTCCGTTACGGCATTTCCGGGGCGGGTGAATAGTTTTATGGATAAAGACATAAGACAGAGATACCCCCAATGGGATGACTGGAAATGGCAGTTTGCCAACCGGATAACCACCGTTGAAAAGCTTGAAAAACGCCTTCCCCTCACCCAACGGGAAAAGGAGGAAATCGACACCTGCTTAAAGCGGTTCAGAATGGCAATTACCCCCTATTATGCCTCTCTTATAAACCCGGAGGATAAAAACGACCCCATCAGAATGCAGAGCGTTCCTTCAATAAAGGAAACCTTTATAGACCGGACCGACCTTCTTGACCCCCTTGACGAGGAAGGGGACAGCCCGGTTAAGCACATAGTACACCGCTATCCCGACCGGGTGCTGTTTCTGGTAAGCTGCAAATGCTCGATGTACTGCCGCCACTGCACCCGCAGGCGGATAGTGGGGGAAGAGGACCGGATTATAACCGAAAAGGAACTGAACACCGCCCTTGACTATATAAGAAAGCATACCGAGATAAGGGATGTGCTGGTTTCCGGGGGCGACCCCCTTGTAATGTCCACCGATAAGCTGGAACACATAATAAGCCGGATAAGGCAAATCCCCCATGTGGATATTATTAGAATCGGTACAAGAGTGCCGGTGGTTATGCCCATGAGGATAACCGACGAGCTTCTGACCATGCTTAAAAAGTACCATCCCATCTGGATAAACACCCACTTCAACCACCCTAAGGAGATAACTCCCGATTCGGAAAAAGCCTGCGGGATGATAGTTGACGCGGGGATTCCCTTGGGCAACCAGACAGTTTTGCTGAAGGGGATAAACGACAACGCCGAAACCATGAAGGAACTTATGCTTAAACTGGTGCATATGCGGGTAAGACCCTACTATTTGTATCAGTGCGATTTAAGCATGGGGATTTCCCATTTCAGAACCTCCGTACAGACGGGGATAGATATAATCCACTCCCTTCAGGGATATATTTCGGGTTATGCAATACCCAGGTTCGTCATAGACGCTCCGGGGGGCGGGGGAAAGGTGCCGGTGGGCTATAATTATGTAATAAGCCGGGACGACAAGGAAGTGGTGCTTGAAAACTATGCCGGCAAAAGATACGTTTACCCTCAGCCCTCGGGAAAACCGATGGAAGGTTAAGCCTTTCGGTACAATTATGGCTGAAACCAAGCTCAAAAAAATATTAAAGAAAAATTTATAAAAATATTAAAAAACATCTTGACATTAGGAAAAAAGTATTGTATTATAGTTTTGCCATGTATATAGGCATGGTAATTTTGAAAAGAGGTATTCCATGTACACCGACAAGACCTTAGTCTGCAAAGAGTGCGGAAAAGATTTCACTTTTACTGCTAACGAGCAGGAGTTTTACGCTGAGAAAGGCTTTACGAACGAACCGCAGCGTTGCAAAGAATGCCGTACGGCAAGAAAGAACGCTTCCCGTGATAGCGACGGATCACGCAAAATGTATACCGCCGTTTGTTCGGAATGCGGCAAAGAATGCAAAGTTCCTTTTGAACCACATACCGATCGCCCGGTATTCTGCAGCGACTGCTTCAGAAAGAATAAATAGTGATTTCTTAAAACAAGCCCCGCCAGACGACGGGGTTTGTTTTTTCGTGTAGATAAATCGGATTTATAAAATAACCCTTGACAAACAATAATAATTGTACTATAATCCAAGCAAACGTTGCGATGACGGAAAAAGTAGCGGGAAATTTAACGAAACAGAGAAAAAGGCCGCCGGCTGAAAGCCTTTTGCGTTAGGTCCTGTGAAAACCACTCCCGAGCACCCTGCGAAAAGCCAAGGCGTTAAGCGGGGCGTGAGTCTGCGGCAAAGACAAAAGAGTTAAAAATCAAGGTGGAACCGTGCGATTTATGCACCCTTGAACGGCTTGCCGTTTAAGGGCTTTTTTAATTTTTAGGAGGAAATACCATGAAAATCATTATGCACAACGGACAAATCGAGGAACATTCCTTTGAAGAACAGATAGGGAAGTCCGCCCTCCGCCACACCGCTTCCCACATATTGGCACAGGCGGTTAAAAGGCTGTATCCCGAAACACAACTTGCAATCGGCCCTGCCATAAAGGACGGCTTTTATTACGATTTTGACAGGGTAACCCCCTTTACCGAGGAGGAACTGGAAAAAATCGAAGCCGAAATGAAAAAAATCGTTAAAGAAAACCTGAAAATCGAACGCTTTACCCTACCGAGGGACGAAGCTGTTAAGTTCATGACCGAAAAGAACGAACCCTATAAGACTGAACTTATAAACGATCTCCCCGAAGGGGAGGAAATCTCCTTCTTTAAACAGGGGGATTTCACCGACCTTTGTGCCGGGCCCCACGTCACCTACACTTCGGCGGTTAAGGCGCTTAAGCTTATGTCGGTTGCCGGAGCTTACTGGCGGGGAAGCGAAAAGAATAAAATGCTCACCCGGATTTACGGCACAGCCTTTGCTTCCAAAGACGAGCTGGAAGCCTACCTCAATATGCTTGAGGAGGCAAAGAAGCGGGACCACCGCAAGCTGGGCAAGGAGCTTGGCCTGTTTGCTTTGATGGAGGAAGGCCCCGGTTTTCCCTTCTTCCTTCCCAAGGGAATGATTGTCAAGAATTCCCTTATCGAATACTGGCGGGAACTCCACACCCGGGAGGGCTATCAGGAAATCTCCACCCCCATATTGTTAAGCCGGCAGCTCTGGGAACGTTCCGGCCACTGGGATCACTACAAAAACAATATGTACACCACCCAGGTGGACGACAACCCCTTTTCGGTCAAGCCCATGAACTGCCCCGGCGGGATGCTGGTTTACAAGACCGAAATGCGTTCCTACAAGGATTTGCCCCTCAAGCTTGCCGAACTGGGACTTGTCCACCGGCACGAAAAGTCGGGGGAACTCCACGGTCTTATGCGGGTACGCTGCTTCACCCAGGACGACGCCCACATCTTTATGACCATGGAGCAGATTACCGGCGAAATTAAAGGCGTAATCCGCATTATCGATGAAATATACTCCCTTTTCGGCTTTAAGTATCATGTGGAGCTTTCCACCATGCCCGAAGACCATATGGGGGACGAGGCGGACTGGGTAACAGCCACCGAAGGCCTGCGTAAAGCCCTTGAGGAGCTGAATATGGACTATGTGGTAAACGAGGGGGACGGCGCCTTCTACGGGCCGAAAATCGACTTCCACCTTGAGGATTCCATAGGCCGTACCTGGCAGTGCGGTACCATCCAGCTTGACTTCCAGATGCCAATGCGGTTTGAACTGGAATACGTGGGTTCCGACGGTCTGAAGCACCGTCCCATAATGGTACACCGGGCGGCCTTCGGCTCGATTGAACGTTTTATCGGCATTCTCATAGAGCATTTTGCCGGAAAATTCCCCACATGGCTTTCCCCGGTTCAGGTAAGGCTGCTTCCCATAACCGACCGGAACAACGAATACACCGACAAGGTGGAAAAAGCCCTGAAGGCCGCAGGGGTAAGGTGCGAAAGCGACCGGCGTCAGGAAAAGACCGGCTTTAAGGTAAGGGAATCCCAGATGGCAAGGATACCCTATATGCTGGTGTTGGGGGACAAGGAGCAGGCGGAAGGCACCGTTTCCGTCCGCCGCCGTGACAGCGGGGAAATGACCTCAGTAAAGCCGGAAGACTTTATCGATATTATAACCAAAGAGATTAAATCAAGAAAAAGCAATTAGGATAAACTATTAATTCTATCTAATATATAATATCCTTTTAGAAATCCCGTCCCTGCGGGATTTCTTTAATTGATGAGCAGAGAATCGGATGCAAAAAAAGCATTGCGATATAATAATTAATATGAATTACAAATTCGTGATGTTTATATCAGCTTCAAATGATAATACTAATAATATATTTAGATACTTTAATGAACTCTTTTCAAAGGGGTTTATTCCTTTTACCGCCTTGTTTTGGCATTATTTATCTTGACAAAGTCCTCCCTCTGTGTTAAAATATTAAAAAATATGTATGGGGATGTAATGTGAATGAAAACTAAATCTTTTCTGCTTACCGCCATCGTTTTGTTTGTTTTTGTTGTTTCCTTTGCTTTAAACGCCGTTACCGCCTTGGCGGAGGAGGATTACAAGTTTAAAACTTCTATGGAATTCGAAGGCGAAAATACCGAATTAAAGGTGGGCGACTCCTTTTATGTGAAAATAAGCGTTACGGACATCACCAGCAAAACCGGACTTATCGGACTGAATCTGAGGGTTGACTACGATCCCAGCTATCTTTCGGTGGAGTATGAAAACTCCGAAACCAGCGGAGAAGAATCGGACGTGGATGCCGTAACCTTCGGCAGCATAAATCTTCCTTCCGAATGGACGGGAGATGCCGAAAAGATACAAAACATCGTTCGGGATGAAAACAATAAGGAAATCGGAACCGCCGTTATTATGTGCCTTGCGGATCTTTCCGCCGAGGACCTTGCCGAACAGGCTTACAAATCGGACGAATTCTTTGTTTTAATACCCTTCAAGTGTATTGCTCCCTGCCAGTCCACCACCATTAAAATAGACACCGACGAGGACCTTGCCGGTACCGAGCTTGTGGTTGTAAACTCCTCCTTTTCGATTGAAGACGTTGCCGGACAGGGAAGTGAACTGGTAATAAACAATATTCAAGGCACAGAGGAATCCAAAACCGAATCCACTCCCGGTGAAAAAAATGAAGATGGCAATAACTCACTCGTTTATATTCTCATCGCCGCCGGTGCGGTTGTGATTATCGGTGTGGTTGTGGCAGTCATAGTTTCCAAAAAGAAAAAATAAGCAGTAATAAGTAAAAGCAGAAATCGGCAAGCGGAAAACCGTTTGCCGGTTTTTTATTAGGGCGGAATTTGCTTTTCAATTATTACTTCCTTTTATATGGTATGACCCCTCATCCGTCAGCTTTCGGCCGACGCCTTCCCCTCAAGGGGAGGGCTTTTTTATATCAACTACAATGCTATAAATAGTAGGTACAGAAGCATCAAAACTATAATTTCCTGTTTTTCGGGGTTATTCTTTTGTATATTATGCCAAAGGGTAAAAGGGGGAAAGTGGTATTGACTATTAACTCCAATCCCATATTTAGTCCCCGGCATCCGTCCATGGCACAACATAGGGATTAGTTTACTATGTTAACATAATGCAATTTACATAATCATTAGGCATAATATACAATTCTTTAAAAATTATCCGAAAGGTATTGAAAAATTCTTGAATATGTTATATATTATTGTAAAGTACAAATTTTAAGACGCATTGATACGCCGAAAATATTTCGGTGTGTTTATTCGTATTCGGATAAAACGGGAGAATTTGAATGAATAATACAGCAATGCCGGTCGTGGGGTTTTTAGGAGCAGGCAACATAGCCAACGCCTTTATAAGAGGGTTTATTAACACAAAAACCATACCGGAAGGTAACATAATAATATTTGATAATATTTTCTCCCAATACGAAAAGTTTAACGACATTAAAGTAATAAAGGCGACAAATCTTTCGGAATTTGAAAAAGCGGATTTTATTTTTATTTGCGTAAAGCCCAATAATGTTAAAACCGCCCTTTCAATGTTTAAGGAAACCGGCATTGATTTAGAAGAAAAAACCTTTGTAAGTGTCTGCGCCGGCGTACCGGTTGAATTCATAAAAAACTGCCTGGGCTTCGAAGCTTCGGTTATAAGAACAATGCCCTCCACCCCCATGCTGGTGGGAATGGGCGCGGTGGCTATCGCAAGAAACCCTAAGGTAAAGAAAGAAACCTTTGAATTTGTATATAATTTTATTTCGAAAATCGCCGTTACCGCAGTCCTTGAAGAAAGCCAGATGAACCCGGTGATTTCGGTAAACGGATCTTCTCCGGCTTATGTGTATTTGTTCATAAAAGCCCTGCTTGACGGAGCGGAGGATAACGGCATTTCAAAGGATGACGCCCTTCCTCTGATTCTTAAAACCGTCGAAGGTACCGTGGAGATGGTAAGAAGGTCGGGAAAATCCATCGAGGAGCTTATAAAGGATGTTGCCTCCCCCAACGGCACCACCTTAAAAGCCCTTGAAAAGCTGTATGAGGGAAATTTTGAAAGAACAGTATCGGACGCCATGACCGCCTGCACCGGGCGGGCAGACGAAATCACCGCCGAACTGACATCTGAATAGGTTATATTTCACAGCCTGTCCGAATATTCTGTAACGTATAAGGAGTGTTATGCGTTATGGAAAACGGCAAATGTTTGGCGCTGGTGCCCTACCAGCCGAAAAGGAAAGAGATTAAGAAAACCGAACAGTATTTCACCCGCCGAAAAACCCTTTATATGCTGTTTCTGTTTCTGAACGTGGCGTTTATTTTCACCGGTTACTGCTTTTATAAACAGTATTCCTCCGCTACGGACACGGACAACCTTTTCGGGCTTATCTTTTCACAAAGCCGGGAGGGAATATATCTGTCCCGGGGGATAAGGTTTCTGTTTACCGCCAGTCTGGTTATGTTTCTCACCTCCTTTACCGTATTTTCCCCGGCGGTGGCGGTTGCCTTTTCGGTATATCTCGCCTTCAGGGCGGGAATGTTTTTCAGCCCCGGCTGTACCTTTTACCAAACAGTGTTGGTAACGACTTTTATATTCTTTTCCATATTGTATCAGACGGAAGTTTTTATGGCCTATGAAAAGGCAAAGTACGGCATCAAGCAGCTTTTAAAACCCCAGAATGTGATTTCCGTTTCGGTTAAGACTATGATTTATACTTTAATAATACTTTTATACGGTGTCGCTGCCGGTCTGTAGCGGCTTCCGGAAGCGAAAGGTTACAAAATGAGTGACGTAAGAAACAACATTCAAGCAGGCATAACAGCATATCTGGATTTCCTTAAAGATTCCGGGAGCTCCACCGAAAACACCCTTCAGGCATACAGAAGGGATCTGACCAAGTTTGTGGATTTCGCAAGGGAAAATAATAAGTTAAACTATACCGAAATAACGGTGGCGAACGTGACCGAGTACAAAAAATGGCTGGGAACCCAGGGGCTTTCCCCCTCCTCCGCCAGCCGTTCCCTTTCGGCTTTACGCAGCCTGTTTCAATATCTCCTTTCGGAAAACATAGTCCGCCAGAATCCCGCCAAGGAAGTCCACAACGACAAAGCCGAAAAGAAGGGTCCCCAGATACTTACCGGAAAGGAAATCGAACTGCTTTTGTCCCAGCCCGACACCAAGGACATTAAAGGACTCCGGGACAAGGCCATGCTTGAACTGTTGTACGCCACCGGCATTAAGGTAACCGAGCTTATTACGCTGAGCATTGACGACGTTAACTTTTCGATACCCTTTCTGCGTGTGGGGGAAGGGGAAAAGGCAAGGTTTATCCCCCTTTACAAGATTGCGGTTAAATCCCTGTCGGATTACATAGAGAAGTCCAGAAAACTGCTTATTTCAAATCCCGAGGAAAAAGCCCTTTTCGTCAACATTTCCGGCGAACGGATGACAAGGCAGGGGTTCTGGAAAATTCTCAAGCTGTACGCCGGCATGGCAAAAATCAAGCAGGATATAACCCCCCATACGCTGCGGCATTCCTTTGCGGCGCATCTGCTTGAAAACGGGGCGGATATCCATGAAATACAGGAAATCTTAGGGCATTCCGACATTTCCTCCACCCAGCGTTACGCCCAGTTTTTAAAAGACAAGGTTAAGATGAGCTATATAAGATTCCATCCAAGGGCATAATAGCAACGGATTTTCCGGTTAATGAAAGGTTAAATTCCTGTGGCAGATAAAAATAAAAACAACGATAACGAAAATAAAATATTCCCGTTTCTATCCTCAGATAAAAAAAAGGAGGGAAAGGGAGTAACCAAAAAGCAGGCCGCATTCAACGGCAAGTATGACTTTTTCAACTTTTTTTCCTTTTTTAAATTCCGTCTGGGGGACATAACCAAAATCAGCCTTTTGTTTGCGCTTACGAATTTTTCTCTGGTGCTTATGTTTTTCACCCTCACCGGCTATACCAACACCACCATAACCACCCCCTCAACCCCCATGTATCAGCAGCTTTTCGGAATGCTGCAGTATAACAGCGAATCCGCAACCCTGCTTACCTATTCGGGGATTTTCGGCATTACCGCGGATATTTCGGTGTGGACTGTCTGGACAAAAATACTTTTTTATTCGGGATATACCCTTTTGATAACCTTCGGCCTGTCCAACGTGGGAATGGCTTACCTGACAAGAGGATTCGTAAGACGGGAAAATATGTTTATCTGGCATGACTACTGGTATGCGATAAAGAAGAACATCAAACAGGGTCTTATCGTGGGTATAACGGATACGGCTTTATGCTACCTCCTTTACTATGCCCTTATCTTCTACAGCTCCAGCCGGGACAGCTATTATCTCCAGGTGTTTTTCTATCTCACCATCGCCTTTGCGGTTATGTATTTCATAATGCGGATGTATATCTACTATATGCTGATAACCTTTGACCTTAAGATAAGGAAAATTTTTAAAAACGCCCTTATATTCTCTGTCTTAGGGTTAAAACGGAATATCATGGCAATCCTCGGGATAGCCTTTACGGTATTTGTAAATATTTATATTTACGTGTTTCTACCCTCGGTGGGTGTTCTCCTGCCCTTTATATTCACCACGGGTCTCATGTACTTCATAACCGCCTACTGCGTCTATCCGGTAATTGATAACTTTATGATTAAGCCCTATTATAAAGACCAACCGAAACCCAAACCGGCAGACGAATCGGTATTTATCGACAGAGGATAATATTTAAACCCCGTTTTCACGGGGTTTTCATTTACCTTAAACAATATAATAGCAAGACTGAGGTTATTGTTGATAGGGAAGATGAAATTAAAAAAAGCCTTCCCACTTCCGGGGAAGGTGTCAGCCGAAGGCTGACGGATGAGGGAGCAGCACCGCACATACGGGAGAGTAGGAACAAATGAAATCCGCACTTCGTTGCGGATGAAATCCGCCGGCATTTCTGCCGGCGGTATTTTAATTGTTAAACTTAATTATTGATTATTTCCTCTTTACGGTTCTTGGCTTCATATTTGAAGCGCTGTTCCTTATCGAGAATACGCTTGCGAAGGCGGATATGATGGGGCGTGATTTCAACCAGTTCATCCGGCTTGATAAATTCAAGGGACTGCTCTAAGCTGAATATTGTAGGGGTAACCAGACGCAAAGCCTCGTCCGCACCGGCGGAACGGGTGTTGGTCATATGCTTTTTTTTGCAGACATTGCAGATAATATCTTCATTCTTGGGGTTTTCTCCCACAATCATGCCCTCATAGACCGGGGTTCCGGGACCGATAAAGAGCCTGCCCCTGCCCTGGGTGTTGAAAAGCCCGTAGCTGGTGGCTTCGCCGGTCTCATAGGCAATAAGAGAGCCGGTATTGCGTTGGTCGATATCTCCCTTATAGGGCTGGTAGCTGTCGAAAACGTGGTTCATTATACCGTTTCCGTTGGTATCAGAAATAAACTGGGAACGGTAGCCCAGCAATCCCCGCGCCGGAATTAAAAATTCCAGATGGGAGGTTCCGCCTTCCCGGGTGACCATATTCTTGATTTCCGCCTTGCGGGAGCCGAGGCGTTCCATAACGCAGCCCACATAATCATTGGGGACCTCCACCATCAGCAGTTCAATCGGCTCAAGCAACGTGCCGTCTTCGTCCCGTTTATAAATAACCGTGGGGGGAGACACCTGAAACTCAAAACCCTGACGGCGCATGGTTTCGATCAGAATGGACAAATGCAGTTCCCCCCGTCCCGACACTTTAAAGGTATCGGCGCTGTCGGTTTCCTCGACACGCAGGCTCACGTTGGTCATAACCTCTTTAAACAGGCGGTCCCGTAAATTCCGGGAGGTAACATACTTGCCGTCCCGTCCCGCAAAGGGGGAATTATTAACTAAAAAGTTCATGGCAAGGGTGGGTTCGTCGATTTTTACGAAGGGAAGAGGTTCGATACAATCGGGGGCGCATGCCGTCTCGCCGATTTCCAGCTCCGTAATGCCGGCAACCTGAATAATATCGCCGATAGAGGCCTGCTCCGTCTCAACCCGTTTTAATCCGCTGTACATGAACAGTTTTGCGATTTTGACATTGGTTGCCGTTCCGTCCTTATGACAAAGGGCGACGGTCTGTCCCACTTTAACCCTTCCCCGCTCCACACGGCCGACGCCGATACGTCCCAGATAATCATCGTATTCGATATTCGAAAACAAAATCTGAAGGGGAGCGTCCGGGTCGCCCGCAGGCGGTTGGATTTCCTTTAAAATAGTGTCAAATAAAGGTCGCATATCCTTTCCCTCGACGTCGGGGGAATAAGTGGCAAAACCGTCTCTTCCCGAAGCATAAACCACGGGAAATTCGATTTGTTCTTCGTTTGCTCCCAGCTCGATAAACAAATCCAGCACCTCATCCACCACTTCGTAGGGACGCGCCATCGGACGGTCGATTTTATTGATGACGACAACGGCTTTCTTGCCTAAGGCAAGGGCTTTTTTCAATACAAAACGGGTCTGGGGCATACAGCCGTCAAAGGCATCGACAAGTAGTAAAACCCCGTCTACCATTTGTAAAATACGTTCCACTTCACCGCCGAAATCCGCGTGTCCCGGAGTATCGACGATATTGATTTTCACGTTACCGTAATGAATGCTGGTGTTTTTCGAAAGGATGGTAATTCCCCGTTCCCGTTCCAGATCGTTGGAATCCATAACCCGTTCGTTTACCGTTTCATTGGAACGGAAGGTTCCGCTTTGTTTCAGCATCTGATCCACAAGGGTGGTTTTACCGTGGTCGACGTGGGCGATAATGGCAACATTTCTTAAATTTTCCTGCTTTATGACTGACATAAAATAACTTCCCTATATTTTTTTACAAACAATAAATTATAATCGTAAAATTGCTGTTTGTCAAATAAAATATTGTTAACTTATAATTAATGTCTACTGAATAATTGGCAAAGCCGATTATTCGTGTGGTATATATTTTAAACTCTTATATATTATAATAAAAATCAGACACATCATCGGAAAAATTCCATAATGATGTGTCTGACATTATATTTGCTTAAATTGCGTAATAAGTACCTGTAAAAACTCAGAAAGCCTTATAAATCTTATTTATTGAACGCTTCCTCAATCGCAACGGCGCAGGCGACGGTAGCTCCCACCATGGGATTGTTCCCCATGCCTATAAGACCCATCATTTCCACGTGAGCGGGCACGGAGGAGGAGCCGGCAAACTGGGCGTCGGAATGCATACG
>DBQR01000033.1:21550-32361 GCA_002305335.1 Clostridiales bacterium UBA1389
CCTCCGCCGGAGGCAACCGAAAAATAGCTCCTGCCGTTTTCAATACACCATTTCTTGTAGGTGCCGGCAACGGGGTGCTGGAACCGGGTGGGGTTGGTGGAGTTCCCGGTTATGGAAACGCTGACATTTTCCAGCTTCATAATCTCCACGCCTTCGGGGACATTGTCGGCGCCGTAGCACTTTACCGCCGCCCGGGGACCCTTGGAGAAGGGGGTTTCGGAAACAATCTTTATGGTTTCCGTATTGTTGTCGAATTCGGTTTTAACATATGTAAAGCCGTTTATGCGGGAAATTATATAAGCGGCGTCCTTGCCGAGACCGTTCAATATGACTCTCAGGGGATTTTTCCTTACCTTGTTGGCGTTAAGGGCAATTTTTATCGCCCCTTCGGCGGCGGCAAAGGATTCGTGGCCGGCTAAGAAGCAGAAGCATTCGGTTTCTTCCGAAAGCAGCATCTTGCCAAGGTTGCCGTGTCCCAGACCCACCTTACGGTTTTCGGCAACAGAGCCGGGGATACAGAAAGACTGAAGGCCGATGCCTATGGCGGCAGCCGCGTCGGCGGCTTTGGTGCAGCCCTTCTTAATAGCAATGGCGGCGCCCACGGTATATGCCCAGATAGCGTTTTCAAAGCATATGGGCTGGGTTGACCTTACGATGGAATCCACATCAATGCCTTTTTCAAGGGTGATTTCCTTACATTCGTCGATAGAGGAAATGCCGTACTGTTTAATGACTTCAAGGATTTTAGCCTCGCGTCTTTCATAACCTTCAAATTTTGCCATTTCCTGTTCCCCCTATTCAACTCTCGGGTCAACGTACCTGACGCCTTCGTTAAAGCGTCCGTATGTACCCTTGGATTTTTCGTAAGCCTCGTTGGGCGAAACGCCCTTTTTGATCATATCCGTCATTTTGCCCAGCGACACATATTCATAGCCTATGACTTCGTTGTTTTCGTCAAGAGCCATTCTGGTGCAGTAGCCTTCGGTCATTTCAAGGTACCTTACGCCCTTTGCCTTTGTGCCGTACATGGTTCCCACCATGGAACGCTGGCCTTTACCTAAATCCTCCATCCCCGCGCCTATAACCAGGCCGTTTTCCGAAAAAGCGGACTGGGTGCGGCCGTAGGCGATCTGTAAGAACAGTTCCCGCATGGCGGTGTTTATTGCGTCGCAGACCAGGTCGGTGTTCAAAGCCTCGAGAAGGGTTTTGCCGGGGAGAATCTCGGCGGCCATGGCGGCGGAATGGGTCATCCCCGAACAGCCGATGGTTTCAACGAGGGCTTCCTCGATAACGCCGTTCTTGACGTTAAGGGAAAGCTTGCAGGCTCCCTGCTGGGGTGCGCACCAGCCCACACCGTGGGTGTAGCCGGAAATGTCGGTAATCTGCTTTGCCTGAACCCATTTGCCTTCCTCGGGAAGGGGGGAGGGACCATGATCGGGACCCTTGGCAACACAACACATTTGTTCAACTTCTTTAGAGTAGCTAATCATGTGAGTTCCTTTCCTTTATAGTTTTTTGATCAGTCGGTAATTATTTCGCCGTAAACCTCGCCGAAGGCACAGGCGGCGTTGGATTCGTCGGTGTCGATATGCATTGCGGGGGCGAACTTTTCGCTTACCCTTACAACCACGTTCCCGAAGGTTGCGGGACGGGGGGTGTTTTCGATCTTCACCGACACGATCTGCCCGTTGGAAAGCTTCCATTCGGCTGCTTCCTTGGGGGTTATATGTATATGCCGTTTGGCGGCGATACACCCTTCTTTAAGCTCAATCTCTCCCTTGGGACCCACAATTTTAAGGGGAGCGGAGCCGGCAACGTCGCCGGATTCCCTGACCGGGGGATTAACCCCTAAAGTACGGGCATCGGTGAGGGAAACCTCCACCTGATTAACCCGGCGTACCGGGCCTAAGATGGATACACCTTTGATAGTATTCTTGGGTCCGACCACGTCCACTCTCTCCTCGCAGGCAAACTGTCCGGGCTGGGAAAGCATTTTTTTGGGAGTAAGCTCATACCCTTTTCCGAAGAGAATTTCAAGCGCTTCACTTGTAACATGAACGTGACGCGCCGACGTTTCAACGAGAATTTTTGACATGATTCCGTTCCTTTCAAGCATAATATGACATAACATTATACATCAAACATTTTATCTTGTAAATGGATTTTTCCAAAAATTTTATTGAAAATCCGGAAAATGTATGATACAATACAATGAACAAATACAATATTTAGTATTTTTCCTTCAGGAGAGTCAGACATGGAAAACCAAAAAAAGCCCCGTATTCTGTCGGGAATCAAACCCACCGGGGACCTCACCCTCGGCTCGTACATAGGAGCCATCAAGAATTGGGTAAGTCTTCACAACGATTATGAATGTTTCTATATGCTTGCCGACCTTCATGCCATAACCGTAAGGCATGACCCTTCGGTTTTAAGAAGGCGCACCGTAGAACAGCTTGCCCAGTATATCGCCTGCGGGCTTGACCCGGAAAAGAACGTGCTTTTTATACAGTCCATGGTTCCCGCCCATGCCGAGCTTGCCTGGGTATTAGGCTGCTACACCATGATGGGGGAACTCAACCGGATGACCCAGTTTAAGGACAAGGCCAAAAAGCAGAGCGACAATATAAACGCCGGACTGTACACCTATCCCGTCCTTATGGCGGCGGATATTCTCATATATCAGGCAAATCTTGTCCCCGTGGGGGAGGACCAGAAACAGCATGTGGAAATCACAAGGGATATCGCCAACCGTTTCAACGGCATATACGGAGATGTGTTCACCGTCCCCGAACCCTATATCCCCAAAGTGGGGGCAAGGATAATGTCCTTAAGCGACCCCGAAAGTAAAATGAGCAAGTCGGAAGAAAGTACCGGCAGCGTGCTGTTGATGGATTCCCCCGAGGTTATTATGGCAAAATTCAGACGGGCGGTAACCGACAGCGAAACCGAAATCAGGTACGACCAGAAAAACAAAAAGGGAATTTCCAATCTATTGACCATCTATTCGGTTTGCACCGGCAAAACCTATGACGAGATACAGAACGAATTCCAGAATAAAGGCTACGGCGACTTTAAGAAAGCGGTGGGGGAAGCGGTTGTTGAAACCCTCCGTCCCATACGGGAGGAAGCGGAACGCCTTATTAAAGACAAGGTCTATATTCAGGACGTTATAACCAAAGGAGCCGAAAGGGCGTCCTTTGTGGCTAATAAAACCGTTTCGAAGGTTTATAAAAAAGTCGGATTTTACAGGGTAAAATAGGAAGTAACCGTTTCAGGAGGTCAGCGTGGCAAAGAAAAAAGAATACAACGAACAATCCATATCCTCCCTTAAGGGTGCCGAACGGGTTAGAAAAAGACCTGCGGTTATCTTCGGTTCCGACGGACTTGAGGGCTGCGAGCATTCCTTTTTCGAAATCCTTTCCAACGCTATCGACGAACACCGGGAAGGCTACGGAAAGCAGATAAACGTTACGGTTTACAAAGACCGTTCCATAACCGTGGAGGACTTCGGCCGGGGGGTTCCCCTTGACTGGAACGAAAAGGAAGGCAGGTTCAACTGGGAACTGGTGTACTGCGAACTTTACGCCGGCGGCAAGTACGAAAACACCTCCGGCGGAGCATATGAATATTCCTTGGGACTTAACGGCTTAGGCGCCTGCGCCACCCAGTATTCCTCCGAATATATGGAAGTAACCGCCTATTCCAAGGGGACGAAGTATTTCATTTCCTTTAAGAAGGGCGAACCGGCAAGCGAACTTATAAAGGAACCCTGCCCCAAAACCAAGACCGGTACGGTTATCCGCTGGAAACCCGACCTTGAGGTTTTCACCGACATAAACATATCCAAGGAATACTACGCCACCACCCTTAAAAAGCAGGCGGTGGCAAACGAAGGTCTGCTTCTCTGCCTAAGCTGGCAGAACGGGGACGGAACCTTTGAAAAAAGCGAATACCTTTATCCCAACGGTATAATCGACTATATTTTCGAAACGGTGGGGGTAAACTACCTTAACGAACCCGTATTCTATTCCACCGAAAGGTCGGGACGGGACCGGGAGGATAAAGAGGAATACAAGTTAAAGATAAATTTTGCTTTCTGCTTTTCCAACGAAGTGCAGTTAATCGAATACTACCACAACGCCTCCTTCCTTGAACACGGGGGATGCCCCGAAAAGGCGCTGAAATCCGCTTTTACAGGAGTAATCGACAAGTATCTTAAAACCAACGGCAAGTATAAGGCAAAGGAAGCAAAGATAACCTTCAACGACATCGAAGACTGTCTGGTGTTCGTGTCCAACTCCTTTTCCACCCAGACCTCCTACGCCAATCAGACCAAAAAGGCAATAAACAACCCCTTTATAACCGAGGCAATGACGGATTTCTTCAAGCACTGCCTTGAGGTGTACTTTCTTGAAAATCCCCAGCCGGCAGACCGGATATGCAATCAGGTGCTTATAAACAAGCGTTCGAGGGAACAAAGCGAAAGCATGAGGGTAAACGTCAAGAAACAGCTTACCACATCCCTTGACATTTCAAATACCGTCGATAAATTCGTAAACTGCCGTTCCAAGGACAAAAATAAATGCGAGCTTTATATCGTGGAAGGGGATTCCGCTCTTACAAGCTGCAAGCTTGCCAGGAATGCGGAATTTCAGGCAATCATCCCCGTCAGGGGGAAACCTCTAAACTGCCTGAAAGCCACCTATGACAAAATCCTTGCCAACGAAATCATAACCGACCTGATTAAGATAATCGGCTGCGGCATCGAAATGGGGGGAAAAGGGAAGTCGGCGAAAGCCGGTCAGACCTATAACCGGGAAGCCCTGCGGTGGAGCAAAATTATAATCTGCACCGACGCCGACGAGGACGGCTACCAGATACGCACTCTTATTCTGACAATGCTCTTCCGGCTTTTACCCTCCCTTATCAGAGAAGGGCGGGTGTTTATCGCCCAGACCCCCCTGTACGAAATCACCTGCAAAACCGAAACCTATTTTGCCTATGACGAAAGGGAAAAGAACGAAATACTCTTAACCCTGGGTAATGCCAAATACACCCTTCAGCGGTCAAAGGGGCTTGGGGAAAACGACGCCAAGATGATGAGCAGCACCACCATGAACCCCTCCTCCCGCAGGCTGATGCAGATAACCATGGAGGACGAGGCTAAAACCTATGAGATGTTCGACATCCTGCTTGGGGACAACATTGCCGCCAGGAAGGAATTTATTTCGGAAAACGGGGCGAAATATCTCCCCTACGCGGATATTTAGGCTAATATAAGAAAGGCAGGTTTACCTACCGTTAATCGGTGAAGGCTTAAGATGGCGAAAAAGAAAAAGACAGTAGATATAGAAAAGGAAGCTGCAATTGAAGTCAGCGAAATAACAAGGGTTCTTGAAACCAACTATATGCCCTATGCCATGACGGTTATCGTGTCAAGGGCGATACCCGAAATCGACGGGTTCAAGCCCTCCCACCGAAAGATCCTGTACACCATGTATAAAATGGGGCTGTTGACGGGAAACCGGACAAAATCCGCCAATGTGGTGGGGGCGACAATGAAGCTCCATCCCCACGGGGATTTGGCAATCTATGAAACCCTTGTCCGTCTCACTGCCGACAAGGAAGCGCTGCTTCATCCCTTTGTGGATTCCAAGGGCAGCTTCGGCAAGCAGTATTCCGACATGGCCTTTGCCGCCTCCCGTTATACGGAAGTAAAGCTGGATAAGATTTGCGAATATGTTTTCGGCGGCATCGAAAAGGACGCGGTGGACTTTACCGACAACTACGACCATACCACCACCGAACCCCTGCTGTTGCCCACCGCCTTCCCCAATATTTTAGTTTCCCCCAATTCCGGAATAGCCGTGGGTCTGTCAAGCTTAATCTGTTCCTTCAACCTGACGGAAGTCTGCGACCTGACGGCCTTGTATCTGAAAAAAGGGGAAGTTACCGAAGAGGAACTCCTTGAAACTTTAAAAGCCCCCGATTTTTCCACCGGTGCATTTTTATTCTATAATAAAGACAAAATGCTGGAAATATACAAAACCGGCAGGGGGTCCTTCCGGCTCCGGTCAAAGTATAAATATGACAACAAGAACAACTGCATCGAGGTAACCGAAATCCCCTACACCACCACCGTCGAAAAAATCAAGGACACGGTTACAAAGCTGGTCAAAGAAGGCAGAATAAAGGAAATTTCCGACATAAGGGACGAAACCGACATAAACGGTCTTACCATTGCCATTGACCTTAAGCGGGGAAGCGACCCGGACAAGCTTATGGCAAAGCTGTTCAAGCTTACCCCTCTTGAGGATTCCTTTTCCTGCAACTTCACCGTTTTGGTGGGGAATGTCCCCAAAACCTTGGGGGTTATGGAAATCCTTGAGGAATGGTGCGCCTTCAGAATCGAATGCCTCCGCCGCACCTTTATATACGACTGGACAAAGAAAAGCCAGCGTCTTCACCTGCTTGAAGGCTTGAAAAAGATACTCCTTGACATAGACAAGGCTATCCGCATAATAAGGCATACCGAAAATGACAAGGACGTTGTTCCGAATTTAATGAAGGGCTTTTCCATTGACGAGGAACAGGCGGAATTTATAGCAAATATCAAGCTCCGCAATCTGAACAAGGAATACATTCTTGACAATATCGACGAGATAACCGATCTGGAAAAGGAAATAAACCGGCTTTACGAACTTATCCAGAGCGATGCCAAAATTAAAAAATACATTATAAAAGAGCTTGACCAGATAAAGGAAAAGTACGGAAAACCCAGGAAGACGGTTATTGTCTCCGAAGAAAAAGCGGAAAGCATCGTAGAAGAATTAATAGCCCACGAGGACTACCCCGTAACGGTTTTCCTTTCCAGGGAGGGCTATTTCAAAAAATGCACCGCCGCCTCCCTCCGGGGAAACGACGTGCAGAAATTCAAGGAAAACGACTATCTTGTCTATTCCCAGGAAACCGCAAACCTTGCGGAAGTGCTCTTCTTTACCTCCGCCGCCCAGGTTTACAAAGCCCATCTGTATGACTTCGAGGACACAAAGGCGTCGTCCCTGGGGGATTACATCCCCGCAAAGCTGTCCTTTGACCCGAACGAAAAGGTGATAGCCGCCCTGTGTCTTACCGACTTCAAGAAAAATGCCGCTCTGTTCTTTGAAAACGGCAAGGCGGTTAAGATAAGCTGCGAAAATTACGAAACCAAAACCAACCGGAAAAAGCTGAAAAACGCCTTCTTTGAAAAATCACCCCTTGTAAACGCTCTTTTTGTGGAGGACAAGGACGAATTCCTAATCCGTTCCGACGCCGGGAAAGCCCTTATCGTAAAGGCAAAACAGCTTACCTTCAAGACCACCCGCACCTCCTACGGTTCCACGGTTATGACCTTAAAGAAGGGGCAGAAGGTTATATACGCCAATTATTATGACAAGGTAAATTCCCCCCTTGCAAAGGAAAGCCGCTACCGCAAGACCAGCCTGCCCTCCCCGGGAGGACTGTTTGAGGAGGAGGATTTTACCTTCCTTCAGCAGACCATCGAATAAACAGGTGACATAAACGGAGATGACTTGATGAACCCGAAACATTTTATTAAAAACAATCTCTTTTCCTTTGTGATAAGCACGGCGTTTATGGCGGCTTTGTGCGCCATTGCCTTTGTGTACAGCGCCAAAGCGGGGATTTTTTCCTCGATTCTGCTTGCCTGTTATCTCGTTTATGTGTTTATCTTCGTTTATTTCGGTTCCGGCGACGCCAAGAATCTGCTGGCGGGCAAATCCCTTGCCGCCCACACCTTTGACTTTATATCCGGCATGAATCTGCCGGTGCTCCTCTGCGACGTTTCGGGAGCCATCTCCTGGTACAACAACTCCCTTGACACTCTCTACTCGGATTCCCGTATTAAAATCGGGGAATCCATAACCACCGTAGGCAACGGAGTGGTTTCGGTTGAAAAATTCAACCGGCTTAAAGAGGAGGGAAAAAAAAGCTATACCGTAAAGGAAGGGGACAGATACTACCGGATTTTCCCCTACCAGATTGAAACACTGAGAAAGAGTTTTTACCTTGTGGTGTGGAGCGATGTCACCGAATTTGAAAACCTGTATGCCGAACACTTAAGCTCCAACGTGCTGGTGGCCTATGCGGTGGTGGACAACATTTCGGAAATCACCCAGGGGATGCAGGACAGGTACAGGGAAATATCCGCAAAAATCGCCAACATCCTTTCCGATTGGGTATCCTCGATGAAGGGTATCATAAAGGAATACGAACGGGATAAATATATCATCTTCTTTGAAGAACGGTATATGAATAAAGTGATTGACGCCAAGTTCGATATCCTCGACAAGGTTTACGATATTTCCGAAACCGACGAAAACACCCCCCTTACCATTTCCATGGGGATTGCCCGTATTGACGGCACCCTGTCGGAAAAGGAGGAGGCAGCCAAAATCTCCCTCCAGCTTGCCCTTCAGAGGGGGGGCGCCCAGGCAATCGTCAAAACCAAGTCCGACACCGATATTTTCGGCGGCAGGACAAAGACGCTTCAGAAGCGAACCAAAATCAAATCCCGCACAGTGGCTACCCAGCTGGTGTCACTGATAAACAAGTCAACCAACGTGCTTATAATGGGACATGCCAACCCGGATTTTGACGCCATCGCTTCCAATATCGGCATTGCAAGGCTGGTTATGTATTTAGGCAGGGACGTTAATATAATAAGCGATTTTTCTAATCAGAGCTTCAACACCTTTGCCAATATGCTTTCCATGATTAAGGATTACGACAACATTTTCGTGGATAAAATCTACGGGCAGGAACTTCTAACCCCCAACACCCTTGTGATTATAACCGACGTAAACAACGAGCGGATTTTGGAATCTCCGGAAATATACAAAAAAGCCGAACATATCGCAATCATAGACCACCACCGGCAGACCCAGGAATTTTCCCGCAGCCACGAAATATCCTATATAGAGCCCAGCGCCTCCTCCGCCAGCGAACTGGTTTCGGAAATGCTGGAACTGGTGCTACCTCCAAATACCCTTTACAAGGAGGAAGCGGAGCTGTTGCTTGCGGGAATACTTCTCGACACCCAGAACTTTACACGGAATGTGGGTATCCGCACCTTTTCCGCAGCGGTTTATTTAAGGGGCGAGGGAGCCAACGCCGGAAAAGCCCAGTCGGTGTTCAAATACCGGATAGGCGAATTTAAAAAGCTGGCGGAATTTGAAAGAAATATTATAATCTTCAGAAAGATTTTCGCCATCGCCCAGTATGACCTGGACAACACCCCCGAAAACCGGGTGATAGCCGCCCAGGCTGCCGAAAGAATGCTTCAGATAGAGGGGATAAAGGCAACCTTTACCTTATCCCTTGCGGAGGACACCATTCATATTTCCGCCCGCAGCGACGGCAGCGTGAATGTTTCCCTGATTCTTGAAAAGCTTAAGGGGGGCGGCCATTTTGATTCCGCCGGGGCAAAACTCAGCGGCGTTTCCATGAAACAGGCAATGGTAATGCTGAGGGAAGCCATAATCGAATACTGCGAAGCAGAATAATTTACCTCATAAATTTTAAGGAGGGGAAAATATGAAAGTCGTATTGCTTGAGGACGTTAAGGGACAGGGTAAAAAAGGGGAAATCGTTAAGGTTTCCGACGGTTACGCCAAAAATTATCTTATCCCGAAAAATTTAGCCAAAGAGGCAACGGAACAGATAATAAAAGACATCGAATCGAAAAAGCAAGCGGAAGCCTTTAAGCAGTCGGAAGAAAAGAAGTCTGCCCTTTCCCACAAGGAAATCCTTGAAAAAACAGTGCTTGTCTTCAATACCACCGGCGGGATTGACGGAAAGCTGTATTCCGCCGTAACCGGCAAGGATGTTGCCGAAAAAATAAAAGCCGATTTGGGTCTTGACATCGACAAAAAGAAGATAGTTATAAACGAAACGATAAAAACCATGGGGGAATATACGGTTACGGTAAAACTTTTCCCCGGAATTCAGGCTAAATTAAGTTTAAAGGTGCAAAATTAGCCGTAAAATATACGGAGAGTAAAATGGCAGAATTCGAAAACATTAAGCAAATGCCCCATTCCCTGGTGGCGGAACAGGCTCTGCTGGGTGCCATAATTATAGACCAGGAAAACCTGCTTAAAGCCGAAACGCTAAAGCCCGAACACTTTTACATCGATTCCCATAAAATCATATTTGCGGCAATAAGAAACCTGTTTTCTAAAAGCAGGTCTATCGATCTCGTCACCCTTATCGAAGCTGTCAAGGAGGAATCCGGCACCACCGAATTCGATGCGGCGAAATACATAAAGATTATCTGCGACGTTGCCGCCGAAAACACCAATGTTTCGGAATATGTCAGGATTATCGAGGAAAAGGCCACCCTGAGGGAACTTATAAACGCCGCCCGGGATATTTCCGAAACCGCCTTTTCCGAAAAGGGGGAAGTCCATTCCATCGTTGATTACGCGGAGCAGGCTGTTTTCGCCGTCGCCGACAAGCGGTACCGTACGGGACTTACCCATATAAGCGAAACGTTAAAGGAAAACTACGCCTACTACCAGTATATTGCCTCCCATCCGGGGGAGGATATGGGGCTTCGAACGGGTTATAACGACCTTGACGATGTATTTATAGGCCTTGGGGAAGGGGACCTGGTGCTAATCGGCGCCCGCCCCGGTGTGGGTAAAACCACCTTTGCGCTGAATATCGCCTTAAGCATGGGAAAAATATACCCGAAGAAGGATATTGCCATATTTTCCCTTGAAATGTCAAAGCAGCAGCTTGTCCAC
>DBQR01000033.1:32392-58890 GCA_002305335.1 Clostridiales bacterium UBA1389
ACCGGCATTTATCTTGACGATACTTCGGATATTTCAATGACCGAAATCAAATCCAAAATCCGCCGTCTTAAAAACTGCGGAATGGTTATAATCGACTACCTTCAGCTTATGCAGGCAGAAACCCATAAGGATAACCGGGTTCTGGAGGTGGCGGATATTACCCGTTCCCTCAAGCTTCTTGCAAAGGAAATGAAAATTCCGGTACTTATCTGTTCCCAGCTTTCCCGTCCCCCCAAGGGGGCAAAGGAAAGGCGGCCGGTGCTGTCGGACTTAAGGGATTCGGGGGCAATCGAACAGGACGCCGATATAGTTATGATGCTCTACCGGGAGGACTACGATACCGGGGAGGAAAAGAACTCCGTACCCTCCGACCAGCAGATAATCGAATGTATTATCGGCAAAAACCGCCACGGCCAGACAGGCACGGTGAAATTCGCCTGGCACGGCCATTACTTCAAATTCGTTCCCATCGAAACAAAATATGTATAAGAAAGTTTCCGATATCCTTAGACTGAAAGTAATAAAAACCATTGAGGGACACAATCTGCTGAACGGTGCCAATAGGGTAATGGTGGGCTTTTCCGGCGGGGCGGATTCCTCCGTGCTTTTGGACGTTTTGCTTTCCCTGAGAAAAAGATACGGCTTTGAAGTGTCTGCGGTGCATATCAACCATAAAATAAGGGGTAAAGAAAGCGATTCCGACGAGGAATTCGTAAGGCAGGTTTGCCGGAACAGGGGAATAACCTTATTTGTCGAACAAATAGATGTCCCCGCTTTGGCAAAGGTAAGCAAAGCATCTCTTGAACTTGCCGCAAGGGAAGCAAGGTACAGTACTTTTTTTGATATAGCCGAAAAAAACTCAATCGACCTGATAGCCACCGCCCATAACGCCAACGACAACGCGGAAACGGCAATATTCAACCTTGTAAGGGGGTCAGCCTTAAAAGGGTTATGCGGCATACCCTATAAACGGGGGAAAATCATCCGCCCTCTCCTTGACGTGACAAGGGAGGAGATTGAAGATTACGCAACTGAAAAGGGCATTTCCTATGTCACCGATTCCACAAATTCGGAGGATTTATACACCCGCAACAAAATAAGGCATACTGTGCTGCCGGTGCTTAAAGAAATCAACCCCTCTTTTATAAATGCTTTTACCAGACAGTCGGTGCTGTTTGAAAAAATAAACGAATATCTTACCGGTCAGGCGAAGGAAATTTCCGGGGATATTTCGGAAAAAGACGAGGTTCTGATACTTCAGTATATATACAACAACTGCCCGGAATTTCTTGACATGGAAACGGCGGAAAAAATATCAAAAGCGGTCAGGGAAAAGGCAAACAGGAAGTTTGCCGTTTCAAGAAACCTTTATGCCGTTACCGATTCGGGGAGTGTTAATTTTCGTTCACACCCCGAAAATAACGGGGAATTTATTGAATACACCCGGCTTTCAACAGGAAAGAATATACTTGCCGGCGGTAAAGTGGTTATTTACTACAATAACAGCCCCAAAAATTTTAACCATATTAACAAAAATTCAACAACAATAACTCTCCGTTCTGATATTATAAATGGTGCTGTTTTTGTAAGACCGAGAAACAGCGGAGATACCCTCCGGTTAAACGGTATAACCAAAAGTATTAAGAAGGAATTCATTAACAAAAAAATACCCCTGAAGTACCGGGGGCTTATCCCGATTATCTGCGCGGAAAACGAAATAATCGGCGTTCCCTTTATAGGAATAGCCGATAAATACAAACCCACAACCGATAAACGGGATATTTTTACGATAGTCTTTGATTTTCAATATAACGTCAAAACCGAAAAGGACGGTGATTCCGTATGAAATCCAACCGCAAAATGGTGATATTTTATGTTGCTTTTATACTTTTAGTGGTGTTTGCCGCTTCCATGTTTGCAAACCAGTCACCCACCAAAAGCATAACATACAGCGACATTGGAGGATATTTCAAAAACGAACAGGTAACCTCCTTCGTCGTCGATGAGGAAAACAATATAATATTAAAGCTTAAGGACAACACCATTGTCAAATACCGGCTGAAGGATTTTTATGTCTTTTATGAAGACTACCATGAGCTTATAAATCAGCAGTACCCGAATATTATAAAAGAATACGACTACGAACCTAAAGCAGTAATCCCCTGGTGGGTGTCATTTTTACCCTATGTCATCGTCATAATCATTATGGTGGTGATATGGTGGGTGTTTATATCCCGGGCTTCCGGACAGGCAAAGAATTCCAACTCAATAGGCGGTCTGGGGGGAAGGATGAACGCCTTTTCCAAAGCCCGCACCAAATTAGGTTCAGAAGAAAAGCATAAGGTCCTCTTTTCCGACGTGGCGGGCGCCGACGAGGAAAAGGAAGAACTTATGGAAATCGTGGAATTTCTTAAAAACCCCGGTAAATTTTCCTTCCTCGGGGCAAAGATACCCAGGGGAGTCCTCCTTGTGGGGGCGCCCGGCACCGGCAAGACTCTGCTTGCCAAAGCGGTGGCCGGGGAAGCGGGGGTTCCCTTCTATTCCATTTCCGGTTCCGACTTCGTGGAAATGTACGTGGGCGTGGGCGCTTCCCGTGTCAGGGATCTGTTCGAAACCGCAAAGCGTTCCTCACCCGCCATAATATTCATTGACGAAATCGATGCGGTCGGCCGCTACAGGGGCGCCGGCTGGGGGGGCGGTCACGACGAACGGGAACAGACCCTAAACCAGCTCCTTGTGGAAATGGACGGCTTCGGCGTAAACGACGGGGTTATCGTAATAGCGGCCACCAACCGTCCCGACATACTTGACCCGGCTCTTCTCCGTCCCGGCCGCTTCGACCGGCAGATTACCGTTCATTATCCCGACATCAAGGGAAGGGAAGAGATACTCAAGGTTCACTCAAGGAACAAACCCCTTGACGAGGACGTGGATCTGGAAATGATAGCCCGTTCCACATCCGGCTTTACCGGAGCCGACCTTGCCAACCTGATGAACGAAGCGGCTTTGCTTGCCGCAAGAAAGAATAAACAGCTTATCGGGATGGAGGACATCGAGGAAGCCGAAATAAAGGTTATCGTGGGTCCCCAGAAGAAGTCGAGGGTTATTAAGGAGGAAGCCAAACGGGCGACCGCCTACCATGAAGCGGGCCACGCCATTGTGGAACACCTGCTTCCTTCCCAGGACGACGTGCATCAGGTTTCGATAATCCCCAGCGGAATGGCGTTGGGTTATACCATATCTTTACCTCAAGAGGATAAATATTCGGTTTACAAGCAGGAAATGATTGAAAAAATCGCCGTACTCCTTGGGGGACGGGTAGCCGAAAAACTTATTCTCCACGATATTTCCGGCGGAGCTTCCAACGACATTCAGCGGGCAACCGAAATCGCAAGAAAGATGGTCACCCAGTACGGCATGAGCGAAACCTTAGGGCCCATCGTCTTCGGCACCGGCCATGACGAGGTATTTTTAGGCAAGGATTTCAGCACCACCCGGAACTATTCCGAAAAAATAGCCGCCGCCATCGACGACGAAATTCATACCATAATCACCAAGGGGTATGAGATTGCCGAAAAACTGCTTATAAGCAATATGGAGCTCCTCCATTTCGTGGCGGAATACCTTGTCAAATACGAAACCATGGACCGCGACCAGTTCACCGCCGTATTCGAGGAAAACCCCACCTTTGAAAAACTCCTTGCCATCAGGGAGGAAAAACACCAGAAATCAAAGGCAAACAACGAAAATAAACGCAAGGAAAACCAGAAAAGGGAAAACGAAAAAAGAATAAAGGAAGAAGAATTAAAAAATTCCGGTGACGAAACCAACACCACCGAATAAGTCCGGCGTCGTAATAAAACTTATCCCAAAGAACGGAGAATGGTTATGGACGGGAAAGATGTGCTTCACGGCGTAAACAAAAACGACAACAAATCAAGGGTAATGTTTTCGGTTATCTGCCTGCTTGTGGTGCTTATTGCCTGCCTGCTTATTTACATGTTTGTTTTCAAGGCAAGCGGTGAGGGGGATGATAATACTTCATCCCAGACCGAAACCTCCCAGACCGCAAGTCAGCCCGACGGGGATAATTCCGGTGAAAACAGCGATATTTCCGATATTTCCGAAACCGGCGAAAGTTCCGGTGATATATCAAATGATGTATCAGGCAATGTTTCTCAGGATGTAAGTGATATTTCGGAAACCTCCGCCGACACCTCCGGGGAGGAAATCACCGACCACGGCTGGGTTATAAATTACCTGGGCTATACCTACCTGTATTACGGCATAGGCCTTGAACAGTTTACCTACACAAGCAACGTCCTTAATAAGTATGTTTCGGCTGTAAACAATTTAAGTTCGGTTGCGGGGGATTCGAATTTTTATCATATTCTCATTCCCACCCGGTGCGAATTCGTCGATATTCCAAAGGAAATACGAAAAAGCGACGATTTTTACGTCGGCAACCAGAATAAATTTATAACCGATGTTTTTGCCGCTACTGACCAGTCGGTCAAAAACGTTGACGTTTACAACCTTTTCAAGGAAAACTACCAGAATAACGAATATCTCTACTTCAATACCGACCCCAACTATACCCACAAGGGCGCTTATATCGCCTATAAGGAATACTGCAGGGCAGCGGGGATAGAGCCGGTTTCGGATTCCCTTTACACCGAAAAAATATTGGAGGAAAATTTCTACGGCAAGTTTTTCACCGCCACCGGGTCCACCATGCTTTATGAAAACTTCGACGTCTTCTTCTATTACGATATCGACGAAATGTATCTGTCATCCCTTAACATTTACAAGGGCGGAATCGTCAAGAAGGACGGGGTTATTTACTTCGACGTTCCCTCCTACGGTTACTACTGCTTCTTAAGCGACGAAGCGGCGAAAATGGAAATAACCACAAAGGTGAAAACCGGCAAATCGGTGCTGGTTATCGGCGATTCGTCGGCGGCTCCCTTTGTAACCTTCCTTGTCCCCCATTACGATAAAATAACCTATATCAACACCAACCATGCCAAGGACAGCATACTTGACCTGCTTACCTCCGGCCAGTACGACGACATCGTGGTTATAAACTACAACACCACCGCTTCAAGGACGGTTCATGCCACCCTTAACACACTGGCGGGGATCGCAAACTGATTATTTAAAATAAACATTGGGGATTTCCCCCACAATCACCGTTTCGCTTATAACATAAGACAGATTGATTTCTGCCTGATTCGAACTGAAGGGGGTTAATACCTCAATCAGGGCGTTTATATCAAGGGTGATTCTGTGAATTGTCTGGTTTATCCCCCCTTCAGTAAAGCTGCTTTTAATACCGCAGGAGATACTTCCCAGCGGTATTATTTTTACCCTTATTTTCGGTCCCAAACCCGAAAACAGCCGTACTGATGTTATGTTCCCGAGGGGGATTCCGAAGCTGGAGGAGGATTCCTCTATAAATAAAACCGACTGGGAAATTATTTCTGCGGAAAGGAGATTTAAAAAAGGGGTATCCACCGAGATGGAATTTATTTTCCCCTCATGGGAATAGTTTAACAAAACCGCGTTTTTAAGCCGGTCATAGAATCTTTTTGTGTTATCGTAATAAATTTTGTTTATTCCTTCGGTTATTTTGTTTTTTACATTGAATTTCGCATACTGCTCCGCCGCTTTGTCAAAGTTTAGGGCAAACATTATCCCGAAGGATAAAATAAAAATCAATATTATAAATATCAGCCATTTAAACAGTTTTTTCCTCAAGCCTACCCCACCCGTAGTTGATTATATGTTGCAAATCTGAAAATAATAATCAGGGGTGATAAGGTGAAGGCAATGAGGATTATTTTTATTTTTTCGGTGACATGCTGTATGGGGTTTTTGTTCTTTTATATTTTGGGAAATCCCTTTGACGCCATTTTAACCGGAAAAGCAGCCGTCAGACAGAACAGAGCCTTATATTCCGGAAAAATGAAAATTTCCGGGGTGGTCTTTGACAGGAACAGACGGCTTTATATCGCTTCCTTCGACGACGGCAACGGAGTGGTGTCGGAATTTGTCTATAATCCCAAGGAAAACACCTTTACCGACAATTACAGGTATTATCAGATTTCGGTGGTAAAGCATACCGTCAAAGGGAAAGTTATTAAAAAAATAACCGCCTCGGGGGTTTACCCGGAGGAGGTATATATCGAATTCGACTGCAAAGCCGGAATTATCGGGGAAGAAACCCAAATAAACCTTTACAAAGTGTATGTGGTGCTGGAAAACACTGATAAGGAGGAATTTATCGACAACGTTATGCTTGCCGTAAAAGCCCTTGAGGACACCGGCTTTCTGAAATATGAGATAATGAACGGCAGTTTTATTGCCTCCTTTTCCAAAGGAAGCATTTCAAACAACAGATACGATATTGCCGCCAGGGTTAAGACAACCGAAAATTAGATTTTACCTTTCGAACAGCTTTCTTAAACGTTTTTTGTTTTCCGTAATCCGCTTTTCGGTTAAATCTTTGTCAATGGTGTAACTGTTTGCAGCATTGTCGTATATCAGAATATCGTTTTCCTTAAGGGTAAAGTTTAGAATGGATATATCAATTACCCTCATATCACCCTCGTCACCGATCAGGGTTGCCAAATTGTTTTCGATTTTGTCCACCGAATATATCAAAATATAGCTTCCTCNNCTCCTTTAACTGTTTATAATAAAAATGTATCTTTTTTGAAACAGGTATTTACGGCCTTTTTACGGGGAAAACTTTAATTGAAGTATCCCCAACGGAGGTCGTTATGTCAATGTATAACAAGGTTGAAATTTGCGGGGTAAACACCTCAAAGCTGATTACCATATCCGAAGCCGAAAAGCGGGAGCTTTTGAAAAAATCCAGGGAGGGGGACAAAAAGGCAAGGGAAAAGCTTATAAACGCCAATCTCAAGCTGGTTTTGTCGGTATTGCAGTCCTTTTCCGCAAGGGGGGGCTCCCCCGACGATCTGTTTCAGGTGGGCTGCATAGGACTTATCAAGGCGGTGGACAATTTTGACCTGTCCCAGGAGGTAAAATTTTCAACCTACGCCGTACCCATGATTATCGGGGAAGTGAGGAGATACCTTCGGGACGACAACCATATTCGGGTTTCCCGTTCGGTAAGGGATACGGCATATAAAGCGCTTCAGGTTAAGGACAGGCTTTCAAAAAGCCTTTCAAGGGAGCCCACGCCGGAGGAAATATCCAAGGAGCTGGGGATAAGCCAGAGGGAGGTTACCGCCGCCATGGACGCCATAATGGAACCCATTTCCCTTTACGAACCCATTTTTTCAGAAAACGGGGACAGCCTGTACGTTATGGACCAGATAAGCGACAAAAACAATAATGACGAAAACTGGATAACCAACATCGCCATTACCGAAGCTATAAAAAAGCTGACCGAACGGGAAAAGAGGATTTTAACCTTACGTTTTTACCGGGGAAAAACCCAGACGGAGGTTTCCGCCGAAATAGGCATATCCCAGGCGCAGGTGTCAAGGCTTGAAAAAACCGCTCTTGAAAAGATAAGGGGGGAGTTATGACGCTTTGAAGGTGACGATAAAGGTGGTACCGTCGGTAGGGTTGCTTTCAAGGGATATTTTTCCGTCATGGAGTTCAACGATATTATTCGCAATGGCAAGCCCTAAACCGTATCCCCCTTCGGAACGGGAACGGGCTTCGTCGGGACGGTAAAACCTTTTGAAAATATCCTTTGCCTGCCTGCCCGTAATGACTTCGCCCCTGTTGTTTACCGCCATTATGGTTTTATCTTGAATTATATACAAATCAACCGAAACAATTCCCCCAAGGGAGGGGTTTGAATATTTTACGGCGTTTTCGGTTAAAATCCCCACCAGACGGACAAGCAGTTCCCTGTTTCCGTATATAAATATTCCCGGCTGGATATTGGTTTTTAAGGTCAGTCCCTTTTCAAAGCAGATACTTTCAAAGGGTAAAAGAGAACCCATTACCAGGGAGGAAAGGTCAAGGATTTGCTTTTCGTAGCTTTCCGCCGCTTCGTCGGTTTTGGAAAGATAAAGCATACCCGAAATAAGTTCGGACATACGGTTTGTTTCCCCTTTTATATAACCTAACCACTTTTCAAGTTCCGAAACCCTTGCGTCGGGTTTGGAGGAAATAATTTCGGCATTAGCCGAAATAATTGAAAGGGGGGTTTTAAGTTCGTGGGAAATATCCGCCACCAGCTGCTTCTGCTGTATTATGGATTTTTCCACCGGGGAAACGGCTATTTTACATATTATCAGGGTTATTATAAAGAAGCAGACGAAGCTGCCGCAGCCTAAAAGAATAAGGGAAATCAGTATGCCGTGGAGGGTATTGTCCTCATAGGCTTTGTCTAAAAACACAATCCTGATCCCGCCGGTTATGGAACTTTTAAGATAGCGGAGATTGTATTTTCCGATAATGCCGTCGGAACCTTTCGAACTTACGGCATTTTCCACAATAAAAAGCAGAAATTTTTCCTGCTCGGAAGTAAGTTCGGTGTAAAAACCGTAGGGCTTTATAAGCTTCAGGGAAGGGTAGTATTCCACCACAAACATATTAAGATGGGAATACTTGTCTTCATTTGTTTCAAAAATTCTCCCGAACCGGTCAAAGAAAATAAGCCCCGGCTGGGTGGAGGCGTAATCCTTCATGGCCGCCATGCTTTCGTTGTATAAAGTTCTTTCGGTGCGGAAGTAAAACAGGGAAAACAAAACCGCCAGCAGGCAGGTTATAAGCGCCATTACGGTTATCACGAATTTGATTTTTAATTTCCTGATCATTGGCGGCACTCCAGATGATAGCCGATTTTTCTTACGGCGGAAATTGTTACCCTTGAGTCAAGAAAGGTAAGTTTTTTGCGTAAAAAGGAAATATAAACCTCAACGTTGTTGTCCTCTGCTTCGGAAAGAAAGCCCCACACCTTGTTTATAAGCTCCTCCTTGCTTATAACCGAATCCGGGTTAGACATAAGAAGCTTCATTATTTCAAATTCCTTAAAGCCAAGACGGAGGGAGCTTTCGCCGCAGGTAAGCTGACAGGAATTAAGGTTAAGGGTAAGGTCGCCGAAGGTGATTTCGTTAAGCAAAATTTCCCCCTTCCGCCGGGAAACCGCCCGTATCCGAGCAAGGAGCTCTTCCGTGGAAAAGGGCTTTGTAAGATAGTCGTCCGCCCCCGCGTCAAGACCCTTGACCTTGTCGCTCACCCTGTCCCGTGCGGTAAGGAGTATTACCGGGGTGTTTATTTTGTTATTACGAAGTTTGGTAAGCACCTCAAAACCGTTCATTTTAGGCAGCATGATATCCAGCAGAATTACGTCGTAAATGCCGGCTGAGGCATAGTCATAGCCGTCAAGCCCGTCATATACGATATCGCAGTATATCTTATGTTCCTTTAAAATTTCCCCTATGCTTTCGGCAAGGGGAATTTCGTCTTCCACAAGAAGTATGTTCATGTGATTACCCCCTGTATAAAGAGTAATGACAAAACTGAAAATATACTTAAAAAGGGTTGATAAATCAACCCTTTATATTATTTCACCGTTTGAATGGTTACCTTTGTCTTCCGGTTTTCCTCCGCTTTCCTGTAGTCAAGCATATATATTGTCACAATGGCGATTATTGCTGCGAAAAGGCTGATTATAAACCCGATAATCAAAAACCTCAAGGAATTTCCGTCGGAAAACAACATTCCCACATAGCTTGAAAACTTTGCCGAAAAGGTGGAATAGGAAATGGAAAACTCGGTTTTAAGGTATTTGGCAAGCCCCAGCACACTCCCGAAAAAGTGGGATACCGCAATAAGCAGAGCGGAAATCCCCGCAAGGGAGATTATTGCCTTCGTGGTGATTTTTTTAACCACTTTTTTATAAGTCCAGAACATCAAGCCGCCGGTTATAAGACCCAAAAGGCAGATAAAATACTTTGCGACTTCTATTCCTCCTTTTGAACCGCTGAGGAAAGCTATTAGGGCATAACCCCTTCCGTTTACCCCCAGGAGGTAAAACAAAAGCACATACAAAACCGAAGCCACCAGCCCTGCCAGTATTGACAGCCAAATCCCCTTAGAAACCGGCGGATTTGTAACTTCCGCGGTTGCGGTATCGGGAGTCTTTTCGGTTTGTTCTTCCGACTGTTCCGTAGCCTGAAGGGAGCACTGCTCGCAAAGGAGGTGCTTTTCCTCGTTTTTCCCCTGGGTGAAGGTGACAATCCTTTTCTTTTCCCCGGCTTTGAATTCGCTGCCGCATTCCGAACAGTAGTGGGAATTGGGAATCTGATTTTCCTCAAGGAGTTTTACCAGGTAATCGGTAAGCTCCCTCAGTGAAGCTATGGGGGAAGAGGACACCACCTTAATCCCCTTTTCCGAAACCTCGTAATCGTTTACCGAATATTTATCAATAACTTCTCTTATGCCGTCGTTAAGGGTCAGATAATCGCCGGCGTATTCGTCGCTGTCGCCGATAAAGCAGGAAATTCTTATAATTTTCTTGGTTCTTGCTTCATATATTGACAAAAAGTATTTGCCGTAAATGCCGAAGGCCGAATTTTCGGTAATCTTAAGTCCCAAGCTTTTGGCAAAAACCTCGGTTGATTTGGAAAGCATTGCAATCCCCCTTAATTACTTATTCAAATCATATTAACACTCCTTGTTATAAAATTGGTGAAAATTGTGTTAATTTTAAGCTATATTAATATCAAAATCACCGAAAACGCAGTAAACCCCAATAGAAAACAATCGGTTTCAAGAGGGTATTTTTCCATTATTTTAAGCGCTGCTCTGGAAAGAAGAATAATTCCCGACACCGTTCCCAATCCTAAAGGCAGAAGCACGGCAAAGTCAAGACCGCTTACCGCCGAAATCACCTTTCCGTATATCCCCATAAAAGCAAGCATATAAGGGTAGCTTATCCCCGGAAGGATTAAGGAAACCGAATTCACAAACCCCGCCAAGAAATAGGAAAAAACACCGAAGTTCTGGTCTGTCGGGGAGTTTCCGAAGTGTAAAATCAAATCTATTAAGAAAAGGGCAATCCCCCCGGCGGCGATATAAAGGAATGCTTTAAGGTTTATCCGTTTTATGGCCGAATTTTTTATGTAAAAGGGAAGTGACACCCCCACAATAACGGCGGAGGCTAATACAAAAGCCTTTTCGTATTCCGCCGTAAGTCTTCCGGGGAATATAACAAACAGTAACACACCCCCGGCACAGGAAAGCCCGGTAACTAAAAGAGGGAAAAAATATTTCCTGGGTTTCGAAAGGAAATTCGCCGCAATTTCCATCATAGCTTTATAAATCCCCAGGAGTATTGCCATGCTTCCCCCCGACAGCCCCGGCACACACATGGCAAAGCCGCAAAGCAGACATTTTATCAAATAAACAACGTTAAAAGCCATCAAAACCACCGTCTGAATATATGATATAAAAATGTCTGAAATTCCTTGTAAACACAATAAAAATATTTACCCCATTGTATTGACAAAAGAACTCAAAAAATGTATTATTAAATAGCTTTATGTTCAGCTGAAATGTTATGAAATTTTACGGAGGAAACGGATGTAGATGGAAAATGTCCTTTTACGCCTGGAGAATATTTCGGTGTCCTTTGACGACGACTTAATTCTCGACAATATAAGCCTTGAAATAAAGGATAAGGAATTTGTAACGCTTTTGGGTCCTTCCGGCTGCGGAAAGACCACCACTTTAAGGATTATCGGCGGTTTTGTTACCCCCGACATAGGAAACGTATATTTTAACGGCGTAAGGATGAACGATGTGCCGCCCTATAAGCGGCCAGTCAACACCATTTTTCAGAAATACGCCCTTTTTCCCCATCTGAATGTGTTTGAAAACGTAGCTTTCGGACTTCGGATAAAGAAGCTGCCCGAAAAGGAAATAAAACAGCGGGTAAACGAAATGCTTGCCCTTGTAAACCTGAGCGGTTTTTCAACAAGAAACATAACCTCCCTTTCGGGGGGACAGCAGCAGCGGGTTGCCATCGCAAGGGCTTTGGCGGTCAAGCCGAAAATACTCCTTCTCGACGAACCCCTGGGAGCCCTTGACCTTAAGCTCCGCAAGGATATGCAGGTGGAACTTAAAACAATCCAGCAGCAGCTTGACATAACCTTTATTTACGTCACCCACGACCAGGAGGAAGCTTTGTCCATGTCCGACACCATTGTGGTTATGGACAACGGATGCATACAGCAGGTGGGAACCCCCATCGACATATACAACGAACCCAAAAACGCCTTTATTGCGGATTTTATCGGAGAAAGCAATATAGTCGACGCAGTTATGAAGGAGGATTTTTTGGTTTCCTTCACCGGTCACAACTTTAAATGTCTTGACAAGGGTTTCGGCGAAAACGAACCGGTGGATGCGGTTATCCGACCGGAGGACATAAAGCTTGTCCCCCCCAACGAGGGTATGCTTTCGGGTATCGTTACACAGGTGACCTTCCGCGGGGTGCATTATGACACCATTGTCGACTTAAGGGGCTTCAAGTGGCTTATTCAGACCACCGATTATTACCCGGCGGGGACAAACATAGGACTTGTGCTTGATCCCGACGATATCCATATAATGAAAAAATCCGAATATTCGGGAAAATTCGGGGATTACTCCAGCTATTCCGACGAAATCGAAGAACTTTCCGAAAACATTGAGGAAGAGTTGTAAAATGAACGCTGCAGAAATGAAAACCAAAAAAAGCCTCCTTCAGCGCTATGCCTCTTTTCCTTATCTGGTCTGGTCGCTTTTGTTTGTGATAGCCCCCCTTTTGTTTGTGATATATTACGCCTTCACCGACAGAAAAGGGAGCTTTTCCCTTGATAATTTTTCCCGGATGTTTTCCGGCGACACCCCCAAGGTGTTCGCCATATCCCTTGCCTTTGCCTTTGTGTCAACCATTATCTGTTTGGTTATCGCATACCCCCTTGCCTATGCCATAGTCAAAACCCCTAAAAAAACCCAGAACATGCTTATAATGCTGTTTATGCTCCCCATGTGGATGAACTTCGTCCTCCGCACCTATGCCATAGCTTTTTTATTAGAGGACAAGGGGATAATAAACCAGCTTTTCATATCCTTAGGGTTAGGACAGGTAAAGCTGATAAACACCTCAGGAGCGGTTATTTTCGGAATGGTTTACAACTTTCTTCCCTATATGCTTTTACCCATTTATTCGGTAATGTCAAAGATGGATAAAAACCTTATAGAGGCTTCCGAGGATTTGGGCTGTAACCGGCTGAAAACCCTTATAAAGGTTATTCTCCCCTTAAGCCTTCCGGGAATTGTGTCGGGGGTTACCATGGTGTTTGTCCCCAGTGTTTCAACGTTTTATATTTCTCAGAAGTTAGGCCCCCCCGATTTCACCCTGATAGGGGATGAGATCGAAACCGAAATTAAATCCGCCGCCGGCACCTATAACTACGGCTCCGCCATATCCTTTGTGCTTATGATTCTGATTTTCATATGCCTGATCGTTATGAGGCAGTTTTCCGACGATGAGGAGGATGGAGGCCTGATAGTATGAAAACAACGGGGAAGATATATACCGGAATAATTTTCGCACTCCTTTATATACCTATTATTGTTATCATTTTCTTTTCCTTCAATTCCTCCAACAGCATGGCGGTGTTTTCGGGCTTTTCGCTGAAATGGTACAAGGAGCTTTTCAGGAATGCCAAGGCCATCGATGCCCTTGTGAATTCCCTTATCCTTGCGGTATCCTCCTCCGTAATAGCCACGTTTCTGGGAACTGCGGCGGCGGTGGGGATATACAATATCAGGAATAAAAAGCTTAAATCCGCCATTATGACGGTTACCAACATCCCCATGATGAACCCCGACATAGTGACCGGCGTTTCCATTATGCTGCTTTTCGCCTTCGGGGCAACATTGATAGGGCTTCGAATTTTCGGTTTCTGGACAATGCTTATCGCCCATATAACCTTCAACCTGCCCTATGTGATACTCTGCGTAATGCCGAAATTAAAGCAGATGGATAAAAATCTCCCCGAAGCGGCAATGGATTTGGGGTGCACCCCGTTACAGGCCTTCTTCAAAGCGGAATTCTTTGAACTTCTGCCGGGGATAGCCGCCGGATTTTTAATGTCCTTCACCTTGTCCCTTGACGACTTTGTCATAAGTTACTTTGTGGCGGGGGAATCCTTCCAGACACTCCCCATTTATATATACTCGATGACCAAAAAGCGGGTGCTGCCGGACATGAACGCATTGTTTTCGGTGATATTCATTGTAATATTCCTGCTTTTATTTATAAGAAACCTGCTTACAAAAGACTCAAATCATGTTAAAAAGCCGTTGAACCGGTAATAATATATCAAAAAAGGAGATAGAGAGTTGACCAACCAGTTTTTTGTCAAAAGAATTGTTTCCCTTGTTGCAGCAATCCTGATTATTGCCTTCGGAGTGGTGTTGACATCCTGTACAAAGGATGAAATCGATTTTGAAGTAACGCCGGAAACCGCCGCCATAGACTATTCCGCCTATGCGGGAACCACCATTAATGTTTATAACTGGGGGGAATATATTTCCGACGGTACCGAAGATACGGTTGATATAAACAAGGTGTTTACCGAACTTACGGGGATCAAGGTTAATTACACCAACTTTTCAAGCAACGAAGATATGTATTCCAAGCTGAAAAGCGGAGCCACCAGCTATGACGTGATTATCCCCTCCGACTACATGGTTGAAAGGCTTATCGCCGAAGGTATGCTTGCAAAGCTGGATTTCGATAAAATCCCCAATTACAAATATATAAGCGACGAATTTAAAAATTTGTTCTATGATTCCAATAACGAATATTCAATACCCTATAACGTGGGTATGATGGGGATTATATACAACACCGAAATGATAGATTACACTCCCGACAGCTGGAGTATCCTTAACGACCCCGACCTTTCGGATAAAATATTAATGATAAACAACCCCCGGGACGCCTTTGCCATAGCCCAGTTTATGCTTGGCGTTGACATTAATACCCAGGATGCTTCTCAGTGGGAAAGCGCAAAGAACTGGCTGTTAAATCAGAAAAACCACGTTAAAGCCTATGTAATGGACGAAGTCTACAACATTATGGAAAGCGGCTCCGCCGCTGTCGCCCCCTATTATGCCGGCGACTATTTATCCATGTATCAGAACAACGACGACCTTGCCTTTGTTTATCCCAAAGAGGGAACCAACATTTTCGTTGACGCCATGTGCATACCCACCTCCGCAACGAACAAAGCGGCGGCGGAACTTTATATAAACTTCCTCCTTGACCCCAATGTTTCCCTTGAGAATGCCGAGGTTATATGCTACGCCTCCCCCAATACGGCGGTGATGGAAAATGAGGAATATCAGGATTTCCTGAAGGAACTCCATCCCAATGCCATGGACATTCTTTATCCCGCTTTTGAGGAGGTTTATCCCGGTAAGGACGCAAGAGATTATTACTATCGCAACCTTCCCCAGGACACCCTTGATAAGATAGCCCAGCTCTGGTCGGAATTAAAGATAGCTTCCACCGAGGATTCGGACACCTATCTGATTTATATCCTCTGCGCACTGGCGGTGGTGCTTCTTGCGGCATTGATCGTGTTCCTTAAAGTCAGAAAAAGGAGAAGAGCAAATGCTTAAAACAACCCTTAAGCAAAGCATTGCCCTTATATTGGTCTTATTATTAAGTTTATCGGTATTGATTTCCTGCGGAAAGGGAGGGGACGACAGCTCCCTCCCTTACGATGAATCATCCGCCGAAACAAGCAAACCGGCGGATGAAACCGGCATCACCGTAACCATTGAAGGCACCGCCTTTAAGGTTAATGCGGTAAATACCGATTATACAAATCATGACGTGGTGCTTTACGACAGGAACTATACCAAAGAGGGTAATTTTACCCCCTACCTTCCCGGAAGCGGCGAAGACAGGTATATTCTTATGGTTAAGCGTACCGTAAACGGTGCGGTGGAAAGCTATGCCGTTTCGGACAAAATGGATGACCTCTCCGCCAAAGCGAACGTCTATATCCCCGTTAACGGCTTTACCTTGTCGGTAGAAGCGTCGCTGATACCCGAAAAGTTTAAAGTAAGGTCGGGGACCAAGGTTGCCGTAAGCGGTTATGACAATCCTCCCCCCTACGAAAGAATGGATCTGGCAACGGTTATACACGAGGATAAAAACAAGTCGCGACGGGTTTTCATGTCTCTGCCCCAAAGCGGCACATTCAGGGAAAATAAAATTTATTACATAGACAAAGAGGATACCGTAACCGTACCCGAAAACTCCGTCTGCGTGATTTTAAAATCCGGCAGCGGTTCCCATTACTCGGTTTCCTCCCTTGTTCAGGCGGGGGAAAAGGTTTCCGGCACCTACGCCTTGTTGTTTACGGGAGAATACAATGTTATGTACGCTAATGAATTCTACAAAGACGGAAAAGTCTATTTTACTAAACTTGACACCTTAAACGGCATAACCGACACCGCCGCTGTAAAGATAAGCGGAAAATACTATACATTTGACGAAAACCATATAAATTCCTCCGCCGGCACCGACGGGATTTTCCTCTACACCCCCGACAACGCATCCCTGATGACGGATAAGCGGGGAAGCTTTATCGACATTGTTGTGGTTGACGGAAAGGTATGCTATATCGGCAGGGAAGACACCCCCACCCTTATTCCCGCCTCCCACGGTTATGCCCTATCCTTTGCCGGTTCTTCCAAAAGTACCGGAAAGGAAATAAAAATCGGTGATGAAATCGAAGGCATACTTATTAAGGATTACGAAAACCCCGACAAATTCGTTAAGATAAACGGCGTAAACTATCCCTTCGGAGCGATGAACGAAAAGCTTTCGGAAAACACCACCATATCCCTGTACACAGGCATTTACGGCGAAAGCACGGGAAATGATAAATGCGTGGAAATTTCCATTGAAAATGGCAAGGTAGTTGCGGTTTCCGACAGCGGAAACAGCTCTATCCCCCAAGACGGATATGTGCTGGCGATAGCAAACACCGAAACCCTGTATAAAAACAGCGCCAGGGACATTCAGACCGGCGACATTGCTTTGATTTCGGCAGCGGGGAACTTCTACGGCTTTACCGCCTTCAACTATACCGCAATAAACGGCATAAGATATACGGATTATATTGTTATCTATGACGGCAAAGAGGGTAAATACACCGGCACCAATATCTACGGATATGAGGTGGGGGTGAATTCGGAAGGGAAGATGATTTCCCAAAGCTATGCCGGAAACATGGAAATCCCCACCGGGGGTTTTGTGATTTCGGTTCACGGCGACGCCAATATAGATATGTTAAAGAACCTTTATCTCAACGGCGCTACGGTAAGCCTGGACAAGACAAGCAAAACCGTTTCGGTTTACAAAACCCCGGAACTGGCGGTATATAACGCCGCATTGCTGCTTGAATCACAGAAAAATGCCTTTGACAATGCCAAAAGGGAATTCTATTCAATAAATTATACTGAAATATCGGGTTCCCTTTCCTTTGTTCAGACTACCCTTGATCAGGCCGAAAATGCCTTCGACAAGGGGGATATCGCCAAGGCGGCGGAGCTGGCAAACGCAGTTACCCCCGTACTCGAAAAGTTAAAATTTTCAATGTACGAATCCCTGCCGGTGGAAAACCGGTCGGTATGGTACAGAGCCAACGAAAAAAGCGATAAGGATGTTTTAAGCACCATTCAGAAAATGGCGGCAATGAACATAAACGCCGTCTATATAGAGGCATGGTACGACGGCAAGGTTATAGGTTTTTCGGATATTGACCTTATCGACCACCATACCTACAGCCATCAGAATTACGACGCCCTTGAGGGTTTCTGCCGGATAGGCCACGAATACGGCATCGAAATCCATGTCTGGGTGGAAAACTTTTTTATAGGCGTCAAGGGAAGGGAACTGGTTAACGTCACCGCGGGTCACCATCTGCTGGACAAAAACGGCAATAATTATTGTCCCACCATGTACGGCGACTTTGTGTTCCTCAATCCCTATGACGAATATTCTCAGAATCTGGTAATGAGTATTTACCGGGAAATGATTGAGAAATACGACATAGACGGGCTTCATCTTGACTATATTAGATTCCCCGAACCCAACTCCGCCACCGGCGCGGATTTTGGCTACAACGATGATATAATCGCCGGCTTCCGGAGCGCCTACAACACCACCGCTAACCCAAAGACAATGGCCACCTACGGCAAGGACTGGAACAACTGGTGTCTGTTCAGGGAATCAATCATAAACGACTGGGTGGAAAAGGTTTACACCATGGCAAAGGGGTTAGAACCCGACCTTATAATATCCTGCGCCGTGTCAAGCAATTATCCCGGTTCCCGCACCACTATATTCCAGAACTTCAACGCATGGGTGGAAAAGGGTTATATGGACGAGGTTTTCTCCATGAGCTATACCACCAGCCTTGAAGCGCCCGTTCAGAACATAAAAACCTTTACCAGATATACCGACGGCAAATGCTTCTATTCCATAGGCCTTTCGGCCTTTGAAAATACACCGGATTATATCCTTGCCGAGCAGATTAAACTGTCAAGAGAAAACGGTGCCTTCGGTCAGAACCTCTTTTCCTGGGGAAGCCTTATAATCCATGAGGAAAACTATTTCGACGCCTTAAGAATCGGCATTTACTCCCGTAAAAGCGTTCAGACCTACAAGCTTTCCGAAACCGTGCTTGCCTATACCCAGCGGCTTATCGAGGATACGGACGGGGTTTACGCCTATCTCAAACCCATTGAGGGGGACTTCTATTCCAGAATAAAGGCAAAAGCCGAAAATATAAGGAATCAGGCAAACGCCTTTGACCTTGATAACGCCACCGGGGAACAGAAGGCCGAGTACTGCCGGAACGCCATAACAGCCCTTGAGGAGTTAAAAACCCTTATGCAAAGTTGTCCCGATGAAAATGTTTCCAGGGCAATGGTTGAGGATCTGGTGTTTATTATTGACTGCCTTAACACCTCATTGGTCAGACTTACGAAGTAATATAAAGTGCAAATAAAAAATCGGGGTAAAAACCCCGATTTTTTTCTGATATAATGATTCAAACAGTAGGGGCGGATATTATCCGCCGGCAAAACAGGGAAGTCCTATAGGCTGATTTCCTTTATGTATTCCTTCATATCAACCACTTTGCCGCCTTCGGTACGGGATTTTTCCGCCGCCATGGCAACGTAATGGCTTTCCACCGAACGGTCGATGGTGGTTATTCCGGGAGCGACCTCACCGGTTCTGATGTATTTTATAAGACTTGAAATCATCCTGCCGTCGCCGCCGCCGTGACCGAAAAAGTCGTCGGTAAGTTTTTTAACGTCAATAACCTCCGCGGGTTTGCCGAAAATTTCAACCTTAATTATATTTTCCTCCATTGATGCCTCAATGTTCCCCTTTATCCCCATAATCAGCATGGTGCGTCCGGGTCTTGATGTAAAGGCCGACATGGTAAAGCCGATGGTAGCCCCGTCTTCAAGGTTTAAATTAACCACTTGGTGGTCAACCACATTATTGTCGTTGTTAAACACGCATTTGCCGTAGGGTCCCTCCTCAAGGGCTTTGTTAAGGGCTTCAAGAGTGAATTCCTGGGTTACCACATTAACCGGCCAGCCGAAATCCCCCCGTTTTATCATATCACCGTAAAACTTATAGGGATTATAAACACAGGTGCCGAATTCGGAACATTTGTTTGTGCAGCGTTCGGAGGCTCCCTCGGGTGAGTTTTCCTTTCTGAAATAGAAAAGGGAACCGAAGGAGGAAACGGATTTGCATTTCTTTCCGGCAAGCCAGAGGTAGATATCCATATCATGGCAGCATTTTTGGAGAATCATGGAACTTGACGTATTTGAATTCCGCCAGTTGCCCCGTACAAAGGAATGCGCCTGGTGCCAGAAACATACCCGTTCTATTGCCTGTATCGACGCCACGTCGCCGATTTGTCCTGAGGATATAATCTCCTTAATCTTCTGATAAAACACGGTGTAGCGCAGCACATGGCACACTACAATCTTTCGGCCGAGGCGGTTTGCGGTTTCGGCAATTTCGAAACATTCCTTCGGGGAGGTGGATATCGGCTTTTCAAGGAGAATGTCGTAACCAATGTTTAACGCCGCCATGGTTTCCTTGTAGTGCTGTTTGTCCAGGGTACAGATAAGCAGCACGTCGGCTAATCTTTCCTTTGAAAGCAGCTCTTCCGAGGAGGAAAAGCAGTTTTCCGCCGGAATATCAAATTCCTTTTTGAATTTTTCAATCCTTCCCTTGCGGGGATCCGCAACGGCGGTGATTACCATGTCGTCTGAGAACTTTTTTATAATCGTTGCGTAGGTGTCGTAGCCTCTGGAACCCAGTCCGGTAATGGCTACTCTGATTTTGTTTTCCATATAAACCTCCGGGATTTTATACTATTTTATAATTGGCTTGGTATTGTATCATATTATCATATAAGGAGGGCATCGTAAAAAAAAGAGTNNTAGAAATTTTGTATAATTAAGGGAAGTCTCGGGCAAAAAAATAGGACTTGAAAACCTGTATTCTGTGGTTACTATTCTCAAGATGGCTTTGGCTTTCTTTGAATCTAATCATATATGTTAAGCGTTTTTATCTCATTATTCCTGTATTACAGGCAGAATTCCGCCGTAATCGTAAAGCTGTTTATTCGATAACGATATTATTTCAATTCCTATATTTCTGCAGAAGCTTTTTATATTTTCGTAATCAGTATGCTCTTTTATGTTTCCCGTAAAGGCCAACAAATTTTTATCCGGTTTTCCGGTACAGCCTCCTATAAAACCGTTTGAAAATCCGTTTAGCAAAATACCTTTATTAGTTACTTTTAGCACATTCAGCTTTCTTACCTTTAATGCCTTATAAATCGAATCATCGCCTGTTATAAAGGATTCCTCGTCCAAAACCACCGTGGAGCATTTGGCATAGCCCTGATTGATATAAATGATTCTTTCGAATCCGCCCATGTAATTTACATCAAAATAAGCCTTTTTGCCGGTTATAAGGGTATTTCCGGCGGCAACCATATTGAAACTGCAATCCGACGGGTATTTATCCGAAAGTATTATGTCAACATTTACCACTTCACAAAAAACGAACATATTTTCGTTCTGCTTTTCACTGAGCCAAACACCCTCCGAGGGATTGAAAAACAAAATATCCGGATGAAAACGCAATTCAGAATTTAGATTAGGCGAAGGTTTCAGAAAAACCGGTTCGACACCCAATTCGTTCAGCGAATTTTGTATTGTTTTGTCGATTATTTCGGAAACAAAAGCTTTTTTAACCCTCCCAGAAGGGAGATTTGGTTTTACAAAACTCATAACCTCCACCTGCCGACTGCTTTTGTGAATATTTTGTTAAACAGGGTACAAAATAAATTCACAAAAGGAGGCAACCATATGCTGATTAACTGTACTGAAAAATGCATTTTCCAAAAAAACGGGGAATGCGTAAAGGACAATTGCTATATCGGAAAAACCTCTGCATCCTCCCTTCCCTGCGTATATTCGGTCAGGAAATTATCGGAAGAATCTCAAACACCGACTTTACCGGAACAATCTCAACCCCCAAATACTTCTTCTTAAGGCGGGAAACCGTCTTATAAGGGACAATGATTTTTTTAAAACCCAATCTTATGGCTTCGTTTATCCGGTTTTCGGCGTTGCTGACGGTGCGGCATTCGCCGGCAAGACCGACCTCGCCGAAGGCGATATACTCCTTGGGGATGACGATATTTTTATAAGAGGAAATCAACGCCATAGCCGTCGCCAAATCCCCGGAAGGCTCCTTAAGTTCAAGGCCGCCGGCAACATTGACGTAAACGTCGTTTAAGCCGAACTTTAAACCCAATCGCTTTTCAAGGACCGCCAATATAAGATTGACTCGGTTATAATCCAAACCGGTGGCAAGTCGGCGGGGCGAAGGGAACACCGACTGTACCGCCAGTGCCTGCACCTCTGCCACAATGGGGCGGGTGCCCTCCATGACGCAAACGGCGCAGGAGCCGGGGACATTGTCGGGGCGTTCGGAAATAAGCATTTCCGACGGATTGGGAATTTCCTCAAGGCCGTATTCCGACATCTGAAACACACCGATCTCGTTGGTGGAGCCGAAACGGTTTTTAACCGAACGGATTATCCGGTAAGCGTACAGCTTGTCGCCTTCGAAATATAAAACCGCATCCACCATATGCTCAAGCACCTTGGGCCCGGCAATCCCGCCGTCTTTATTGACGTGGCCCACCATAATCACGGATATGCCGTTCGTCTTCGCAATTTCGATAAATATCCTTGCGGCAGCTTTAACCTGAGCCACGCTGCCGGGTGAGGGGGACAAATCCTCGTCGTAAATTGTCTGAACCGAATCCACAAGTACGATATCCGGTAACAAGGAGTTAAGTTCGGGTATTATCTTTGAAATATCGGTTTCGCAGAGAATAAAAAGATTCTGGGTGTCAACGCCAAGGCGGGACGCCCTTAATTTTATCTGGGAAGGGGATTCCTCACCGCTTATGTATAAAATTTTATGGTTTTCCCCCAAATTCGCGCATATCTGTAAAAGCAGGGTGGACTTCCCTATTCCCGGTTCCCCGGCAAGGAGGACGACACTTCCCTTTACAAGCCCTCCGCCCAGCACCCGGTCGAATTCGTTCATCCCCGTCTGATACCGGATTTTTTCGGATTTGGGTATGTCGTTAAGGGCAAATACCCTTGAATCTCCCTTTAATGCGGCGGTTTTCCGGACTTTCGACCCTTTTTTCGGGGGAGTTTCTTCCGCCGATTCCTCAAAGGAGTTCCATTCGCCGCAGTCGGGGCATTTGCCGTACCATTTGGAATAAATGCCGCCGCAGTTGGAGCAAACATAATTTGTCTTCATTTTTTATCAACCCTTATATTCAGGCTATTGTAAGCCTGTCGTATATTGTTCTATACCGCAGAAAATCAGAAACGCTAATTTCGACTGGTATCCGGGGTTTGCCAGCCTTTCCGCCTCCCCCGGATTGGATAAAAAGCCGCATTCGATGAGTATGGCGGGAATCTCAATGTTTTCAAGAATATAAATGGTACTTCCGTCGGGCTTTATAAGCCGATTGTTTGTGGTATCCGCCAGACGGCAGGATTCCTGAACGAAGTCGGCTAAAATCCGGCTGCCCTCGTTGTTATCGGAATAAAAGGTCTGAAGCCCGTGATATTTTTCAATGGGGAACTTGTTCATGTGTATCCCCACATAAATCCCGTTTCCGGCATTTTGAGCGATATGTAAGCGGTTTCTCAGGTCGTAGAACTTCTTTCTGTCCTCCTGTCCGGGACGGTACAGCAGAACGTCCCCAGTGCGGGTAAGTATGGCATCATTTTCCGAAAGCTTTAAAAAGTCCTTTAATTTCAGGGCGATTTCAAGGTTCAGCACCTTTTCGATCTTACCGTTGGCGACAGCCCCCGGATCTTCCCCCCCGTGGCCGGGGTCGATTACAATAGTATGTCTTTTTGAAAGGGTTTCGGAGGTTAAAACGGCTTTTTCCTTAATTTTTGCGTTAAAGGACTGGGTGAATCCCAAAGTTGTTATAAAAGAAGCAATGCAGAAATAGCCCACAATAAGCAGAACAAAAATAAAAAACAAAATTACATACAGTTTTATGCTTTTGTTTTCCGAAACCACAAATACCACCCCGCAGGAAATATATGCGGTAAACGGTTAGGTTATTCTTTTTTGGAATTAGTCCTTATGCCGAAGAAACTTCTTAAGGTTTTATTTCTCACTCCGAGGAAATAAGCCAGACAGGCGAAAGCGGCGGTTATAAAGATGGAAACCGGAAAAGCAAGGGCGCTTATGTTGGTGGGAAGGAGGAAAAACAGCCCCACATACATCCCGTGGACGGCGGTGTTCATAAGCAGGCTGATTGCTCCGTAGCCCGTACCGAAGCCGAACACAAAGAATAAGGTGGCCAAAAGGGTTAAAAAGACGGTGGGAATATAAGCAAACATAACAAGCCGTATAGCTTTATAGGGGTCGTAGGGTTCTTTATGATTGATTATACGCAAGTGGTCCTTTAACCCTTCCTGATGGATTACATCGTAAATCAGAAAGCAAAAAAAGCCGCCGCAGAATAAAAGGGCTGCCAAGGTGGGCAGACTTCCTGCCGAAGGGTTCTTTTCGGAATAAATCCTGACCGGCCAGGTTACCATAATCCCCAGTATCGACGCGGCAAACTGGTTTACCCAGAATTTCCGGATTATATTTTTGTTTTCAAAGAAATAGGATTTTATTTTAGAAATCAAATTACTCATTTTTCCGTCCTTTTCAAGCGGGATTCGTTATAAAATAATTATACTTTATATAATATTGTTTGTCAATAAAATTAGGTTGATGGCAGAATTATGTTTTTCAAAAAGGCATATGACCGGAAATCTTGTGACACTTTTAGAGTTTTAATCAAAAACATTGCCTTCAGATTTTCAAATTTATCTTGACATTCGGCGTGTATTATGTTATAATTCCTTTCGCTGTGAGCAGACGGCATGGAAAGATGGCTGAGCTGGTCTAAGGCGCACGATTGGAAATCGTGTGACGGTCAAAAGCCGTCCCAGGGTTCGAATCCCTGTCTTTCCGCCACATTTTAAACATTGAACGGCATTGATTTTTACATCAATGCCGTTCATCTATTATTATCGTAACAATATAACATCAATACGTTTCACACTAACCAATTACAGACATTTTATTAGTAAAAACGACAAAACCATTGACAAATTCTTTCAAAATGGTAAAATAAAGGTAATGTGTCATATGCTGTTTCTGTTGATCTATGGTAAAAATATTACTATAACGGTAGGAGTATAATCATGAAAAAATTGTTAATTATCATTTTAACACTAATAATGCTTTTTGTGTTTTTTGCGTGCGATATTAATCAGACAGCCGATTTGTCATCAGATTCCACAGACGAAGAAAACAGTAATTTAAAACTAAATAGTAATTTTGAAGAATTAAAAAGTAGGTTTGAAAACTTACTTAACAGCGAAATCGATATAAATATTCTTCGTGATGGATTTCTTTCAAGTTTTACACCATATGACATTATATATTGTTATACCGAGCAATATTCGCACAAAAATAAAGATAGTCTGCTGAAAGTATCTGATATAAACGAATCAAATGCATTAGCATATATTATTTCGCATTACAACAATGACGGTGGTTTATCCGGAGAACTGGAACAATCTCGGGCTTACTATAATTATATCAGTTTAGAGATCGGGGAAAATCTCTCGCAGGATAAATTAAACTATTTAACTAATGAGTATAAAAAATTAGGCCTTAATTACAATATAATTGAAGCTAAAAACTGTTATTTAAAATCAGACAAAGGCGAGGTTCTTCTTGAACTATATGTTATTAATTGTGATGGTAGATGGTATTTAGAGGGTATTCTTTGTGAATATATCAATTCAGGTTTTGCGGAGTTTATAGGAAACCCCGTAAACAGTGAATATTATATCGTGTATAATCTATCTAATATTATGGAGCCTGCTGTTGAAGAATACTCTTTCATGCTTGTAGATAATTCTATTGATAAATATTTTATAGGTGACCCAATAGTGTTTATACATGATGATATTCAGTATTTTTCACGCATTGTTTCTATTAATGAAGATGGTAGTTTTCGCGTGAAAGGCGATAATAATCTACGTGAATATGACTTTTTTATCACTACTGACGATATATTAGGAAAAAGTGTAATTCGTGATTCTGATATTGTAGCAACAAAAGCATATGATGGTAATAACAGTCCTTTTATATTTACGAGTATACTCGGCATTGGAATATGAACTATATCGAATGAAAAACCGTTTATAAATCAGTTTTAATTGTATGAATTTTATAATTACAAAAATACGAAAAGTCAGATATTAGCTGCGCTTCTGAATTATATCTAAAAACAATAAAAAGCTTTGAAAGGAAAACTTATGTATTATTTACTTTCTGTAGAAAGCTCTTTGGAAAAAAATTTTGAAGAAGCATTAGAATTTTTAGCTTACTTCCAAGTATATAAAATTATTTTATACATCCTTATTCCTTTATTAATATTATTAATATTTATTATATTAATATCTATAAATAAAAAGCTGAAAAACATAACTTTTTTAATCAGTAAAACAGCAAACATTGAACCTGAAAAATTAGACGAATTCCTTTATTATTATAATAAAAAACATAAAGGATGTACATATTTTTTTACATCAGATGATAATCAAGAAAGCAATAAAAACAATAACGAAAAATCATAACCATCCATATGCTTTTAATTGTCAAGGCTATGTTTCACTCGTATTCCGGTTTTCGTTCCGGACTTTACCGTAATCATAAATTTGCGATTATATTTAATAAAGCTTTCCATCAATAGAAAAAAGCCGCTTTT
>DBQR01000055.1:0-27959 GCA_002305335.1 Clostridiales bacterium UBA1389
CCGCCGGTGAGGATATCGCCGGGCTGGATAAACTGCTCTTCCTGCCTTCCGGGGTTATAATGCTCGATACATATCCGGTTATAGGGTTCTGCGGAGGAGCTCCCCGACTTTCCGGGATAGGTGCCCTTCTGATAAATATTGTAGAAATAAGGCACCGTCCTTGAAGTGGGGTAGGTGTAGTTACTGCCCAGCAAGGCCGGGTCAATGCAGGTGAACTGGGAGTCTGCCACCGTCAGATTGGTCTGGAAGATCCGGGGGGTTATCCGCCGGAGGGACACATCTATAAGATTGCCCCCAGAACAGGTGCAGCCGTCAAGATACAAAGCCTTCTTGTCCTTGTCCCACTTATACATTACATGGGTGTCGCAGTATTCGGTGGGAACACTGGAATTGGTGAAATAGCCGGTGGAGATGGCATTGAAGCCGTCTATTTTCAACACCTGCTGAAGGTCGTACTTGCAGGGTTCGTTGACAAGCTTCCCGCTTATTATACAATACTGTGTTTTAATTATGCCATAGGGTTCGTCAAAGGATTTTTTATAGGCCTTGTTTTTAGCGTCAAGATTGCCGTATATCCGGTTGAATACCTCTATCCAAAGCCTGGTGGCGGGGTTGTATTTCAGGTTAGACAGGGATTTGTTGTTGTCGTAGCCCACCCAGACGGAGGCGGTAAAGTCGGGGGTATAGCCTACAAAATACCTGTCCCGGTCGTCGTTGGTGGTACCCGTCTTACCGGCAACCTCTACTTTCGGGGCAAAGGCGGGGGAATCAAGGTACCCCCGGAACATATAGTTTGCGGTACCGTTGGAGGAGGATATAACCGTCTGGAGGATTTTTGTCATTATATAAGCCGACTGTTCGGAAACTGCCTGCTTTTGTTCAGGGGTGCGGTTGTCGATTATAATTTCCCCATTGGAATCCCTCACCATGGAAAATGTCATAGCCTTTGACACCGCCCCGCCGTTGGAAAACATGGTATAGCCCTGGGTAACCTCAAGAACGGTTACGCCTTCGGTGAATGACCCCAGCGCCAGAGGAGAAACGGTGATGTCGCTTTTAATAACCCCGCCGTATTCCCGCCGTTCCACAAGGGTGGTGAAACCCAGGGTGTTGACAAGAAAGTCAAAGGAGTTTATAAGCCCCACTTCCTGAACCAGCCTTACCGCCGTTGTGTTTTTGGATTCCTGAACCGCCGAAACAAGGGAGATAATGCCGTCGTACCCCACCGGGGCGTTGGGAGGCCAGTAGGTTTTGTCCTCTTCCCTGTATTCAATGGGTAAATCCAGCATGGGGGTGCCGTAGTTAATTATCCCTCTGTCAATGGCATAGGCATAAATCGAAAGGGGTTTGATTGAGGAGCCGCACTGGCGGGTTGACTGGGTTGCCCTGTTAAGCCCCCGGTTTACGGTCTTTTCCCCCCGTCCCCCCACGATACCCAAAACTTTGCCGGTGGTGGGGTCCATTACCACCATGGCCGCCTGAAACTTGATGCCGGTGGTTTTGGGGAAGCAGTTTTCGTCGGTGAACACCGATTCCATAATGGACTGGACATCGGGGTCCATATTAACCACAATCTGAAGTCCGCCGGAATACAGCTTACGGCTGGCGGTGGTACGGTCGATGTTGTAGCGTTCCATCAATGCCTTGGTAACATCTTCGATAACCGCATCTATATAATAGGAATGCACTTTTTCTCCCCCCGATTCGGTTTCCTGGACGGAGGTGTTGAGATATAAGGGCACATTGTAGGTGCTGTCGAATTCCTCCTGGGTTATATAGCCGTTTTCCAGCATTGTCTTTAATACAAGATTGCGGCGAAGGAGGTTGTTGTCGGGGTTTCTGAGGGGGTCATAATAGGTGGGGTATTTGGGAATGGCGGCCAGTGCGGCGCATTCCACAAGGGTCAGGTCCTTAAGTTCCTTGTTGAAGTAGGTTCTTGCCGCCGCCTTCACCCCGTTGGTGTTTTGGGAAAAGGAAATGACGTTTAAATACATTTCCAGTATCTCTTCTTTGGAAAAATGCTTTTCCACATACAGCGCCCGGAAAATTTCCTGAACTTTCCGCTGTATGGTGGTATCGGTTTCCTGGGACACGTTCTTTATAAGCTGCTGGGTTAAGGAGGAGCCGCCGTAAGCGCTCCCGCCGGGGATGAAGTAGTTTATAACCGCCCCCAGGGTACGCCTTAAGTCAACGCCGTTATGGAAAAAATAGCGCTTGTCTTCTATCGAAACAAAGGCGTCGATAAGGTCCTGGGGAATTTCCCGGTATTCCGCCCAAAGGCGGTTTTCCGAACCGTGAAGGGTGTCATCCTCCAGGAGAACTTCGGTGCCCGTGTCGTCGGTGTAGTAAAGGGTGGTGTTAAGGGAGGAATCGAATTTTAAATTGTTAAGGCCGTCGTAGGTGGTTTCGATGTTGGACTGGATATACAAAAGAAAGGCGCAAGCCACCACCACACCGGTGACGGCGCCTATTATCAATACAGTAAAAAGTATATTAAGGCAGAAGGAAATAAGCTTCCACAAAACAAGAATAAGGATTTTAACCGGGTACCAGATTGCCGATTTGGCAATAAGCTTGGTTATCAGTCCCGCTTTGCGTACCCGCCTTTTAAGGGCTAATGTTTTGCCTTGTTCCATAAAACCACTTTCCAGTCTGAATTATAAATATATGTTATTATAACCGTCATTCATGCTTTTCAATAATCTTAACCGCCACATTTTCGTCGCCCAATATTTCTTTAAGCTCCCCGATAAGGTTTTCGGAGATTTCGGCGAATATGTCCTTGGATACGGTTAAGGCTTTTTTGTCCTGGTAATAGACGTAAAGCCTGCTTTTGCCCTTTGCCTGCTTTATCAAGGCTAAGGCCGCGTCAAGATAGTCTTTGTTTGTCCGGGTGATTTTAAGATAAAGTTCCTGTTCCTCGGGACTTTTTTCCGAAAGCAGATTATCCGGCCTTGCTAAGGTGATTGCCCGAAACAGCAGCTTAAGTACATCCTCCCCTTCCCCCCTGAAGGGTTCTTCAAGGGTGGCTTCGGCGGTCAGTAGCACCACTTCTCCCGCATTCAGGTAGGAGGAATACTTCTCAAGCGAAGCGGGGAACACGATAACATCGGTTTCACCGGTAAGGTCCTCTATGGTGAGTATGCCCATAAGCTTGTTGGTTTTGGTAACCTTTTTTTTAAGCTGCTTTACAAGCCCCAGTACAGAAACGGTTTGTTTGTCGGGTATTATACCGGTTTTCAATGAATAATACAAGTCCTTAATTGTTACCGAATTTGCATTTTTGGCAAAGGTTTTGTAATGTTCAAGGGGATGGCCCGAAAAGTACACTCCGGTTAAGGCTTTTTCAAAATTCAGCTTTTCCTTTTCCGGATATTCCTTTATATTGGGGTATTCCAGCTTCAGCGGGGTATAGCTTTCCTCCACCGATTCGAACAGGGAAATCTGCCCCGACCTCATTTCGCTTTTAATTGAGGATAGCTGGCCTAAGGCCTTTTCCAGCACTGCAAACAGTCTGGAACGGAAAATGCCGAAGCAGTCGCAGGCGCCGGCAAGAATCAGTGATTCATAGGCCTTGGCGTTGGAAACGGGGGAGGTGCGGTAGAGGAAATCCTCAAAGTTTTTGTATTTACCCTTCTTTTCCCTTTCGTTTTCGATAAATTCCGCAAAGTTAAGCCCCACGTTCTTGACCGCCGTAAGGCCGAAGCGGATATTTCCGTTTATGATACCGAACACCGAGCCGCTTTCGTTTACGTCGGGACCTGACACCTTTATTCCCAGTTCGTTGCATTCGGCCTTGTATTCGTTTATTTTATCCGTGTCGTTAAGCACCGAATTCAACAAAGCGCACATATATTCCCTGGAATAATGGCATTTTAGGTAGGCGGTGCGGTAGGATACCACGGCGTAGGCCGCCGCATGGGACTTGTTGAAGGCATAGCTGGCGAAGGCTTCCATGGAATCGAATATTTCCTCCGCTGTCTTTTTGTCAACCCCGTTTTTAATACAGCCGGAAATAAAATCGTCCTTTTCCTTAAGCAGTTCGCCCCGCTTCTTTTTCGCCATCGCCCTGCGGATTATATCCGCCCTGCCGTAGGTATAGCCGGCAAGCGCCCGGAAAATCTGCATTACCTGCTCCTGATACAGCATACACCCCATGGAGGAGCTTAACACCGGCTTAAGCAGAGGAGTCTTGTAGTTAATGCTTTCCCTGCTTTTTCTGTTTTTAAGAAATTCGTCGATAAACTGGGCGGGGCCGGGGCGGTAAAGGGAGATTACCGAAATAATGTCCTCTAAATTTTCTGGGGAAAGTTTGGCAAGCAGCGCCCTCATGCCCTCACTTTCCAGCTGGAAGATACCCAACGCCTTCCCCCGGCTTAACATTTCATAGGTTTCTTTGTCGTCTTCGGGGACCTTGGTTATGTCGAAAGTCGGATTTTTAAGTCTGATAAGCCTTTCGGTGTTTCTTATAATGGTAAGATACCTCAGCCCCAAAAAGTCCATTTTAAGCAGCCCCAGATCCGCCACCGTATTCATGGTAAACTGGGTTACCACCGCATTGTCGTTGAGTGACAGAGGGATATAGTCGGTTATGGGCTTATCGGTTATAACCACACCGGTGGCATGGGTGGAGGAATTGCGGGGACGCCCCTCCAGCTTCATGGCGAAATCAATAAGCCGTTTGATTTTGGGGTTGCTGTTGTATGCCGTCTGAAGCTCGGGATTCGCTTTAAGGGCGGATTCCATGGTTACCCCCATATAACGGGGAATTTGCTTTGCCACCGCATCCACCTCGGCGTAGGGCATACCCAAGGCCCTCCCCACATCCCTGACGGCAGCCCTGCACTGGAGGGTGCCGAAGGTGATGATTTGCGCCATATGGTCTTCCCCGTATTTCTGGGAAACGTAGTTTATGACTTCCCCCCGCCGGTCGTCGCAGAAGTCGATGTCTATATCCGGCATGGACGCCCGTTCCGGGTTGAGGAACCGCTCAAAGAGCAGGTCGTACTTGATGGGGTCCACATCGGTTATCCCCAAGGCATAGGCGGCAAGGCTTCCCACCGCCGAACCCCTGCCGGGACCCACCGGGATATCCCTGCCTCTGGCATAGGACACAAAATCCCACACCACCAAAAAATAATCGTCAAACCCCATGGAATGGATTACCGAAAGCTCGTATTCCAGCCTTTTTTCGTATTTTTCCCTGCCGGCGGCGTTTTCCAGCCGCTTTTCAAGTCCCTCAAAGGCAAGCTTTTTTAAATAATCCTGTGAGGTAATGCCTTCGGGGGTGTCAAAGCGGGGGAGATGGTAGGTGGAAAAATCAAATTCGAAATTGCACTGTTCGGCGATTTTAACGGTATTTTCAACCGCCCCGGGGATGTCCGAAAAGAGTTCGGCCATTTCCCCGGCGGATTTTAAATAAAACTCGTCGGTGGGGAGGGCAAATTCCTTGTCCCCCAAAATGCCGTTGGTGGAGATGGCCATAAGCAGCTCCTGGGTTTCGGCATCCTCTTTTCTTATATAATGAACGTCGTTGGTGGCAACAAGGGGGATGGAGCACTGCCGGGCGATGTTTATAAGTACGGAATTTATTTTGTCCTGACCTTCCACTCCGTTCCGCTGGAGTTCGATATAAAACCTGTCCCCAAAGACCTCCTTAAGCTTTTCGGCCGTTTCTATGGCGCCGGAAATGTCGTCGTCCCGTATTCGTTTGGAAAGCACCCCCGACATACACCCCGAAAGGGCAAAAAGCCCCTCCGAATGCTTTGCAAGGGAGGCCATATCCGTTCTGGGCTTACGGTAAAACCCCCGCAGGTAGGATTCGGTAACCAGCTTTATAAGGTTTTTATACCCCGTGGCGTCCTTGACCAGAAGCACGATATGATAGGGGTTTATGTCGGCGGGGAAGGCCTTGTCCTCAAGGGTGCGGGGAGCCACATACATTTCGCAGCCTATTATGGGCTTAACCTTCTGCTTTTTGCACTCCCTGAAAAAATCCACGACACCGTACAAGACCCCGTGGTCGGTGCAGGCGACGGCCTTCTGCCCTCTTTCCAGAACCGCCTTCGGCAGTTCGGAAAGCCTGCATTCCCCGTCAAGGAGGGAATATTCGGTGTGAAGGTGGAGATGGACGAAATCCATAAAAAACCTCATTTATATTTCAACGACAGTTCGGTCAGCTTTTTTAATCTGTGATAAAGGCCGGATTTGGATATGGGCTTTGAGTGAATTTTTCTAAGTTCCTCAAGGTTGAGATGGGGATTTTCAAGGCGGAGTTTTGCGGTTTCCCTTAATTCCTCCGGCAGTTTTGAATAGTCCTTGTGGCTCATTATCTGCAGAATGGCGTTTCTCACCTCGGCGGAGGCGGTGGCAGCCCGGTCAAGGTTGGCGAATTCCGCATTGTTTTTCCGGTTTGCTTCCCGCTTCATGGAGTTTATCACGGATATTTCAAGCAGGGACAAAGCGTTTCTGGAAGCACCTATGGCGGCAAGGAAACCGCTTATTGCCTCGCTTTCCCTTAAGTAAACTATCCTTTTACCCTTTCTCGTGCCGTAAAGGGGGGGTATTCCCAAAACCGCAAGGGCTTTTGCGGCAAATTCCGCCCCGGCGGCCGAAAAGGAAAGGTAATACTGCTTGTCCGGATTGGTTATGGAGCCGGAAGTAATGAAAACCCCCCGCAGGTATAACCCCCGGTCGTTTTCGCAGGTTATTTCCGCTTCCTTTAAATCCAGCCCCGCCTTATAGGCGTTTTTGCAACATTCCTTTTGGATTTCAAGGCTTTTTTGCCGTAGGTATTCTTTAAGCTCAGACGAATAGGACATATGTTTACCGGTATTACGTTTTCGGATAATACCCTTTTCACCCGCCTTTCGGTTTGTTTAGCGGATTATTCCCCGATTATTTTTATTTCCTCCTCCAGCATAACTCCCTTGGCTTTATAGACGGTTTGCTTAACACAGTCTATAAGCTTTAGAATATCGTCGGAGGTGGCGGAATTATAGTTAATTATAAAGCCGGCGTGTTTGGTTGACACCATGGCGCCGCCCACGGCTTTTCCCTTAAGGTTACATTCCTCGATAAGCCTTCCGGCAAAATACCCTTCGGGACGCTTGAAGGTGGACCCGCAGGAGGGGTATTCCAGAGGCTGCTTTGCTTTTCTTGAAGCCATATATTCATTCATTTTGGCCTCGATTTCTGCCCTTTTACCCTTTTTGCCACGGAAGGCGGCGGAAAGCACCGTATAGCTTTTACCTTTTAGAATGCTTGTGCGGTAGCCGAATTCCATTTGGTCTGATCTTAGGGTAAAAATCCCCCTTTCGGCCGAAAAGAGGGTTACTTCCTTAACAACGTCCTTAACTTCCCCGCCGAAGGCACCGGCGTTCATATATATGCCGCCCCCCACCGTGCCGGGGATGCCGTAAAGAAATTCAAGGCCGGTCAGAGAGTTAATCATTGCAAAGTTGGCAAGGGAGGACATGCTTTCCCCGCAGGAGGCGGTTATTATGCCTTCCTCCCCGTCAGACTCAACGCTTAAACCCTTTACGTCGGCGGTAATAATGACAACACCCCGTATTCCCTTGTCGGTTACGAGTGTGTTGGTGCAGTTGCCGAGGATAACGGCGTTTTTATATTGACTTAACGCATTCACCAGTTCCTCCGCGTTTTCCGGCAGTATCACCATGTCCGCAATGCCGCCGGTGCGGAAGGAGGAACGGTTTTTCATGGGTTCGTTGTAAAGTATGGTCATGGCGTCGCATCCTTCGGCGTTATTTTAGTCAGACGGCGCTGTTTAACTTTTCCAGGAGTTCTTCCACATCGGCACCGTGAACCTGGCAGGCTTCCTCAATGGTTTCGCTTCTTGAAGCGGGACAGCCTAAACAGTGCATTCCGATTTCAAAGAAAAATCTGGCAAGTTCGGGCCTTTCCTCAAGTACATCGCCTATTAACGAATCTTTAGTGAATTCCATTTTTTATCTCCTATCTTTTTATATATAATTTTAAAATTTATTATATTCGTTTGTTTCGTTTTGCTTTTCCTTTGTTTTTAATTTCAATCCCCAGCAGTACAAGCTGGATAAGCAGGAAGTAAACAAAGGCCACCGAGGAGGCCGCAAGGGCATCCCGGATATTAACCGTCTCAAAGCTGAAGGCTTTCGAAACGACGGGGATACAGGTAAGGGACAAGGTTATCCCCATCCCCGTTATAAAGGCGATAACCGAATTGTAGTTACGGTAAAATTTGTTGGTGAACACCGACCGGCTTTTTCCCGTCATAAGGGAAAACAAAAACAACAGTGCTGAATAGGTGATTATCGAAACGCTTATCCTTGACAGTCCGCTTTCGGCGGTTATTCTTCCCGAAAAGATACAAAGCAAACCGCCGAAAACCGAATATACAAGGGAAATAAGAATTCCCTTCGATAATGAAAGATATGACACCTCATGGTTTTTTTCCTGCAGAATCTTACGGTTTTCGGGGGAAAAGGAGGGGGTAAAGGCAAGGGAAAAGCCGAAAATTATATTTACAGCCATTCCGAAAACCAGAATGTCCATAAGCCTGAAGGGAATTTCCCCGAAAATAAGCAGGGAAAAGAACATCCAGAAAAACAATATAAGAAAGCCGCTGGTCATAAAGTGGCAGGCGTCGGCTATCCGCTTGGTAATAAGCTTTGACTGCTTTATGGTTTCCACCACCGCATCGAAGCCCCCGCCGGTAAGCTGAACGTCGCAGGCGTGAAGCAGGGCGTCGTTGGAGGTTTTGGTGGAAACAAAGGAGGAGTCTGCTTCCTTAACCAGCCTAAGCTGTTCGATTTTCGACGCGGTAAAGGCGATTTTATGCTTGTTTTGCCTTCTTAATTTCAATATGTATAAAAGCTCGTCATCGGTCAGCCCCGTAAACAGCCTGTATTTTTCGTTGTTGGCGATAAACAGGCCTTCTTCGGTTTCGCGGAGGATTTTAGGGGTGCAGATTTCCTCCTCACCGGAAATAACCCCGGTGTTTTTTGCCATATTCAATGAGTTGTAGTAGGAATCGTCGGAAAACACCACCGTTGTAATCCCCGCCTGACTGCACTTGAATACGGCGGAGGCGGTTTTTATTTCAAGGGAGGTGTAGAATCCGGCAAAGCCCAAAAAGATAAGCTTTCTTTCCGAAGTGATGTCCCTTAAGGTTTCCGCCCCGGTATAACCCATGGCAACGGCTATGGGTATCATGGTCTTTGACATTTCATTGGCGGCGGCAATTATTTTTTCCTTTGCCCTTTCGTCAATGCGGTAGTTTTTCCCCTCCTTGCGGTAGCCCACGCACCTTGACAGAACGTTTTCCGGTGAACCCCTGAGTATTACACAGGGCTTTCCGTCCATTAGCCCCAAAACCCTGCACATTTCGCCGAAGCTGTCGTATTCGGTTTCGATTCTGAAAAAGTTTTCCCTTGCTTCCTCAAGGGTGTAACCCGTTTCGTTTGCCGCGTTAAGCAGGGCAAGGGTAAAGGGGGAGGCTTCGTAAACTTCATCTTTTGTCTTTTTCTTTTTGGCTTTGGGGTCTTTTAGTTTTTCCCTTATGGAGGAACACAAAAGCAGGCATCTTATGATATCCTGGGCTTGTGCCTTGTTCTGGCGGTTGTATTCCGAAATTTCGGTGTTGTCGTAAAAACTCTGAAGGTTGATGGTTTTCGGGGGGAAGGCGGTATCCTTGCCGCACATTATTGTGTCGGTTTCGGCAATTCTTTCAAAGGCATCAAGATTACGGAATATTCCTCCGCCCTTCAGGGTATCGGAAATGCTTTTCGCCGTGGCTGCGGCGGTAAGGGAAAACACCGTATCGCAGAGGGAGGCAGCTCCCACCCCAAGGGCGACAATAAAGGTGTCCGTAAGGTTCGCTCTGCTTATAATACCCGCAAAAAGCAGGAATATCTGGGACACAACCGCCCCTATGCTGATAATCCTCCCCGCTTTAAGCACGGTTTTCAAATATGCGGGAAGGTGGGAGGAATAGCTCTTTTTCACGTGTTTATTTATAAGCACGTCTTTGCCGGTGGCGCATACCACGGCGGTGGCGTTACCGCCGGTGACTATGGTGCCGGCGTAAACCATGTTTTCGTAAACCCTTACGTCCTTTGTGGGGGAAAGAAATCTTGCGTCCTTCTGGGAGGCGTTTTGTTTGCCGCTCACCGGCGTTTCCAAAACCGTGAAGGAGGTGCATTCGATAAGTCTTGCGTCGGCGGGGACGATGTTGTCGCTTTCAAGGACGATTATATCCCCCGGCACAAGGGCGCGGCTGTCGGTTACAAAGGTTTTTCCCTCCCGTATAACCGTCGCCCGGGGGGAGGACAGCTTTAAAACCTTTATGAAGGTTTTCCCCGCAAAATGTTCCAGCAGGGCGTTTATTATGGTTATTGCCACGATACCCGCCGCCATGGCAAGGTATTCCGCCCCGCCCCGGAAAATAAAAAACATAATTGAGGAAAAGAACAAAAACACCGGCACCAGGTTCTTTATCTGGCGTTTTATTGAGGATACAAAACCCACCGGCACCTCGCCGGAGATTATGTTGTAGCCGTATTTGCCCCTTAATTTCCTGACCTGCTTTACCGAAAGTCCCCCGGATATGTCCGAACCGAAACTGGCCGCCACCTCATGGGGGTACATTTCGGGGAAGGTAAGATCCTCTTCCGAAAGGCGGCGTGCCGACGCCGATGTGAAGGTGTTTATATTCGGGTATTCAGCGTTGGTCGGGTTTTCAGACATAAATTACCCACTTCTTTTATTTTAGTAAACAAAAGCGCAGCTTACGGCATAAGGGGAGCCGGCTTCGGGTAAGCCCAATATAATTTCGCTTACGGGGTTGGTATAGCTGTCGATAATTTTGGCGGCCGCCACGTCTTCGATATCCGTCTGGATAAGGCGGCGAAGATTCCTTGCGCCGTATTTTTCGCTGTAACCCTTTTCGGCGATGAGTCTGGCTTCCTCCCGGGTGAAGGTGAGCTTTATTCCCTTGTCGAACAGCACTTTGGCAAGGTCGTTTAACATTATCATTGCAATATCAACGAAGTTTTCCTTTGTCAGGCGGTTGAACACTATTATATCGTCCACCCGGTTTATGAATTCGGGGCGTAAAAAGCCCTCAAGGGCCTTTTTAACCCTTTCTTCGTCGCTGGTACGGAAGGTGTTGGAAAAGCCCGCCGACGGGGAAACGTCCCGGCTGCCTGCGTTGGTGGTCATTACGATAACCGTATTTTCAAAGTTGCACACCTTGCCGTGGGAGTCGGTTATCCGCCCGTCGTCAAGGATTTGCAGAAGTATATTAAGCACATCCGGGTGTGCCTTTTCAATCTCGTCAAAGAGTATTACGCTGTAGGGCTTGCGGCGGATTTTTTCGGTAAGCTGCCCCGCCTCGTCATAGCCCACATACCCCGGAGGGGAGCCGATTATCCGGGAAACCGAATGCTTTTCCATAAATTCCGACATATCAAGGCGGATTAAGGTTTCGGGGGAATCGAAGAGATAGTTTGCCAGCACCTTAACCAGTTCGGTTTTCCCCACGCCGGTGGAGCCGGCGAAGATGAAGGAAACGGGCTTGCGTTTATAGCTTATTCCCGCCCGGCTGCGTTTGATAGCCCTGGCAAGGCGGGAAACCGCCGTGTCCTGGCCGATTATCCGCTTTTTGATTTCGCTTTCCATCCGGTCTATTTTGGCGAATTCGTTTTCGGTTATGTTTGAAGCGGGGATACCCGTCCACACCTCAATCACCTTGGCGATATCGTCGGTGGAAAGGTACAGCTTGTCGCGGGAGGCGGAAAGCTGGTCAAACCTTTCGTTGCATTTTATAAGCCTTGTCTTGTAGTCGGCTATGGTTTTATAGTCCTCTTCGGTTTTGACTTCCTTGGATTCGATGGCTTCCATGGCGGCATTAAGTCCCTTTAATTCGGCGGAAACCGATTCCAGTTCGTTAATGACCGGCGAATTCATGGCAAGGTGGGAGGATGCCTCGTCAAGGAGGTCGATTGCCTTGTCGGGGAGGTACCTGTCGGTGATATACCGTTCCGAAAGCCGGACGATTTCGTGAATGATGGTATCGCTTATGCGGATACCGTGATATTCTTCGTAATACCTCTTTATTCCCCTTAAAATCGCCTCGGAATCCTCAATGGAGGGTTCGTTCACCATTACCGGCTGGAAACGGCGTTCAAGGGCGGCGTCGTTTTCGATATACTTCCGGTATTCGTTTAAGGTGGTGGCGCCGATAAGCTGGATTTCCCCCCGGGATAAGGCGGGCTTTAAAATATTGGCGGCGTTAAGGGAACCTTCGGCGGAGCCGGCGCCCACTATGGAATGGATTTCGTCAATCACCAGTATTATATTGCCGAGGCGTTTGACGTCGTCAATCAGCCCCTTCATCCGGTTTTCGAACTGTCCCCTAAACTGGGTGCCCGCCACAATGGCGGTCATATCCACCAGGTAAACCTCCTTATCCCTTAACTTGTAAGGAACGTTGCCGGAAGCTATCCTCTGGGCAAGGAGTTCGGCTATTGCGGTTTTGCCCACCCCCGCTTCACCGATGAGACAGGGATTATTCTTCTGCCGGCGGCAGAGAATCTGCATAACCCTTGTAAGCTCGGTTTGCCGGCCTATTATGTTGTCAAGCTTGCCGTCCCTTGCCTTCTGGGTGAGGTTAATGCAGAATCCGTCAAGGAATCTGGATTTGGGCGGGGCTTTCTGATTGGTTTTCTGCTGGTTTTCGGCTTCCCGCTTTACAAGCGGGTTTTCCTTGTTTCCGAAAATCGCCGAAAGGTCAAGGGCGGGAGCCCTGCCTTCCTCGTCGTCTTCCGTCTGGGGGACGATTTCCGGGAGCATTTCATTTAATTCTTCCGCCATCTGGGCGAAATCCTCCTCAGTTATTCCCATTTTTTTAAGTATGTCGTTTTCCGGTTTTATGCCTAACTCCCTGGCGCAGGGGAGGCAGAGACCTTCGTTTTTAACCTGATTACCGTTTTTGCGGGTAACGTATATAACGGCGACCCTTTGATGACACCGGTCGCAAAGTTTTCTTATCATTTATTAAACCATGCCTTTCTGCGGAGTGGGTGAATGAGTGACTGAATCAGCTTCAGATTAATGCCCCGAATCTTTGTCCGCGGATATGTCTGTCTTTATATTATATTTTAAGTAAACACATACAAGATACATAAACAACGAAAACAGCATTGCCGCGGCGGATACTATCGACATTATCGCAACAAGCGTTTCATTGTCGTAAAAAAGAATAAGCAGCCCTAAGGATATTGCAAGAATGAAGGTGGCAAGCTTACCGTACCATCTCGAAACCACCAGATCCTTTGCCCCTTTTTTGGCAAGTACAATACCCCCTGCCAGCATAAGCAGTTCCTTGACAAATATAAGGGCTGTAAGGATATAGACGATTGTATTCTGTATGGCAATGCAGATGAAGGCTGTCGCCTGCATCAGCTTGTCGGCAATGGGGTCCATCATTTTGCCGAAATCGGTTATCCAGTTGTTTTTTCTTGCCAGGTACCCGTCTACTACATCGGTAATCCCCGCCAGCAGGAATATCCCCAGTGCGAGTATCCGGTTGTGGGGGACATTGCTGAAAAACATAAACACGAAACAGGGTATCATCAAAAAGCGGATTACCGATAGAATATTGGGTATTTGTCGTTTTTCAAAAATCCTCATTTTTATTATATGCCTCTCACGTCCGTCAAAACCCTCCTTATTCTACCGGGTTTTTACGGACAAATTCAGTTTTTTTATAATAACCAGGATATTATATCGATTTTTTCGAACCATTTGAAGAGTATTGTGGAATCGGGGTTTATCCGGGAAAGCAAGGGCAGGTCCTTCGCCTGAAGGTAGGGAAGGATAAGCTTAATCATAAACACGAATATGCTTACCTTTACCAGGGCAAGCACCGCCCCTAAAATTATCCCAAGCAGGGTGTTTGCCTGTTTCAGTCCGGGAATGCTCACTATTCTGTCAAGGATTATGGCGGCAAATTTCAAGACTATAATCGTCCCGAAAAACAGTATGATAAACGAAAGCAGCAGGGCGATGGTTTTCACCAGAGGTTCAGACACGAAATTAACCATTTCGTCCCTCAGCTTGTCGGTTTGATTTTCCTTCCAGGTGTTGTATTTTTCCTCGAATTCCCTGCTGTCGATTCCCACTATGTCAAGGAATTTTTCAAAGTCCGAAGATTCCTTAACCTCATCGGGGTTGTAGTTTTCGTCGGACGCCGAAACCATGTCCGCAAGGCGTTGGTTTATTTCCTCCCTCACCCTGTCGGCGGCGGTTGATTCCAAAAACACCCCCTGAAGTTTAGAGGCAAACAACGCCACCACAATAACGGCAACAATTATACTCCCCATGCTTATGGCGGTTTTGACAAAACCGTTCTTTGCACCGAAAAACACCGATAAACCAATGATAACAGCTATAATAATATCAAGTACCGCACTCATTGTCAGTTGCCTCCGTTTTGTTTTGATAAAATATATGTATCGCTGCCGTAAAACACCGCTTTGTTTTTATAAAGAAAGATAAGCCGTTTATTATCCTTGTCCTGCAGCACCGAAACGTAGGAAAGCCCGACGTTTTCCTCTTTAACCGTTTCCAGGGTGGTGAGATCCACCGTATAGAGGATACCGACACTGTAAATATATGCGTATTCCCCCACTATATCCATTGAGGATACGTTGTTGTGGAAGGACTTTTCCCCTATGTATTCCCCCGCCGAATTGTAAAACTTAATACTTGTGGCGTTGGAAAGGCCGGCTTCGGAAAGGGAAAGGGAAATATATCCGTCGTTGAAGGCATAACCCTTGGGGGCCTGTTCCCCGAAATCAACGGTTGAAACCAGCTCGTTGCTGCTGGAATAAATCCTCAGGGCTTTGTTTGTCAGGATAATATAGGAACCATTGCCGTTGAATTTCACCTTCCAGGGGATTTCCCCCTTATATTCGAAAAACACGAAGTCATTGGGGTCTGCCACATTGAACACATGCATCCCCCCCAGGAATTCCCCGTCGGAGGTATTTGACAGGGTGCAGACGGCAGCCCTGCCCCCGTCGGCTGAAAGACCTATGCCGCTGGCGTACCGGTCGGCAAAGTAGTAGTAGAAGACAATTCTGAAGTTGCTGTCGTAAACCTCTATCCCCGAACGGTAGCCCCTTGAGGCGGTAAGCACGGCGTAGTTCCCCGCCGGGCAGGCGCACAGGTCAAGCACAGGATAGGTGAAATTCTGGGAATACACCTTGGCGTAAACCGAGTAGATGTTCACCTTATAGCCCTTACGGTCGCTTACCATAAGCATACTGCCGTTGGTGGCGGTGATGGGGTCGGTATAATATTCCGTATCTTTTAAGTACCGTTCCCCCGTCATATCGAATATCCGGACCCCGTTGGTGTCGGTTATCGCTAAATTCCCGTTGGTTATAAGCCCCTTTGTGTTTTGTTCGGTGTCGAATTCTATGATGCTTCCGTCGGTGATAACCGTATCCGCATCCACCGACATGAATTTAAGCATATACCGGAAATTATCCATTGAAAGGCTGCCGCCGAAAAAGGTAAAACCGAACACCACAAAGGCCACAAGGTCGAATAAAACCGCATACTTAACAAAGCTAAGCCGCCTTGCCAAGGATTCGTAATAGTCCGCAGGGGCGGGGCTTTGGGATTTGGTTTTATGTTTTCTGGTGGTGAAGATTGAAAAAGCTCCCAATGTTTTTACCTCAAAAATGTTATCAATCAGTAAAATACCCTGTTTAAATACAACCCGCAGGGGGGCATTGTCCTGCCTGCGTTTTCCCTTTTACGACCTTTTATGATTTCCTTAACCGGCATATCTATGGCACCGAAAAGTATATCCAGGGCGGTGCCCGTCATTATCCGTACCATATTGTACAAAAAGCCGTCGGCAGAAATGTATATTTTAACGAAATCCCCTTCCCTTACGGCACCGAACTGCCGGACAGTCCGTACGGTGTCCGAAACGCTTGAATTGGAAGCCATAAAGGCGGAAAAATCATTTTTTCCGGTAAACTGACTGCATATTTTATTAAGTTCGTCCACGTCGATGTATTTGGGGAACATAAAGGCGGTGTCGGGGAAAAACACGTTTTTTATTCTGCTGTTCCAGATAAGGTACATATATTCCTTACCCTTTGCCGAATAGCGGGAATGGAAGCCGTCGTCTGCGTCGAAGGCCTGCCTGACACATATATCCTCCGGAAGGTTCCGGTTTACCGCAAGGGGGATGCTGTCGTTGTCAACATCGATAAGTTTATCAAGATGGCAGAAAAATTCATTTGCATGAACCCCCGCGTCGGTACGGGAACAGCCGGTGACTTTCACGCTTGTTTTAAAGGTTGCTTCAATGGCGTTTTGAAGGGTTTTCTGAACCGAAGGCTTTTTTGCCTTTGTCTGTACCTGCCAGCCGCAGTAATCAGTGCCTTTGTAGGATATAACAAGGGCGGTTTTCATGGTTTCTCCTTATTTAAGAAATCCCAAAGGAATTTCATAGGAATTAAGCAAAAATATGCCCACGCACACTGCCAGCATTGCCGTTAAAAAGATATAGTCGGAAGCCCTTACATTAAGCACCTTCATACGGGTTCTTCCCTCACCGCCCCGGTAGAGGCGGCATTCCATTGCCTCCGCCAGCTCGTACGCCCGCCTTATTGCCGAATAAAAAAGCGGAATAAGTATGGGAATCAGGGCTTTAAGCCGCTTTAACAACCCTCCGGTGTCGAAGGATACCCCCCTTGCCTTCTGGGCGGAAATTATCTTATCGGTTTCCTCCACCAACGTGGGGATAAACCTTAGGGCTATGGTCATCATCATTGAAAAATCATGCACCGGCACCTTAATATATTTAAGGGGGGAAAGTAGCCGTTCGAGGGCGTCGGTCATATCCAGAGGAGAGGTGGTGTAGGATAAAATCACCGTTGTCCCCAGTACCAGGCAGACAAGGCGCACCAGCATCATCACCGCATTGATTATGCCCTCTTTATAGATTTTAATAAAACCCAGGCTTATAAGCGGGTTTTCCCCTTTTACAAAGAATATGTTCACCACCGCAGTAAACATAAGTATAAAGATTAGCGGTTTAACCGATTTAAGCAGTATCTTAAGATTTATGCGGGATATTGCCAGCAAAATTACGGTAAGACAGAACACCGCCAAAAAGGACACCGTCGAGGCTGCGGCAAGCACCGATGTCAGGAATATTATAAGTATTATTATCTTAAAGCGGGGGTCGGTTTTGTGAAGGAGGGTGTCCCCCGGAAAATACTGACCTATGGTTATGTCTTTTATCATTTAATTTTCCTTGCTTTTCAATAAAGAAATAAGCACCTTTGCCCCGTAGTTTACGGTGTAGATATCGGTTCTGTCAACGATGTTCCGCTTTTTAAGCTCAATGAACAGCTTGGTAATCTGGGGGAGGTCGAGGGAGGCTTTAAACAGCCTGTCCGCCTTTGAAAAGATTTCCTCCACCGTGCCGAAATCGAAGATTTTACCTTCTTTAAGCACAAGTATATAGTCGGAATACTTTGCAATGTCCTCCATGCTGTGGCTTATAAGGATAAGGGTAGAGCCGGTTTCTTCCTTATATTTCGAAAGTCCCCCCAAAATCTCCTCCTTGCCCGAAGGATCGAGACCGGCGGCAGGCTCGTCGAGGACAAGCACTTCGGGTTCCATGGCGATAACCCCGGCAATGGCCGCCCGCCGCTTCTGCCCGCCGGAAATTTCAAAGGGGGAGGCTTTCAGGGTCTTTTCGTCAAGACCGCAGAACACGGCGGCTTTTTTAACCCGTTCGGCCACTTCCTTTTCGCTGAGGTTCATGTTTTTGGGACCGAAGCCTATATCCCGCTCCACGGTTTCCTCAAAAAGCTGGTATTCCGGGTACTGGAACACCAGCCCCACCTTGAATCTTAATTTATTTGTGAATTCCTTGTCTTTATGAATGTCAACGCCTTCGAATTTAACAGTCCCCTCCGTGGGTTTCAGAAGACCGTTCAGCAGCATGGCAAGGGTGGATTTGCCGGAACCGGTATGCCCGATTATTCCTGTTATCTTTCCCTTGGGAAAACCGATACTCATATTGTCAAGGGCGGTTTTTTCAAAGGGGGTGCCTATGCCGTACTTAACCGTTACCTTATCAAGTTCAAGGGCGTTCGTTATGGTATCCGTCATGTTAAAACAGCCTTGAAATCCTCTCCGCAGCTTCCATGGTGTGGAGCACATCGGTGCCGCACCGGTAGCCGCCGTTTTCAAGAATATACATAAGTTCCGTAACCTGGGGGACGTTCAGCTTTGCCTTTTTAATGTTTTCCACACGGGAAAACACCTCAACAGGGGTGCCGTCGGCATAGATTTTTCCCTGATTCAGCACGATAACCCGGTCGGCCTCCACCGCCTCGTTCATATGATGGGTTATGGTTATTACGGTTATATGCTTTTCCTTGTTCAGCATTTTCATTGCGGTAACAATATCCCTCTGCCCCGCCGGGTCAAGCATGGATGTGGCTTCGTCAAAGATTATGCATTCCGGCTCCATGGCAAGAATGCCGGCAATGGCTATACGCTGTTTCTGCCCCCCCGACAGCTTGTAGGTGGAATGCTTGGAATACTCCTCCATACCCACCGCTTTAAGGACACCGTAAACCCGATTTCTTATTTCAGAAGGGGGAAGCCCTAAATTTTCCGGGGCGAAGGCCACGTCCTCCTCCACCACCGACGCCACAATCTGGTTGTCGGGGTTCTGGAACACCATCCCCACCCTTTTTCTTATGTCATACTGGTGTTTTTCGTCATTTGTGGAAATTCCGTCAACCCTGACTTCCCCGCCGGTGGGGACAAGCAGTCCGCAGAGCAGCTTGGCAAGGGTGGACTTGCCGCTGCCGTTGTGGCCGATTACGGCGGTGTAGGTACCCTTTTCGATACCTAAGCTTACGCCGTTTATGACGGGGGGCGTGTCCTCTTTATAGCTGAAAAACAAATCCCTGGTTTCAATAAACATCTCTTTAGTTTTCCGGCGGGCAGCCGTTGTTTCCGGCATTTCCTCCGGTCATTCCGTTTCTTTTGAATTTATTCGCCTGTCTTTTATTGGAATATCTTATTATTAAAGTAACAATAACCCCGATGATGCCGATTATTATGATGTAGGGTATTGAGGAAATAATAAACACGAAGGATTCCTTAAGGAATACCCATACGTTAGCAAAGCCTTCCGAAAGGTTGTCGCCTATCCGTTTCCAGACTGAGGTTTTTTCGGTGGGGGTTATCTTTTCCACCTCATATACTTCCAGCTTTACGGTGGAATACTCGACGGAACTTTCCAGAACCCGCATTTGAGCTTCGTAATTTTCAATCTGCGCCCTTACTTCGCTGAGCCTTGAGTTTATGGAAAGGGTGTCCCCGAGATTGTTTGCTTCTTCCAGAAGGGAAAGCAGCGTGGTTTCCTCAACCCTCAAAGCCTTAAGCCGGCTGTCGATGTCGATATAGGCCGAGGTCACGTCCTTAACCGAGGTGGCTTCTTCGGTAACGTTGGCGGCATTTCTTATTGCCGAAATGAAGTCTTCCAGCTTGTCGGCGGGTATTCGTGCGACTATGGTCGCCCTTCTCAGGGAATTGCCGCCGCCGGAGATTCGCTTGCTGTCGGTATAGCCTTCAAGGGTTTGAAGGGTATTTTCAAAGGTGTTTTGAAACTCGTCGAAATTTTTGGTTTCAACGTCAAGGGTGGCGTTTTTAACCAGCTTGCGGTTGGAAATATCCCCGCCGCTTACATCGCCCGTGTCCCCCTGTTCGTCAGTGTTCTTGTAGTCTCCCCCCATGTTTTCCGCCGAGCAGGAGGCAAGAAAGGTCAAGGATAGGATGATAATAATCAAAACAGACAAAATACCGAGTTTTTTCATAAATTTTACCCCTTTCGATCTTAAGTGTCGCTGACGGTTCCTAAAAATCTGTCGAGGAATACTCTTGCCTTTTTGCCCGAAAGCAGTTCGTAAGCTATCCAGGCGCCGGACATATTGAGGATATAGTCGTCTATGTCGAAAACCCCGCAGCCCAGGATAAGCTGGGTTATTTCTATAAAGGACACCATACAGAACAGACATATAAAATATGTTTTACGCCTGTAGGCCTTGCCGTAAAGCCGGGGAAGGTAAAAGGAAAAGGGGGTAAGAGCTATTAGGTTGCCGAAAAAGTTAATAAATGCGTTCTTCCATTGGGAGGTGAACATTAAGCTGCCGTAATACTCTATGTTTTTAAAGGGAACTATGTAAACACGCCCCCTGAAAGCATCGGATAAGCTGTTATGGTTGAATATGGGGTAAATGTTCCTCCCTAAAACGGTAAAGGCAAGCAGGAAGGACAGATAAAGGGAAAAGGAGGAAACAATCGACAGCTTTTTATTCTTTTCGTTTCGGGAAAAGGCCGCCGCAAAAACAAGGCTGATACAGGCAAGCGCCCCGGGGACTACCGAATAATACGGGTGTCCCATAAACGGCAGGAATGCCGAAATCACCGCAAGCAGAACCCCCGAAACGATAAACAGAACAAATATGTTATTTTTGTCTTTTGCTGTCATAATATTATAAACTTAATTTTTAAATTTTAATTTCAATTTTTATGCCTAACGGTTAATAAGTCCATCTTGCGGTGGCTCCGCAGGGGAGGTACAGACCCGTCTGGGTTACGGGAAGCCCCAGTTCGTCGCTTTCCACCCTTCCCCCGAATCGATTTTTCATGGCTTTGCTCAATATATACCCGCACACCGAAGGGGAAAGACCGGAGGTATAGGAGTTTAATATTACAAACAGAGGTTTTTCGGAAAGCACACCGGTGATTTTGGTGATAAGTTCGTCAAGGCGTTCCTCAAGCACCCATTTTTCCCCTTTGGGGCCCCTTCCGAAGGAGGGCGGGTCAAGGATGATTCCGTCGTAAAAGCTCTGCCGCCTTATTTCCCGTTCCACGAATTTTATACAGTCGTCAACTATGAATCTCACCGAATCCCCCGGAAGACCGGATATTTCCCCGTTCTGCCTTGCCCTTTGGGTCATCCCCTTGGAGGCGTCCACATGGCAGACGAAAGCTCCCGCTTTGGCGGCGGCAACCGTCGCCCCGCCGGTGTAGGCAAACAGGTTCAAAATCTTTACCTTTCTGCCGGAGCTTTTTATAACCGACTGCATATAATCCCAGTTTACCGCCTGTTCGGGGAAAAGGCCGGTATGCTTGAATCCCATGGGGGAAAGGAGAAATTTCATGTCCTTATAGGAAACAGTCCATTCTTCCGGAATGTCCTTTTTTATCCATTCCCCGCCGCCGGAGGAAGCACGGCGGTATATGCCGTGGGCTTTCTTCCAAAGGGGGTTTGTCCTTTCCCCGTTCCAGATAATAACCGGGTCGGGACGGATAAGGATATATTCCCCCCATCTTTCAAGCCTTTCGCCGTCTGAGGTGTCTATCAGTTCGTAATCATTCCAGTTATCGGCTTTAAACATATCAATCCTTATAATGTAATCTGCCGGTCGTCATATGACCGGGGCTGGGGCATTTTAAGCCCAAGATGCCTGTAAGCCGAAGCCGTAGCCATTCTCCCCCGGGGGGTGCGGTTTATAAAACCGAGCTGCAACAGGTAGGGCTCATACACGTCCTCAAGGGTTATGGATTCCTCACCTATTACCGCCGCAAGGGTGTCAAGCCCCACGGGACCGCCGCTGAAGTGGACTATTATGGCTTCCAGCATCCGCCGGTCGATGGAATCCAGCCCCAGTTCGTCCACATCCAGAGATTTCAGGGCTTTGTCGGCGATTTCCTTTGTTATGGTGCCGTCCCCGATAACCGTGGCAAAGTCCCTAATCCGCTTTAAGAACCGGTTGGCGATACGGGGGGTTCCCCTTGCCCTGCGGGCGATTTCCCATGCCCCCTCGTCGGTTATGGGGGTGTCAAGGATTCCCGCCGAACGCTTTACGATTTTTGAAAGCTCTTCGCCGGTGTAAAGCTCAAGGCGGAACATCATTCCGAACCGGTCACGCAGCGGGGAGGTAAGCTGGCCTGCCCGGGTGGTCGCCCCGATCAGGGTGAAATGCTTTAGGGGTATGCGGATAGACCTGGCGGAGGGGCCTTTTCCCATCATAAGGTCAAGGGCAAAGTCCTCCATGGCAGGGTAAAGCACTTCCTCCACCGTCCGCGGTAGGCGGTGGATTTCGTCTATAAACAATATGTCGTTGGTGTCGAGGGTGGTTAATAGCGCCGCCAAGTCCCCGGGTTTTTCAATGGCGGGGCCGGAGGTTATTTTCAGATTAACCCCCAGTTCGTTGGCGATGATACAGGAAAGGGTGGTTTTCCCCAGTCCCGGGGGACCGTGAAGCAGGCAGTGGTCAAGGCTGTCCCCCCGTATCCGGCTGGCGTCGATGAATACCCTGAGGTTTTCCTTGATTTTTTCCTGACCCACATATTCGTCAAGGGTTTTGGGGCGTAGGGTTTTTTCCTCCTCAAAATCCTCCGGCATTTCTCTGCCGCCGGTTATGCGGGCTTCGAATTCGTATTCCGCGCCTTCCTGTGAAAAGTTTTGATTTATAGGCATTTTTCATAAACCTTTCTAAAACCTGTTTAGCTTCTTTAAGGCCAAAGTCATTATTTCCTCAACAGGAATGTTAGGATCTATGTCTTTCAGGGCGGTCAGCGCCTCCGCTTTCGTATAGCCTAATCCGGTAAGCATACTGAGGGCATTTGATATATTGCCGGTTGACACATCCCCGCCGCTTTCCCCTTCCAGGTCAAGCTTGCCTTTAAGCTCGATGATTATCTTCTGGGCGGTTTTAAGCCCCACCCCGTTTGCCTTTGAAATTGACCTGGCGTCGCCGGCGGACACCGCAAAAGCAAGCCTTTCGGGGGTAAAGACGGATAAAACCGACATCGCCGCTTTGGGGCCCACCCCCGAAACGGTTACCAGCTTTGAAAAGCAGCTCTGCTCCTCATCGGTGTAAAAGCCGTAAAGCTCAAGGGCGTCCTCCCGCACATTCAGGTATGTATAGAGTTTTACTTCCTTGTCAAGGAAAGACGCCAGTTTTGAATGGGTATTGTGACTTATAAACAGCTTGTAGCCTACCCCGGCGGTTTCCAAAACCGCCATGTCCCCGTTTAGGACGGTAAGTCTTCCCTTTATGTATTGGTACATATCATCCTTCTACCTTTGTCATGTCATATTTATGCATTATCACATTGCCGTGGCAGATTGCCAGGGCAAGGGCATCGGCGGTGTCGTCGGGCTTTGGGGCTTCTTTAAGGTTTAAAAGCAGTTTGGTCATATAGATTACCTGATGCTTTTCCGCCCTGCCGTAGCCCACCACCGACTGTTTGACCTGCAGTGGGGTGTATTCGTAAATATCCAGCCCCTGCTTCTTTGCGGCAAGAAGAATTACCCCCCGCGCCTGAGCCACGGCAAGGGCGGTTTTGGCGTTGGTGTTGAAAAACAGTTCCTCCACCGCCATGCAGTCGGGCTTATTGTGTTTTATAATTTCGGTCAGCGTTTCGAAAATCTGGTTTAACCGGTCTTCCAAAAGCTGATTGGGCTTTGTCCTAATGGCACCGTATTCCACCGCTTTGTAAACGCCGTTATTCGCCTCTATTATCCCCACCCCAACGGTGGCAATTCCCGGGTCAACGCCGATTATAAGCACAGAATCCTCCTTGTTCAGACACCCGATTTATTCTTTATATTACAGGTGATACTTTAACATCTTATGATATCATACAATGTTCATTCAGTCAATAAACGAATATGAAAATTTTTGCGAATTTAGGAAAATTGAAGCTATAAAGCAATTTTTAACATTTCATTAAATTTAAAAAATAAGACAAATACTATTGAAAAAGTGGGAAAAGAGTATTATTATATTGCCTGTATTACAAACCGGAAGGGACATTTGTTGCCTTTCCATAAGAAAGGGAACCTTGAAATGACTATCGACAAAGTAAAAGAATTGCTATCAAAACAGCTTAGAATCGAGAAGGGAAAAATCAATGACGATTCCAATCTCATTGAGGACCTGGGGGCGGATTCGATAGATCTGGTGGAAATGCTTTTAACTATCGAGGAAAATTTAGGGGTGAATGTCCCCGATGAGGACGCAATAAACCTTAAGACCGTCAGGGACATTGCCGAATATATCGAAGCCCATTCGTAAAGCGGGGAATCAATAACCCCTGGTTTTGGCATAAGTTCGCCAAAACAGGGGTGTTTTTATTTGTCCGGGGCGATTTTTACAATATGTTCCTTGACTTTGTTTGTATTATATATTAAAATTACTTGATTAAAGTATAAGGGAGGCAAAGGTTTTGGAAAAGAAGCTGAAGGAACTGAACAAGCAAAGGCTTGTTTGTATCGCCTGGCTTCCCCCGGTTGTGCTTTTCGCCGGCCTTACCCTTATGTTTTTGTTTTTTGCGGTTTCCCCCGACGTTCATCTCGATTTTGCCCTTCCGTTTATACTGTCTTTGGTTTGCCTTGCGGCTTTTTTGTTCGTATTTTTCCGATACAGAAACAAATATTCGGAATACGAAAAAAACTACCGGGAAAACGTAAGGAAAATCTCCTTTTTTAATGAGTTTGACGGCTGTAATATAAATGCCGGACACCCGGATTCGTCCATACTTGAAATGCTTGGCGTGATATCTGTCGGAGAAAACGCGGATTTTGCCGAAACCTTTTCGGCTTTGTATGAGGACATTCCCTTTATAACCTCCTTTTTCAAAGCCGGAAATTTTTATGGTCAGTTGTTTGTCTATACCTTCGACGTAAAATTCAAAAAAGACGCAAAGGTGCGTCAGAGGGGATTTACGGTTCCGGAATCCCCTTCCGAAAGTAACGATAACATCTTTGAAAAATACAAAACCGACAATTCCATGTTCGACTATACCTTTATCGCCATGGCGGCTACTCCTTCCGAGGGAAAGCTGGTTTTAACTGAAGAAGTTATACAATCGTTTTTAAAGCTGAGGCTGAACACCACGGCAAGGATTTTTGCTTTTTTCAGTCAGGAAAAGCTGTATGTGGTTTTACAGAATCCCAAAAAGCATTTCGACATCCCATTGTTTTTCGGGATAAAACCTCAGAAAATCAAAGAGGAAATGCTTTTCGAAACAAAGCTTGTTAACAATCTTGCTTCCGAGCTTAAACTTGAAAAAAGGATCTGGAGAAAATATGCGTCTGATTAAGAGGCTGTCCCATCCGGACAATCCTTGCCTGCTGGCATAAAATTATGTTTTAATATGTCTTTTCGTATTTACATTCCGAAAAATTTATGTATAATAAACTTGCCTGAAAATTTCGAAAACAAAAAAAATTTAAATAAAGGACGGACCTGTTATGAAGTATATAGTCAACGGAAAGCTTATACTTAAAGACAAAATTTTAACCGGAAAGGCATTAGCCTTTGAGGACAGGATTTACGACATCCTCCCCGAAAGCGAAGTCCCCGCAGGGGCGGAAGTTATTGACGCCAAGGGCAATTACGTTGCCCCCGGTCTTATCGACATTCACATTCACGGCTATTTGGGCTGCGATGTATGCGACGCAAATCCCGAAAGCATTAGGAAGATTGCGGGCGGTATCGTCAAAAACGGGGTGACCGGTTTTCTTGCCACCACCATGACGGTGAGCAAAGACGTTATTCAGAAATCCATAGACGCTGTCCGGTCGGTTATGGAGGAATCCAGGGACTGGGAGGGTTCCGTGGTTCTCGGCGTCCATGCCGAAGGCCCCTTTATAAACCCCAAGAAAAAGGGTGCCCAGGAGGAAGCCCATATTTTAAAGCCGGATGCGGAATTTGTCATTAAAAATGCGGATGTTATAAAATATATCTCCCTTGCCCCCGAAATGGACGAAAACTATAAAGCCATACGCAAGATCGTTTCGGAAACGAAAACGGTGGTTTCCATCGGCCATACCGACGCTAACTACGAAACCGCCTGCGGGGCGATTGACGCCGGGGCAAAATCCGTAACCCATCTGTTCAACGCCATGTCCGCTTTGAATCACCGGAATCCCGGCGTGGTGGGAGCTGCCCTTACACGGGACGTTTATACCGAACTTATAGTTGACACCTATCATGTGGACAAGGCATTGTTTTCCATGATGGCAAAGGTCAAGGGGGAAAAACTGATATTCGTAACCGACTGCCTTCCCGCCGGCGGACTTCCCGAAGGCCAGTACACTTTAGGCAACCAGAAGGTATTCTATTACGGCAACCTCTGCAAGCTGGAAGACGGTACTATCGCCGGAAGCGTGCTTAAGCTGAACAAGGGGGTCTGGAATGTGTATGAAAGCTCCCATCTTCCCCTTTGTGAATGCGTGAAATCCGCCACCCTCAGCCCCGCCACGGCCCTCGGCATCGCCGACAGAAAGGGCTCCCTTGATATAGGCAAGGATGCGGATATAATCATTGCCGACGAAAAATTCGACATTATAAAGACAATCATAGGAGGAAAGGTAAAATATGAAGCTTAAAGTCGAATCGGTTTTAGACAGGGAGTTTATCCCCTTATCCCTTGTCTGCCGGGAAATGAGGGAAAACACGAAAAATGAGGGGCAGGATATCGTTATCGGCATCGAAAGGAACAACGGCCAGATTTCCACCTTCAGGACAAGGGTGTATAAAGACGGCATCGGCAAGGACGATATAAATTTCCGTTTTATCGAAAGAATAGTAAAGGCCCTCCTTTGGGTAAGGGGCGGCTATAAGATAATAATTGCCGGTTCCCCGGTAATAGGCGAAAAAATAAAGAAGGCCTATGAAAAAGACGGGCTCCGCGCCTTTGACAACGGCTTTATGGCAAGGGTGTACGAGCTCCCCTTTGAGGTGGTTCTGACAACCCTTGAAAACGCGCCGGAAACCAAAGAAGCCTCCTCCCCGGTGGGACGTCACCTTGACGGCTGCCGCATAGGCTTTGACGCAGGCGGGAGCGACAGAAAGGTTTCGGCGGTTATCGACGGGGAAGCGGTTTATTCCGAAGAAGTGGTATGGCATCCCAAGCTTAACTCCGATCCCGAATATCATTATCAGGGAATCCTCGACGCCATGAGGACCGCCGCCAAGCATATGCCCCGGGTTGACGCCATAGGCGTTTCCTCCGCCGGCGTTTATATAAGCAACAGGATTATGGTGGCTTCCCTGTTTTTGAAGGTTTCCGACGAAGACTTTGAAAAACGGGTTAAGAGTATGTACCTTGACGTGGCAAAGCAGCTGGGCAGGGATTTGGGGAAGGATATCCCCATTGAAGTTGCCAACGACGGGGACGTTACCGCCCTTGCGGGCGCCATGGAATTAAACGACAACAACGTGCTGGGCATTGCCATGGGCACCTCCGAAGCCGGCGGTTATGTGGATTCCCACGGGAATATAACCGGCTGGCTGAATGAGCTTGCCTTTGTTCCCGTTGACTTCAACGAGAACGCCATGGTTGACGAATGGTCGGGCGACTACGGCTGCGGCGTTAAATATTTCTCCCAGGACGGGGTTATCAAGCTTGCTCCCCTTGCGGGAATAGAGCTTGACGAAAAACTGACCCCCGCCGAAAAGCTGAAAGCGGTTCAAAAGCTTATGGCGGAAGGGGACGAAAGGGCGGTCAAGATATTCGACAATATCGGGGTTTATTTCGGCTATGCTATTGCCTTCTATGCGGAATTTTACGATATTAAGCACGTCCTCATTATGGGGCGGGTTACCAGCGGCAAGGGCGGAGAAATTATCCTCCACAAAGCCCGGGAAGTGCTTGACAGGGAATTCCCCGAACTTGCTTCCAAGATTGAGCTTCATATTCCCGACGAATCCTCCCGCCGGGTGGGACAGTCGGTTGCCGCCGCAAGTTTACCAGAAATCAAATAACTTATGGCTGCCGGAAACGGCAGCCACCTTTTTTATCCCGCCGAAGGCGGATTTCAT
>DBQR01000055.1:27993-34053 GCA_002305335.1 Clostridiales bacterium UBA1389
CCCCTCATCCGTCAGCCTGCGGCTGACACCTTCCCCGAAAGTCGGAAGGCTTTTTTCTTTTTCCTTTCCACTTGATTACATAATACACAATCGGTATCATAATTAAAATTAACGAAGTTATCTGTGCCGGGGAGAGGGATAAAATATATCCTCCCCGGTTGTCCCCCCGAAGGAATTCCACAAAGAATCTTAATGTGGGGTAAAGTATTAGATAATTCATTAATCTGTGCTTTCTGAAAACCCACTTTAGCAAAACGATTATAATCAACAACCCCAAAGCCTCATAAAGCTGGGTGGGGAACACCTTTTCGCCGTTGTGGAAAAGTCCGTATTCCGGCTGGTCGGGGAAATGAAGACCGAAAACACTGTCGGTAACCCTTCCGTAGCAGCAGCCCGAAAGAAAGCAGCCGATTCGTCCGAAGAAGTGGAACACCACAAAGGGGACTGTAAGCATATCCAGCCATCCGAGGAACGTAAAGGAGGTATAAGCCGGCATAAAACGCATTGTCAGATAAAGGGTAACTATTCCTCCGATAAGTCCGCCGTAAAAGGCGATTCCCTGAAATTCAAAGGCCTCCCTTTCGGCGGTGTGGAAAAGGGCGTCGTAAATCAAAGCTCCTAAATATCCCCCGAAAAAGGATATATACAGCTTGGGGAAAATATATGCCCTTTCCTTAAAGGGGGAGCTTTTTTCGGCCCGTTTTGCGGCCTGACGCACTAATATAACCATTAGGACGGTCCCAATCACCACCACTATGGTCATAAGCCTGACCTTGCCGAATATGCCTAAATCGATTTCGGGAAACATAAATACCTCATCAAATGCTTTTAGCCATTATAGTTTATATTGCCTTAGGTTGTCAAGGCTTATCCCTTGACAAACCCTTCCGGCAAATTTATAATGAAAGCTGGTGATTTATTTGGGTTTTAACTTAATTTCCCTGAATAGGGTTGATTCAACCAACAATTATTTAAAAAAGCTTGTGTCGGAAGGCTCTCCCCATAAAACCGCGGTTTTGGCCGAAACCCAATCCGGCGGCCGTGGAAGGCAGGGCAAATCCTTTGCCTCCCCGCCGGGGGGGATTTATATTTCCTTTTACTATAACTTTGCCGATATGAAAGAGGAATACCTTCCCCTCGTTACCCCCATTGCGGCGGTTTATGTTTCAAGGGCTATCGAATCCGCTTCAGGACAAAAAGTAAAAATAAAATGGGTGAACGATATTTATTTTAACGATAAAAAGATATGCGGAATACTGACCGAAAGGGTGGCGGACACTTTAGGCTTTATCGTGGGGGTGGGGATAAACCTTTCCGGCAGCAATCTCCCCGATAACCTTAAGGACAAGGCAGGATATATCGACACCGACAAAGATATGCTGGTAAAACTGCTAATTGAAAATATGGATTTCAACCCTGAGATGTTTGGCGACTTTTCCAATCTTGCCTATTACCGGGAAAACAGCTATCTTGCCGGGAAAAAAGTGGGATTTACCCTAAACGGTTGCTATATTACAGGTATAGTAAAGGATGTGGACGAAAAATTCCGTCTTGCGGTGGAAACGGAAAAAGGGCTGTCAATCCTTGACAGCGGGGAGGTTTCGGTACTGGTGATATGAGCTTTACCGATTTTGAAATAGGAATCCTTAAAGGAATACAGCAAATAAAGTGCGGCTTTCTTGATTTTTTGATTCCCAAAATTTCCTTCCTCGGGAATGGGGGATGGATCTGGATTACCGCCGCAATTCTGCTTATGATTTTCAAAAAGACCAGAAAGCAGGGTTTTACCCTTGCCTTAGGGCTTATTCTATGCCTTCTGTTAAACAACCTTTTACTTAAAAATATCATTGCAAGGCAGCGCCCCTTTGACTATGACCCGTCGATACGGCTAATTATTCCGAGGCCGGGGGAATATTCCTTCCCCTCCGGGCATACTTTGACCTCCTTTATGGCGGCAACGGTACTGTGGTCTGCCGATAAAAAGCGTTTCGGCATAGCAGCTTTGGCATTAGCGTCACTTATAGGCTTTTCAAGGCTCTACCTTCAGGTGCATTATCTCACCGACGTGCTGGGCGGGGCGGTTATAGGCATAGTCTTCGGCATAACCGCTATCGCAATAATAAATTTCATTTATAAAAAATATGTGCATAAGGAGAAAACCGATAATGGCGCTAATGCAGGTTGATTTTTATTCGAAGGTTCTGGGAATGGAGACGAGTATGAATGTGATTATCCCCCAGAACATAACGTCAAACACCGATGCCGACTTCCCCACTTTGTACCTTCTCCACGGCATGGGGGACAACCATTCCACCTGGCTCCGCCGCACCTCCGTTGAACGCTATGCCGCCAAGAAAAACATCGCAGTGGTAATGCCCGCCGCCCAGGTTGCCTGGTACACCGATATGGAATGCGGGTATAAAAATTATTTCACCTTCATTTCAAAGGAGCTCCCCGGAATCTGCCGTGCCTTCTTTCCGAGGATGTCGGCAAAACGGGAGGAAACCTGGATTGCCGGAATATCCATGGGGGGCTACGGAGCGCTGAAAACCGCTCTTTGGGAAAGCGATACCTTCGGCAGGGCCGCAGGCCTTTCGGGGGCATACTGCATTGAAACAAGGGAGTCCGACCGGTATTGGAACGGCATCTTCGGAGAACCCGGAAACCGCACAAAACACACCGTCGAATACGCCGCCGAAAGGCTTGTTTCGGAAGGCAGGCTTAAGCCGGAAATATATATTGTCTGCGGCACCGAAGACCACCATATCGAATGCAACCGGACAATGCAAAACACCCTTACCGATATGGGATTCGACGTAACATACAAAGAACCGCCGGGGGGACACACCTGGGAATTCTGGGATAAGGAAATCCAGCATGTCCTTGACTGGCTTGTAAAATAACCACAAAAAAGCCGCCGGAAAACCGACGGCTTTTATTTACGGGTTAATTATTTTCTCTTAATTACAACCGCGCCGGCAAGGGCGATTACCGAAATAATGGCAAGAGCCGCAATTCCGCTGTCGCCGGTGGGGGTGGTTCCGCCGCTGCTGGTTTCTTCGGAGGAGGTAACAGCGGGTTCGGAGGTTTCATCGGGTTCTTCGCTGGATTCATCTTCGCTTATATCAAGCCCGCCATCATATTCGCCGCCGAGGATTATCTTGGCGCAGCCGGAAAGGTCTTTGGCGTTGTCTTCGGGATAGCAGCCGGCAAGATATACATAGTTGCCTTTGTATTCGCTGTCGTAGCCATCGCCGTAGTCGGTAAGCAAAACGGTGAAGTCCATACCGAATATGGTGCCTTCGGTGCCGGTGAGGGCGGTAGTCTGCTTGGAGGAATACATCGAAGCCCAGGGAATTCTCATTTCATAAACATCCCAGTCTTTATCGGTGCCTTCGCCGACGATGTTCTGGCAGGCATATTCGAAGCCGGACTGTGAAGTCATTGTGCCGAAATGGTCGGATTTAAGAACGGTTGTGCCGTCGCCGCCGTGTTCGATGTCCTGAATGGCGAGGGTCCATTCATAGCAGAAGCCGCCGTTGTATAAATCGGTCCAGGTGGCAGATGAGTCGGGATAAATTTCGTTTGAAGGATCGTCGGGGATAAGAACGGTCATGAGGGAGTGGGCGTTGAATATGTAGTGTTCGCCTTCAACATAGGCCACATGGGGGGAGTCGCATTCGGCCTTTATGGCGTAATAAACATATTCGTCGTCATAGCACATATAGACAAAGATGTCCATGTTGGTGGCATAGTCGCCACGGAAGGTCATCAGATCATCATCGGGCCAGGACGTTACGAGGGGATATTCGTCGTCTTCGATAACCCCGTCGAGGGTGGGAGCTTCGGAAACCTTGTAGATTGTAAGCTCTCTGAGGTCGCCTATTGCGGGATCGGGATCCGCAGATGCCGTTGCAGTGAAGCTTGCAAAGCAGGCAAACAGCATTACAAGAACCACAAGTACGGATAGCGATTTTTTCATTGTAATTCTCCTTTTCAAAATTATAAACTGTTTTCTTAATTTTTATTAAATTTATCTAAACATATTATACATTGATTTTGAGTTTTGTCAATACTGTTTTGGCTGAATTACAGAATTTTTCGCTTTTCAGTTGAAGACAGAATTTAGATTTCTTTCCACAATTATGTAAATCACGTAATCCGGCTTGTAGTAAGATATATCCCCGTCATAGGGATTTGTGGTAATCGACCACATGTCCTTATAGCAGGTGACGTCAAAGCGTTCGGCAAGAATGTCGTACATCTGGGTGGAATAGCTGTCCCGCATTACCACCGCCGAGGGGAGATTCGGCCGGTTGGTATCTATTAAATTCCAGTACTGTACATTGGCGGCATTAAAGGTAAGAATTTTATCGCTGACATAGCGTTTTATGTTTTTTATCTGGGAGGGCATATTGAATTTGGGGGTTCTTAATACGTTGTACTCCTTCATCGGAAGGTTGCTTCTGTAAGTGCCGTCATAGTATTCAAGATAATAGGATACATCCCCGCCCACATAGTAGTCTTCTATCCAGTTGAATTCCTCGAAGGTACGGGGGGTGGCGGCGGGGAATTTTGTGGAAATATGGTTGAACAGTTCCCTGTAAGCAAGAAAAGCGCCGTAATCCGTCCAGTGGGAGTCGGTCTTCCAGTAAAGCTTGTAGCCGTCGTTTTTATGTTCGTTAAAGAGCTTTTTAAGGTTTATATAGGTTACTCCCGCTTTGTCGAGGGCGTCCATTACCTGGTCCAGCCTTGATGTGCTGCCCTGGGGTTTGTACTGGGAGGGCATTGTCTCGGGATAAATGGTGGCGGGGGAGGGGATAAGCAGGAATATCATTTCGGTGCTTCCGAGGGATTTCTGCCGGTTTTTAAGGGTCTGTACCAGCGTATCAAGTTTATTCTGGGAATACAGATTGGTGTGAAGGTAATCGTCCAAGGTTAATTTCAGATGGAACTGATAGTCTTTGCCGGCAATAATATTCCAGGTGTCCCCGGGAGTTGCGGACGCCACATTATTAGGCCTTGCCGTATAGGACAAGGGTTCGCTGGGGTCCTTTCCTTCCGCTTCCGCCCGCAGGGTGACTGTCAAACCGGTTTTGGTGGATTTAACCCTTGCCGAAAAATAGCCGTGGTCGGATTTGGTGGATTCGGTTACCCCGTCATAGGTGTAGTAAATTGTCGCCCCTTCTTCGCAAGTTCCCAAAATCACAAAGGCGGAATCAAACAGCTTGGTACAGCCGTAAACCGACGGTTTTTCGGCTTTGATTATTTCCTGGGAGGATTCCTCCGAGGTTTCTTCCGAAGATTCATCCGATGTTTCTTTGGAGGATTCCTCCGAAGGTTCCGACGATTCGGCGGAAGGTTCCTGGGAAGGTTCCTGTGAGGGTTCTTGGGAAGGTTCCTGTGAGGGCTCNNGATTCGTCAGACGGTTCCTCCGAGGATTCGGAAGACTCTTCACTTGATTCTTCAAAAGACGATTCGGTGTAGGAAATCTCGTCAGTTTCATCCGAAGACGCAGGTGATTCCTCCGACGAATCGGCCGGCTCGCTTGCAGGGCTTTCATCCTGTGACGATTCCCCCGTCTCATCGGATTGGGAAACCGAGGATGTGTCTTCGCTTGATGTATTACCCAAATCCGCCCCACCCGCACAGGCGAGGAGAGTAAGTAAAAGCATAAACAAAATAAAAAAGAAAGCGAATTTTTTCATGGTCTTGTATTTTCCTTCCTTTGCATGGGTATGGAACATGTTGATTTTAACATAAATAACGGCATAATGCAACAATTATTTCGGTAAGGCCGCCAGCAGGAAAAAGATACATAGCCCGTTGTTGAAGCCGGAAAGGTACAGGATATACCCCGCCAGAGCCAAAAGGAATATCATGCCGAAAAGGGAATAATACTTTACCGCCTTTTCGGCATATTCTTCCCCCCTTTTTTTCAATGCCGAAAGAAAGACAAGCCTTCCGCCGTCGTTGGTCTTAAGGGGTATCAGATTTATCACCGCAAAGAAAAGGCAGGAAAAAATAAAAAGCAGAAGGTACTCGCTTTTGTACCATGTA
>DBQR01000048.1:0-9626 GCA_002305335.1 Clostridiales bacterium UBA1389
GGTCATATCTATTTACAACGCAGAATTATTTTTAAAAAATATTTGCAAAACCATTGAAAAACTCAAGTAAAAACTGTATAATGTACTTTAAATTTTGTATTTTTATTAAACCGAAAGGAGCGGCGCTATGAAACAGTCAGTCTTTTGCTTTAAATTTACAAGAATGTATCTGGACCACCGATTTATTTTGGCGGCAGGACTGAACACGGGTTTATGCCGCCGCAACCGAAATAATTAATAAAAATTTGAAAGGATTATACATAAATGAAAGAATTAATGCTTGGCAATCATGCGGTAGCCAGAGGGCTGTATGAAGCCGGGGTTAAGGTGGTTTCCTCCTATCCCGGCACCCCCTCCACAGAGATTACCGAATATGTTGCCGAATGCTATGACAATATATATTCCGAATGGGCGCCCAACGAAAAGGTTGCCACCGAGGTAGCCTTCGGAGCCGCCACCGGCGGAGCAAGGGCCTTCAGCGGTATGAAGCACGTGGGCCTTAATGTAGCCGCAGACCTGGTTTATACCGCCTCCTACATAGGGGTAAACGGGGGCTTTGTAATTGCCGTCGCCGACGACCCCGGTATGCATTCGTCCCAGAACGAACAGGATTCCCGTCACCATGCAATAGCATCAAAAATACCCATGCTTGAGCCTTCGAATTCCCAGGAATGCAAGGATATGACGGTGCTTGCCTATGAAATTTCCGAAACCTTCGACACTCCGGTGCTGTTAAGGCTTTCCACCCGGATTTCGCATTCCCGTTCCCCGGTGGAATTCGGCGGGGTTAAGGATATTCCCCTTAAGGATTACGTTAAAAACGTAGGCAAAAACGTAATGATGCCCGCCATGGCAAGGGCAAGACATACTTTGGTGGAGGAACGCACAAAAAAGCTGACCGAATATGCCGAAAACAGCGGGATAAACACAATCGAGCTGGGGGGCGACATCGGAATTATCGCCGCCGGCGACACCTACAACTATGCCAAAGAGGCTTTGGGGGATAAAGCAAGCTATCTTAAGCTGGGCATGGTTAATCCCCTGCCTGTGGAACTTATAAAGGAGTTTGCCAAAAAGGTAAAACGGCTTATAGTCTGCGAGGAATTAGACGATATTATCGAAACTCACTGCAGAAAGAACGGAATCGAAGTTGAAGGGAAAAACCTCTTTTCCTTCTGCGGGGAATATTCCCAGTCATTAATCAAAAAAGCGGTATTAGGTACCGAAAATCAGTATATAGCCTTCCCGGAGGAACTGCCGGGGCGGCCTCCCGTACTCTGCGCCGGCTGTCCCCACCGGGGGCTGTTTTACGCCCTCAAGGGTCTTAAGACCTATGTTTCGGGGGATATAGGCTGCTATACCCTGGGCGCCCAGAAACCCCTGTCAATGCTGGATTTCTGCGTCTGCATGGGGGGCTCGGTGTCGGGACTCCACGGTTTTAACCTTGCCCGGGGGACCGAACAGGCAAAGAAATCGGTTGCGGTTATAGGCGACTCCACCTTTATCCATTCGGGGATAACCGGCCTTGTCGATATTGCCTACAACAGGGGGATATCCACCGTAATCATCCTCGACAACTCCATAACCGGAATGACCGGCCACCAGAACAACCCCGCCAACGGTCTGACCATTAAAGGCGACCCCACCACGGCGGTAAATCTTGAAGCCCTTGCCCATGCGGTGGGAATTCCCTCCGTCAGGGTGGTGGACCCCTATGACGTGGAAAGCACCCGCAAAGTTATAACCGAAGAGCTTGAAAAGGAAGTGCCTTCGCTGGTTATTGCCCGCCGTCCCTGTGCGCTGCTAAAGCAGGTAAAGCATAAAAAGCCCGTAAGGGTAAACGACAAATGTATCGGCTGCAAGGCCTGCCTTCAGGTGGGCTGTCCCGCTATTTCCGTGGAAAACAAGCGTTCGGTTATCGACCCCAACCAGTGTGTGGGCTGCGGGGTCTGTGTTGTCACCTGCAGACAGGACGCCATAAAGGAGGCTGAATAATATGGCATACAATATAATCATTGCCGGAGTAGGGGGACAGGGAACCCTCCTTGCCTCCAAGCTTATGGGGAAGGTTTTCCTTGAACAGGAAAAGGATATAAAGGTCAGCGAAGTCCACGGGATGTCCCAGCGGGGGGGAAGCGTGGTTACCTACGTAAGATACGGCGAAAAGGTGTATTCCCCCGTCATAGAGAAGGGGGAGGCGAATATGATAATATCCTTCGAACTTCTGGAAGCGGCAAGATGGATGCCCTATCTCAGGCCCGAGGGAGTAATCATAACCAACACCCAGAAGATTAACCCCATGCCGGTTATTACCGGACAGGCGAAATACCCCGAAAACATTCTTGAAAAAATAAGGCAAACCGGCCTTAAGGTCATTCCCCTTGACGCCAAAAGCCTTGCCGAAAAGGCGGGGAACGTTAAGTCGGTGAACATGGTGCTGTTAGGCGTCGCCGCAAGATATCTGCATCTTGACAAATCCGTATGGGTTGACGCCATAACCGCCACCGTGCCCCAAAAAACCGTTGAAATAAACCTGAAGGCCTTTGACTACGGCTATTCGTTAAAGGAGGAATAATTATGACAGTATTTACCCCCGAAATAGAATGTGCCAAACGGGAGGAACTTGAAAAAATCCAGACAGCCCGCCTAAAAACTGCGGTAAAACGGGCATATGAAAATATTCCTTTTTACAAAAAGAAATTCGACGAGGCGGGAATAAATCCCGACAGCGTAAATTCCATTCACGATATAACAAAGCTTCCCTTCACCGAAAAGCAGGACCTGCGGGACAACTACCCCTTCGGTTTGTTTGCCGTCCCCATGAGGGATGTAATCAGAATCCACGCCTCCTCCGGCACCACGGGAAAGCCCACGGTGGTGGGTTATACCAAATACGACATCGACATCTGGGCGGAATCCACCGCCAGAGCGATAGCCGCCGCCGGAGGCACAAGGGACGACATTATACATATAAGCTACGGTTACGGGCTGTTTACCGGCGGTCTGGGGCTCCATTACGGGGCGGAAAGATTGGGGGCGGTTGCCCTCCCGGTTTCCTCCGGCAACACCGCAAGGCAGGTTCAGCTTTTAAGGGATTTCGGTTCAAACATTATCTGCTGCACCCCCTCTTATGCCATGTATATCGGCGAAACCATGAAGGAAATGGGGATAGACCCCTATTCCCTCCCCTTAAGGGCGGGCATCTTCGGGGCGGAACCCTGGACGGAGGGTATGCGGGCCGAGATTGAAAACCTGCTGGGGATAAAGGCCTATGACATCTACGGTCTTTCGGAAATCACCGGTCCCGGCGTGTCCTACGACTGCTGCTGCCAGAAGCATCTCCATGTAAACGAGGACTATTTCTACCCCGAAGTGGTGGATGTGGAAACGGGTAAACCCCTCCCCGACGGGGAATACGGGGAACTGGTGTTCACCTGCATAGGCAAGGAGGCGCTGCCCCTTATCCGCTACCGCACCCACGATATCTCCGCTTTGTTCCACGAACAATGCGAATGCGGGCGAACCACCGTCAGGATGGCGAAACCCAGGGGAAGAAGCGACGATATGCTTATAATAAGGGGGGTAAACGTGTTCCCCTCCCAGGTGGAATACACCCTTACCCAGCTGGGCTGCGGCGCAAATTATCTTATAATAGTTGACAGGAAAAATAACCTTGATATAATGGAAGTGAAGGTGGAAATAAACGAAAACATGGCGTCCGATACGGTAAGGGACATCGAAAGGGCGGAAAAGAGAATCGAAGCCGCTCTCCAGTCGGCGCTTAACGTTTCCGCCAAGGTTACGCTTGTGGAACCCAAAACGCTTCCGCGGTCGGAAGGCAAGGCAAAAAGGGTTATCGACAACAGAAAATTTTAAGGGGGATGGGCTATGTTTGTAAAACAGCTTTCGATTTTTGTCCAGAACGAGCCGGGAAGGCTTGCCCAGATAGCCGGTGTTATCGCCAAGGCGGGGGTTGATATAAGAGCCCTCTCCATAGCGGACACCACCAATTTCGGAATACTCCGTCTTATAGTGGATAAGCCCGACAAGGCGGTGGGAGCACTGCGGGGATTAGGACTTACCGTCAAGGTGACGGAGGTCATAGCCATGGAAGTGGAGGACAAACCCGGCGAATTCGCCAATTCGGTTAAGGTATTAAGCGAGGGCGGGGTAAGCGTCGAGTATCTGTATGCTTTTGTTTCCCCGTATCCCGGCAAAGCCCGTGTGATTCTGCGGGTGGACGATAACGAAAAAGCCGAAAAAGCCTTGGAACAGCACGGAATCACCACCCTTAAAGAAGAGGATTTGTACACCAAATAGACAAGACATAAAACACCGCCGGTAAACCCGGCGGTGTTTTTATGCATGCCGGCAACGCAGGAGTTTTAAGCTGGCTGATATTGAAGCAGGAAGGTGGGAACCGGAGAGGAACCGGTATTATAGAAACAAATGAAATTTATATCTTATTTTACAGACAAAGTCCATTCCTTGTGGAACGGTATAAATCGACCGGTAGATACCAATATAATATAATTATAACATAAAAAACATTCTGTTTAACATTTATGAATAATTTTACCCAAACGGCAAAGAATAGTTTACGCAAAGCCAATTAATTGATTATTCGGAGTGAAAATAAATGAGAGCCACAGGAATTGTTAGAAGAATAGACGATCTCGGAAGGGTGGTTATCCCCAAGGAAATCCGCCGTACCATGCGGATAAGGGAGGGGGAACCCCTTGAAATCTACACCGACAAGGACGGAGAGGTTATTTTCAAAAAATATTCCCCCCTGGGGGAAATATCCACCTTTTCATCGAAATACGCCGAAGCGCTTAATAAAGCCGCCGGCATTCCCGTTGCGGTCTGCGACCGGGATACGGTGGTGGCGGTGGCAGGGGTCAGCGGAAGGGATATCCTTGAAAAGCCCATTTCCGATTCGGTTTCGTCCGTGCTTGAAAAACGCCAGTCCTATACTTCGGCAGAAGCAGGGAACGGTATAGAGCTTACCGAAAACGGAAACGGAAAGGTTTCCTACCTTACTCCCATTATCGCCGAAGGCGACGTTATCGGAGGGATAATGCTGCTTGCAAGGGAGGGCTTTATCCCCGACGAATCGGAACGGAAAATGATTAACACCGGCGCATTGTTTTTATCGAAGCAGCTGGAACTGTAATTTTTGTTTGTCACCGGATATCCTTTTATACGACGGCGGGGTATGTATAAATCCGCAGGAGGAAATCATACCCCGCCGCAGGCGGATTCAATCCGAAACGCAGGTGAGGATTTCATTCGTTTCTTCTTTCCCGTATGTGCGGCACTGCCCCTCATCCGTCAGCCTGCGGCTGACACCTTCCCCGAAAGTCGGAAGGCTTTACATTTTTCCCGCCTTTCTGCCTTAACATAAACTAACTTCAGACTCCTGAATTGCGGGTAGATAATATCAGCTCCTACATGGTCTGCAATTTATCTTATCGATAAAAAATGCCGCGGTATGCGGCATTTTTACTATTTCCTATTAACTGTTTATTTCTATATCTTAATGATTGAGCACCACTTCCGCGTTCCATTCGGAAACGATATAAATTACATAATCGGCGTTATAACGCTTGATATTCCCCAAATTGTAGGTGTAGTCCCACATCTTCTGGAAATAGGTCAGGTTCATGTTGCCGGCGATAAGGTCGGTTATCTGGGTGCCGAAGGAATCCCTTATGACGATACAGCTGGGAAGGTTCTGCCGGTTGGTTTCAATGAGATGGCTGTAGGTAACCTCCTCGCTGTAAACAGCGCTTTCCGCAAACCGCTTTCTCACCACTCCGGTGACGTCGGTGGAAAGGTCCCTGAACCAGCTGTATTCAAGGCAGTCCTCGTCATAAAAGCCGGGTGTCAGGTAAACGGGGGTGGTCATATTAAGGTAATTCAGCATGTCCCCCGTCTTGAAATAACCCGAATACCAGTTGAAGTAGTCATAATCATAGGGGGCGGCGGCGGGATAATCCTTCTTGATAATGTTAAACAGTTCGGTGTATGCCAAAAAGGCGGCGTATTCCGTCCAGTGGCTGTCGGTTTTATAGTATATGGTCTGGGTGTCGTTTTTATGAAGTCCGAACACCGTTTCAAGGTCAATAACCGTTGCCCCCGCCTCCTGCAAAGCGTCCATTATAAGCTGACGGCGGGTTTTGCCGGTGCTTTGTTTATACTCCGCCGGCACCGCTTCGGGATATACGGTTATCGCGGAGGGAACTATTATGTATATAAGCTTTGTGTCAAGACCTGCGTCGTTTATTGCTTTTATCCTCGACTTTACCCGGCCGGTCAGGGTGTCGAGCCGGTCCCGGTCGGGGAGGTTATAACGCATGAAGTCCGAAAGGCATTTGGAATAGAAGAACTGATAATCCTTCCCCGCCACAACGCCTTCGGCGGTACCGGGATTTTTGGGGGTGGAATTGTATATGGCCTGTCCCCCCGCCTGTTCCCCGTCCACATACTGGGTAAGGGTTACTTTGGTTCCGGAGGAATGTCTGAACCTGACCGAAAACCAGCCGTAAAAGGATTCCGATTCGACTTCCTGCCCGTCGGTGGTTACCGCCTTAATAACGGCATTTTCTTTGCACTTCCCCACTATCACCGCATAGGGTCTCTGGTCATAGCTGCAGTACATTATTTCAATGGGAGATTCCTCTGCCGGTTGGGAGGTTTCGTTACTTTCTTCGGAGGATTCGTCGGAAACTTCTTCGGAGGATTGGCCGGTTTCCTCCCCGGAAGTTGTTTCGGATTCCTCCCCGCTTTGACTTGATTCGCCGGAAGAAAAGCTTTCCGAAGTTTCTTCTGAAATTACCGAACTTGTATCGGTTTCGCTGCCCGGGGTGCAGGAAACCAAAAGCGTAAGCAACGTAAAAAGGCATATAAATAATTTCTTTGTCATTCGAATTTTCCTTTGTTTTCAGCCTACCTGAACATTGTGGATAATGGAAATGGCGTCGATGTCATTACCTAAGGGGTTGTTACCTAAATTTGAAATCTGAAGATTTGTAATGTTGGCTTCCTGCACCGACCAGACATAGTCAAGGTATTCGTCTGTCCAGGGCAGACCGTCAAGGATCAGCTCCTCCATCGCCGCGTCAAGATAGGTGCCGTCGGCGTCATCGTCCTCTAATCTGCCGGTGCGGGGTATAAGGGACATAAACCTGACGAACCTTACCATGGGTTTGCCGTTGTTCCGGGTAAACACCTCACCGGCCTCCTTTTCGCAGGTTGCTGCGATTTCCCCTAAAATCTTACGGTTTTCATCAAGGAAACGGTAAACGCATTTTACCACGTCTTTTTTATCGGTGCAGCCGGAAATATCCACTTCGGTTTCAAAATACCGGGCATTCGGGTATTTGTCGGTGTTGAATTCGGCTATATCCTTGAAAGTAACCTCTTTAGGCTGACCCAAACCGAAATCGCAGAAAAACGCCGCCCAAACGTCCTTTTCCTGGTTGTTGCAAAGGCCGGTGTCGATATGCCAGCACTTCCCGCCGGATACATATCCTAAACAGATGTAGGCGTTACGGCAGGGTTTGCCCTCCTGGTCCCGGCGGTTGATTTTCAGTTTATTCAGGTCTACAAGTGTCTTAATTCTGGAATATTTTTCGGTGTAGGCATTCTGGGCGTAGTAGTGGGCGCCGGCGTTGGCTTCGATCATACATTTGATATGATCCTTTAACGGCACTTCCCTGCCCAATGCGGATTCATAGCTTTTATAGATATACCCGTCGATGTCGGCGGCTATGACATACCTTCCCTTTGTTATGTGGTCGTATTTGTCGGTAAAGCCGCCGTTGGTGAAAGTGTAAACCTTTGACATATGCTGTACCGCCTGTGCCTGTCGCACAGGCATAGTCTCCTTTATTTTATTTATTGTCGTCTTCGCCGAAGTTGATTCCCGCCACCTGGGTCACCGGGAGGGAAAAAGCCACCGCCCCGATTTTGGGGTTTTCGTTTGACGCCTTCATAAGGGCGTTCATGATGTCCGAACGGTTCTGGGTTTTGCTGACTATAAGCAGTGCTTCCTTGTCTTCCGCAACGGTTATGCCGAAGAATTTTTCGGTAAATTTTGCGCCGGTGCCCTTGGCGTTCAGCACGGTGCCCCCACCTGCCCCCGCAGCTCTGGCAAGCTCCATAATTTTTTCGGAAAAGCCGTGGTTCATTATTACCATTATAAGCTCCTGCTTGAAGGTAAGTTTGGGCTTGGAGCTGTCGCTTGTTTTTTCTCCCGTAAGGTAGCTCAATGTTTTTACACCTCCGATACTTTTTATGGGGATTGCCACTAAAATTCCGTTGCCGGGAACGTTGATATACAGACGGCTGTTTGCCTCTTTGAATATTTTTGAGGTTTTTGCCTTGTCCGCCGCCACGGTTACCACCACCCTTTCGGAGGCTTCGATACCCATTATATTGAGTATTTCCTTTGTGGCGGTACCCCTGCCGTTTATGAGTATGGTTTCGGGTATTCCCAGCTTGTTGTAAAGGTCGATAAAATCCTTGGCCTTTGCTTTGGTTGTGACCGCTATGATATAGTTAAGTTCCATATAAACCGTCCCTTATAATTGTTGGTTTAGTCCCAAAGGACGATAACCTCGTAATCCTCGATAGCTTCGGGGATTGCCGCCTTCCTCTCGGCAGCTTTGCGTACCCGGTAGATTACCCCCATCACCTGAACCACTATAAGGGGCATCATTGCCACCATTGCCACAAGCCCGAAGGCGTCGGATATTACGTTTCCCCCCACCGCATGGCTTGCCCCTATGGCAAAGGGGAGCATAAAGGTGGCGGTCATGGGACCGGAAGCCACCCCGCCCGAGTCAAAGGCTATGGAGGTGAAGATATCCGGTACGAAAAACATAAGCAGAATGGCTATGGCATAGCCGGGGATGATAAACCAGAATATCGAAATTCCGGTAAGGATTCGTATCATGGAAAGTCCCATGGCGCAGGCAACGCTTATGGACAGGGAGATTCCCATAGCTTTTGAGGAAACCTTGCCGGCGGAAATATCCTCCACCTGCTTGTTCAGCACAATAACCGCCGGTTCGGCGGAAACTGTATACCAGCCCATAATCATAGCCAATGGGATAAGAATTTTGGTGTTGTCGGTGGCAAGCATACCTCCCAGTATGGAACCCATGGAGGAAAAGCCCACATTGACACCGGTCATGAAGAGCACCAGCCCCACATAGGTATAGACAATACCCATTATTACCCGGAAAAAATCCTCCTTGGAGGGTTTAAGGATAAACAGCTCAAATATAACGGCAAAAATGATAATCGGGGAAAGGGCAAGCGCCATTTCCTTTAAGTATGTAGGCACCGCAGTCAGATAGGAGCCGCTAAGTTCAAGGGTGTCCTGAAAGGAGGGGATTATATCAATAGCCGTTTTGGCTTCCCCTTTGTACAGAAAGCCCAGCACCAGCACCGCCATTATGGGTCCCACCGAGCAGAGTCCCACCATGCCGAAGCTGTCGGCGGCGGAATCCCCATCGCTCCGCAGTGATGCCACGCCCACCCCCAACGCCATTATAAAGGGGACGGTCATGGGTCCGGTGGTTACCCCGCCGGAATCGAAGGCGACGCCCAAAAAT
>DBQR01000048.1:9698-15930 GCA_002305335.1 Clostridiales bacterium UBA1389
GGGGTGTTTTCGGCAAGCACCACCAGATCGGGTTCGGAAATTGTTACGGCAACGCCGATAAAAAAGCTTAATCCCAAAATTACCCACAGCTTTTTGGTTTTCATCATCCAGCTGCCGGCGTTGTTCCCCAAGGGGGTTAGGGAGTTGTCAACGCCTAAGGTAAACAGCCCCATTCCCGTTATAAGCATAAGAGCGCCTATAATAAAAGAAAGCATAAGCCCGGTGGAAACCGGAACGAAGGTAAAGCAGATAAGCATAATTATTAAGGTTATCGGGAGTACCGAACTCACCGATTCCCTTATTTTTTCCATTATTACGGTTTTTTTCTTCAAGGCCTGCTCCGTTTAATTAATGTTATTATAATAATTATACTCGATTGACCGCCGGCAGTCAACCGACGGCCGGCTAAAATATGTTAATAAACATATACATATGTGTTAATAATGAGTTTAAACTAAAGCCCCGTCAGTCCCAATGGAAGGGGAACTTCACCTTTTCGGCACTGGGGAATTTTTTATCGAATTCTTCCGTTTCCTCTTTGGTAAGCTTTGTATATACATCGGGGATTATGAACCTTCCCTTTATGCCGTCAAACCCTCCGGGAGTAAGCTCCCTTGCCATAAAAGCGGCAAAATTTTTACCGTCGGAGGTGGTTACGGAATATTTGTCGCAGGTAACAAAACCGAGGCGGGGGTAATAGCCGGGTTCGCCGAAAATGATAATTCCCTTATAGTCCGCTTTTTTAGCAAGGTTTATGGTTTCCTTAAGCAGGTAACCGCCCACCCCCCGGTTCTGGAATTCCGGGTCAACCGCCAAGGGGCCGAAGGTCAATACCTCCTCCCGCCTTCCGTCAGAGGTTTCCACACAGGCTTTGCAGTACATTATACAGCCGGCGATTTTTCCTTCAACTTCCGCCACCCTTGAAATGCCGGGGAGATAGGCGGGATTTGTCCGGAGTTTTTTTACCAGCAGGTGTTCGTCGCAGCCGGGGCGGTGGAGGTTCCAGAAAGCCCTCCTGACCATATATTCGGTATCGTAGCAGTCGTCCGGTTTTTCGGGACGGATAATAATACCTTTTCTTTTCAGCTTTTTCCCCCGGGTAAGGAAATAACCGAATTCCATTCTTACTTCTTTGTTTTTAAGGTCATTATTAGAATAGCAGCAGGCATCAAAACCTATAAGGGAAAAGCCCTGACTTTGATAAAAGCCTATGGCGTTTATATTGCAGGACTGTGTTTCAAGGATAATCGCCCTTCGGCTCTCAAGCCTTGCCTGTTCCTTGGCTATGTTCATAAGCCGTTTCGCTATGCCTTTGCCCCGCAATTTTTCGTCAACCCAGAGTTCGGTAATACGGAGACGGTCTGACCATTCCTCAGGACAGGTTTCTATAACCGCTTTGAGTTTTCCCTCAATAACTACTCCCCAGGCAGAGGCCTTTTCCCACCAGTCGGCATACAGCCTGTCCTGAAAATCGCCGTCAACCTCCGATGAACGGAAAACCGGGGATTTAAAGGCTTTTTTTGTAAAGCCGACATTATATCCTTTTGAATTCTGTTTTATTTTAACATCGTAATAACCGTCGGCGGTATATTTTATGGGGACCGCATACCCCTTCCATTCATCCTTGGAAAGATGAATAACATTGTATTCCATAGATTTTTCCCTTTCGGAAAGGTTTATATGACAAAAAGGCATTCCTGCCGGGGTTTAACCGGCGGAATGCCCGAAAAAATCATTATTAATTATATATGGGGTACTTATCGCAGAGTTCCCTGACACCGGCGTTTACTTCGTCCTTGTACTTTTCAAAGTCGGTGGCAACAAGCCTCATCCATCCGGCAATCTTCTTCATCTCGTCTTTACCGAAACCCCTTGAGGTTACTGCCGGGGTACCCACCCTTATGCCGCTGGTTATCGTGGGGGGCTGGGGGTCCGCCGGAATGGCGTTCTTGTTTACGGTTATATGCACCTCGTCGAGCATTATTTCATAATCCTTGCCGGTTACGTTAAAGGGTCTGAGGTCAAGGAGCATAAGATGGTTGTCGGTGCCGCCGGAAACAAGATTGAAGCCCTCTTTAAGAAGGCAGGCTGCCAGTTCCTTTGCGTTTTCCACTATATTCTTCTGGTAGGTTTTGAATTCATCGGTAAGGGCTTCGCCGAAGGCCACCGCCTTGGCGGCGATAATGTGCATTAAGGGACCCCCCTGGGTGCCGGGGAATACCGCCTTATCGATGGCTTTTCCCAGTTCCTCCTTACAGAGTATCATACCGCCCCTGGGCCCCCTCAGGGTTTTATGGGTGGTGGTGGTCACCACATGGGCATAGGGAACCGGAGAGGGGTGAAGACCCGCCGCCACAAGTCCCGCGATATGGGCCATGTCCACCATGAGGTACGCCCCCACCTTGTCGGCGATTTCCCTGCAGCGCTTAAAGTCGATTATCCTTGGATAGGCAGAAGCCCCCGCAAGGATAAGTTTGGGTTTATTTTCGACAGCAAGGCGTTCCATTTCGTCATAGTCGATGGTCTGGGTGTCCTCCCTTACGCCGTAGGGGATAATGTTGAAATATTTACCCGAAATATTAACCGGTGAACCGTGGGAAAGATGGCCTCCGTGGGCAAGGGACATGGAAAGCACCGTGTCGCCGGGCTTTAACAGGGCAAAGAAAACGGCGAAGTTGGCGTTGGCGCCGCTGTGGGGCTGAACGTTCGCGTATTCCGCGCCGAACAGCTTTTTAGCCCTTTCCCTTGCGATATCCTCCACAATGTCAACGTACCGGCAGCCGCCGTAGTAGCGTTTGGAAGGATAACCTTCGGCATATTTGTTGGTAAGCACCGTCCCGGCGGCCAAGAGCACCGCTTTAGAAACGATGTTTTCCGAAGCGATAAGCTCGATATTGCGCTGCTGCCGGTTTAATTCAAGGGAACAGGCATCGTAAACCTCTTTGTCATATTCCTTAAGTTCATCGAAAAAGAACATAAATACCCCCCGTTTTTTCAATAATCACGCTTTATTATAAACCAAAAAAATCCCTTTGTAAATAGCTTTCGGGGATTTTCGGCATAAGGAAAACACCTGCCCGAATAGGCCGGTGTTTTTTGGTGATTAGTAACATTTTTGCGTAATTTTATATATTAAGAGCTTAATTTATTTTACTTCTTTTATAAGTTTGCTTACACCCAATAATCCGTCCATAATATTGGAACAGCACCAGCCGGTATAGACGGAGTACATTCCCCCTTCGTCTATATCGTTGTTCTGGTTTGCCCTGCCTTCCCATCTGTTATTTTCGGGGTTGTATGCCCCCCGCCATGCCCCGTCCCAAAGGGGGGATTCGCCGTCACACTGGACCGAAACCAGAAAATCGGCAAGCCCTACTGCCCCGTCAAGATACTTTATGTCCCCGGTAAGGGAGTATGCCTCGTTTAATCCCATAAGGGCAAAGCCCTGGGTGTAAACCAGATCGCAGATTACGGGGTTTTCCTGCAGGGAGGCTTTTATACCCTCTTCGTCGGAATTCATTATCCCCCCGCTTTTATGCCGGATTGACAGCACATAATCCCCGACATTGTAAAAGGCCTTTTTATACTCATCGTCGGGGATGTATTTCAATATCCTCCCAAGGCAGAAAAGGGCAATTGAGGCTTCGGAGGAGGCAGGCCGCCAGTCCTCCCGCCGTATAAGCTCATAGGTGGTGGTCCATCTTCCGTTTTCCCTTTGCAAAGGCAGAAGGCAGTTTAACGCTTTCCTGACGCTTTCAAGGTATGTTTCCTCTCCGGTCAATCCGTAGCACATCGCCATTCCGGCGGCAAGCCAGAACACCATGCAGGGACCTCGGTAGGAACTCTGGGTTATTCCCCGGTCATACTGCATGAAGTACCCTTCGGGACGCTGTATCTTAAGCCAGTAGGAGGCAAGCTTAAGTGCCGAATCCCTGTACTTTTCCTCATATGTAAGAAGATACATATCCAGCAGGGAAATAAGTATCTTGCCGTTGTCGTTCTGCCATCTTGCCTGACCGTTGGGGGAAATAATCTCCCCGTCGTCCAAAAAGAAGGGGAAGGAACCGTACCATGCCGACATGGGCTGGTTGTCCTGAACCGAAAACAGCCAGTTTATAATATTTTCGAACACATCCCCTGACTCTTCCCGGTTCCGCTTTAGGTAAACCCTTGCGATTTCAGCATTGCAGTCGGGGCGGGTCCAGTTAACCCGCCGGTTCACGTTTATCCTGATCCGTTCGTAAACCCCCACGCTTCCCCGGTTGAAGGAAAGCATCTGGCTTTCAATCCAGTCAAGGCATTTGTCCACGCTTTTAATATATTTATCCATTTTTTCACCCGTCAGTTGAATTTGTCGATAGTTTCTTCCAGCTCGGCCTTGACCTTGCTTTCAATTCTTTCATAGTATGAGGCGAAATCCGAAGAGCTTGCGTTGTTCATTTCCTGGATAAGATTTCCCACCCCGCCGAAGTTGTAGATAAAGCCCAGATCGTAAACCCTTGAGGAAAAGATAATATCCAGCATTTCCTCGGAATCCTCGTCCACCAGATCCCTTCCCTTCAGGGTTTTTTCGTAGTATGCCCTTGTAAGGGTGTCAACTGAATAAAAGGCCATTGCCTCCACAGCCGCCGCCACGTCCTCCGGCTCAACGCAGTTGGAGGGTATGGTTATACAGGGGACAAGGGCGGTGGAAACAAGACAACGGTATTCCTCCTGATTTGAATTGTAAAGGGGATAGGGGAGGATTCCGAAATCAAAGCCCTCGGCATTTCTGAAAGCTTTTATGTCAATCAGGGCGAAGGTGGTTATCATAACCTGCTCGTTTAAAAACATTTCGCAGATACTCTCAAAGGTGTCGCAGCCGGGAAGCTTATTTGTAAGCACGTCGGGCTTGTAGGCGATATCGAACACATCACCTAAAATGTCCTGATTTCTTTCGTCGGCGATGGTTATTATCAGATTGCCTTCGTTGTCCTTTTCCGCAATAGCGCCGCCGCAGCCGAAGTAAAAGGAATGAGGTGCGTTGAATGCCACATGAAGACCGTAGTTGTCACGGTTGTCCCAGACGGTGTCGTCCTCAAGATTCTGGGCAAAGGATTTGCTCAGCTCATAGACCTTGTCAAGGGTCCATTCCCTGTCCCTGACCATCTGATAAAAGTCGCCTACCTGATACATACCGGCTAATTTTTTATTAAAGAACATAACCATGGTGCAGTCGTTGTCAAGGACCGATATGTCGCCGGTGGCAAAATACAGCCTGCCGTTTACCTCAAGGCCTTCCTTTGCCTTCTGGTCCCACCAGGGTTTGTCAAGCTTCAGACCGGTAAGTTCCTTCAGATCAAGCATCAGACCTTCGCCCACCAGCCTAACCGCATCGTTTATCATGGGCATATACACGTCGTATTCGTCAAGGTCGGCGGAAACATATGTCCGCATGTCGTTAGCCACGTTGTTTGACTTGTCGGCGGTTATGATACAGTTGTATTTGTCCTGAATTATCTGGTTTCTCTCATACACCGCGTCGTTTATGGTTTCGTTTGCGGTTTCTCCGGCATAAATTTCAAAGGATTCGTAATAGGAATAACCGCTTCCCGCCACCAAAAACCTTATTTCCCTGTCGTCCAAGTCCTTTAATTCGGGGGTATAGACCGATTCCTCGGCGCTGGATTCGCTATTGCTTTCGCTGATGTCGGTTTGTTCGGATTCGATTGATTCCCGGGAAACCTCCCGGCTTTCTTCCCCATCGCCGACGCAGGAAAACAATACAAAAAGCATTGCCGGAATAAGGAATAACGCCGAAATTGTTTTAATTAACCGCATAATAACCCGCCTTTCCGTTAGTGTTTAAATAAATATTACAACAGAAAGAATTAAAAGTCAATTTGAATGTAGCAAACGGCCTTTGCCTATGAAAGCATTTACACCGTTTAAACGGTATTCCTCCATCCGCCGATACAGCATGACCGCATTTATGCCTAACTTTTCAGCCGCTACAGATGGCTTTATTCCGTCTTTCCGAACCTGTTGGCAGGTTTTGATTTTAAATTTCTTTGTGTATGTCCTCTTCATTTTAAACACTTTTCAAGTTATTATATCATTCACTCTTTTGGGTGTCCGCTTTTATTATACAACTTTCTTCTATTATCTCTTCACTGGAAAAGTCGCTTCGGAAACGCAAGAGAAAATGAATAGTACAAAAAGAAAAGCCGCAATAATGCGACTTTTCTTTATG
>DBQR01000025.1 GCA_002305335.1 Clostridiales bacterium UBA1389
ATTGGCGGGCTGTTTTCAAGCAGATTCATTCTATTCGTATTCGACCACGTTGACCCATTTCAACAGGAATTCCCGTTCTTCGGGCTTCTTCTTAACCATCTGGGAGGCGGCGACGATGGGTAGCCACTTGTTCACATACTGTCTTGCGGTATCGCTTTTTTTACAGAACAGATTGACATACTCTTCCGCCAGGTCGGCTTTCCCCTCAAGGTTAAACAGCAGGTAGGTTCTCGCCACGTCGGCGGAGGCGTTCCCCTGGGTAACATGGGACCAGTCAAGGATAAAGGGCACACCGTCATCACGGATTATTATATTGGAGGGGTTGAAATCCCCGTGGCATACTTTCTTATGGGTGGGCATTCCCTCAAGGCGGGTGTGAAGCTCATACCTTGCAGTGGCGTCAAGCCCCGATTCGCTTATCTTGCGGTGCATTTTGTCCTTGAGTTTATTTAACAGCGGGGCGGCTTTGGAATGAACCAGCATCTGAAGGTCAACGAACAGATTAAGGTATTCCTCTGTCTTATCCGGGTTTTCCTCCATCAGGGACTGAAGGGTTTTGCCGCTTATATACTCAAAAATTATCGCCCATTTGCCGTCGATTTTGGTTACCTCCAGCACCTTGGGGATATTCAGGTCGGTGTCCTCCACCCTTGCCTGATTCAATGCTTCGTTGAGTATGTCCGGTTTGGAATAGCCCTCGTCGAACAGTTTAACCACCGTGTCGCCCTGACGGTAAATCACCTTGTTTTTCCGGGCTGCAAGAATTTGCTTTTCGTTGTTTTCCATTATTACCCCTCCTTTTTAACTGTGCCGTAATAGGCGTTTAAATACATTTGCCTGATTTCGCTTATTAAGGGATAGCGGGGGTTTGCGCCGGTGCACTGGTCGTCAAAGGCCTGTTCCGCCATTTCGTCAAGACGGGCAAGGAATTTGCTTTCGTCCGGCACATAGTCCCGGATTGTGGGCTTAATGCCGATTTGAGCCTTAAGCTCGTTTATTTTTGAAATAAGACCTTCCAGCTTTTCCTCGTCGCTGTCGCCGGAGATGCCCAGATAGTCGGCAATCTCTCCGTACCGGGCAAGGGTGTGGGGGTGGTCATACTGGGGGAAGGTACCCATTTTAACGGGAGCTTCGGCTGAATTGAACCTTAACACCTCCTCCATCATCAGGGCGTTGGCTATCCCGTGGGGGATATGGTGGAACGCGCCTAATTTATGGGCCATGGAGTGCATTACCCCCAAAAAGGCGTTGGCAAAGGCCATACCCGCAATTGTGGCGGCATTCGCCATCTTTTCCCGTGCCGCCGGGTCGTTTGAACCGTTTTCATAGGCCCTCGGCAGATAGTCGAATATAAGCTTCGTCGCCTTCAGGGCAAGACCGTCGGTAAAGTCGGTTGCCAGCATTGAAGCATAAGCCTCAAGGGAGTGGGCAAGGGCGTCAATGCCGGAAGCGGCGGTTAATCCCCTGGGGGCGTTCATCATAAGATTTGCGTCGACAATCGCCATATCCGGCATAATCTCATAGTCGGCAAGGGGGTATTTTATCCCGGTTTTTTCGTCGGTTATAACCGCAAAGGGGGTAACTTCCGAACCGGTGCCGGCGGTGGTGGGAACAGCTATGAAATATGCCTTTTCCCCCATCTTCGGGAAGGTGTAAACCCGCTTTCTTATATCGGCAAACCGCATCGCCATTTCCTTGAAGTCTGTGTCCGGATGTTCGTACAGCACCCACATTATCTTTGCCGCATCCATGGCGGAACCGCCCCCCAGTGCGATAATCACATCGGGCTGGAAGGAGGTCATTGCCTTTGCGCCGGTAATGGCGGAAGCCAGGGTGGGGTCGGGTTCCACGTCCGCAAAGGTGGTGTGGGTTATCCCCATTTCGTTTAATTTGTCCTCCACCGGCTTGGTGTAGCCGTTGGCATACAGGAAGCTGTCGGTGACGATAAAGGCCTTCTTTTTGCCCATTACACTGCCTAACTCGTCAAGGGCGACCTGAAGGCAGCCCTTCTTTATATAAACCTTTTCGGGAGCTCTGAACCAAAGCATATTCTCTCTCCTTTCGGCAACCGTCTTGATGTTAAGCAGATTCCCCGCCCCCACGTTGGCGGAAACGCTGTTTCCCCCCCAGCTGCCGCAACCCAAAGTAAGGGAGGGGGTGAGTTTGAAGTTGTAAAGGTCGCCGATACCCCCCTGTGCCGAAGGGGTGTTAATTAGTATGCGGCAGGTTTTCATTCTTTCGGCAAACTTATTCAGCTTATCTCTTGCGGTGACGTCGTTAAGATAAACCGCCGCCGTATGGCCGTAGCCGCCGTCGATTACCAGATGTTCGGCTTTGTCGATGGCGTCGTCAAAGTCCTTTGCCTTGTACATGGCAAGGACGGGGGAAAGCTTTTCATGGGCGAACTCCTCCGAATGTTCGGTGGAAGTGACTTCGCCGATTAATATTTTCGTATTTTCATTAACTTCCACACCCGCCAGCTTGGCGATGGTATGGGCGGTCTGACCCACTATTTTAGCGTTTAGTGAGCCGTTTATAATAATTGTTTTCCTTACCTTTTCGGTTTCCTCCGGGTTAAGGAAATAGCAGCCCCTGACGGCAAATTCGGCTTTAACTTTATCATAAATGCTTTCGGGGACTATTACCGACTGTTCGGAAGCGCAGATCATACCGTTGTCGAAGGTTTTGGAATGGATTATCGAGTTTACTGCCAGCACAATATCCGCCGAATCGTCGATAACCGCCGGGGTGTTGCCGGGTCCCACGCCGATGGCGGGCTTGCCCGAAGAATAGGCCGCCCTCACCATACCGGGACCGCCGGTGGCAAGTATGGTGTCCGCCTCCCGCATAAGCAGGTTGGAAAGCTCAAGGGAGGGTTCGTCTATCCAGCCGATTATCCCCTCCGGCGCGCCGGCCTTTACCGCTGCTTCATATACGATTCTTGCCGCCTCGATGGTGGATTTCCTTGCTCTGGGGTGGGGGGATATGATAATACCGTTACGGGTTTTCAGTGCGATCAGGGTCTTGAATATTGCGGTGGAGGTGGGGTTGGTGGTGGGTATCACCGCGGCGATAACCCCCAAAGGTTCGGCGATCTTGACAATGCCGAAGGCTTCATCCCGTTCTATAACGCCGCAGGTTTTCATGTTTCTGTAGGCGTTGTAGATGTATTCCGAAGCATAGTGGTTTTTTATAACCTTATCCTCCACAACCCCCATTCCCGTTTCCTCGACCGCCATTTTGGCAAGGGAAATCCGTGCCTGATTGGCGGCGGCAGCGGCGGCTTTGAATATTATGTCAACCTGCTCCTGAGTGCAGGTTGCATATTTATTCTGGGCGTTTCTTACCTCCTCAAGCATTGACTTGAAGGAGTCTACATTGTTTACGATGTTTCTTTTTTGTTCCATTGGCCTGCCCAAACGTCAAGTCGGGGCTTTCACCTGCCTTTCCAAAATGCCGTCTGTCCCCGAAGGGGAAAGACAGTAATAATATAACACTGTTTCACATTATTATGATAACATAAAACCAAACATCCCTCAATAGTTAAATCCTATAAAAATGATAGTTTATAAACCCCATTATATGGCGAATGTTTTAAGGGCGTTTTGTTTTTATTATTTTGCTGTTCGACCTTGTCGATAAGGGTAAGATACTTTCTTCTATTCATGCCTTACACCTAACCGAATAAAAATATCACATGAGGCAACAATATTGTTTTTATATAAAAACAGGAAGGTTAAAATAAACCTTCCTGCTAATTACCTGTTATGTTGCTGTTTGCCGTATTACCAAAGCTTTTTGGGGTACAGCCCCGCTTCGGTAAGCTGTCTGACTCCTTCAATTACGGTGGGTTTGTCCCTTAAATAGGTAACCCCGAACCATTTGTCGGTGGAGTTATACACCTTAAGCTTTTTACCGGAATTGATTGCCGACTGGACCGGAAGGGCGATATAATATTCGCACTTTTTCAAATCCGACTTGTTTTCCTCAAGGAAGTCTTTGAACCCCTTTTCCATAACATTGAAAAAGTCGGGGGTGAAGCAGAAGAAGTTCATCGATACCACCGTGTCCGGGTCAAGGTCTGTTTCGCCTTCGGGGGTAGGATAAAAAATCCGGCTGTTGCGCTTCGTTATTTCGTGGGTTTCGGTTATCTTGGTTATATAACCCTCTTCGATCTGACATATCGCCCGGGAAACGCCCCCCTCGTCGGTAACGGTGTTCTTGATAAGGTAACCTATCATGGCGTATTCCCCCGCCTTTGCCGTCTTAAGATGGTTGTAGGCAAGCTCAAATGCGGTTTTGCCGTAAAAGTCGTCGGCGTTTACCACCGCAAAGTTATCGTTTCCCACCGCTTCCTTGCAGCACAGAAGGGCATGGGCTGTGCCCCAGGGTTTGACCCTTTCGGCGGGCATGGGGTAGCCTTCGTTATACATGTCAGCCTTCTGGAAGGCAAACTCCACATTGATTTTGTTCTCAAACTTCCATGATACATTTTCCCGGAAAGCCTGAACATGCTCCTCTTTGATAAGCAGTACCACTTTATCAAAGCCCGCCCGGATGGCGTCGAAGATGGAATAATCAAGGATAATTTCGCCGTTTTCGCCAATAATGTCAAGCTGCTTTTTTGAGCCGCCGCCGTATCTGGAACCAAGGCCGGCGGCTAAAATAACCAAAGTCATAGCTTCTACCTCTTTATTTTTATTTCAACCCGTTAAGGTATTCAACGGATATTTTCACGCATTCAAGGGAATCCAGCCCCAAGCAGGGACGGTCGATTTCGACAATAAGCCACTGGCTTTTTGCAAACTCTGCCGCTTTGATAAGCGCCGGAACGTCCTGCACCCCGTAACCTACGGGACGGAAGTCGAAATCCTTTTCGTCCGCCTTTTCTTCGGAAGGCTTAATCCCTATAAGTTCGAACAACCCGCTTGTGGCTTTGCGGTCTTTCATGACAAAGTCCTTTATATGCACCACCGGGGAACGGCCGGCATATTTTTTAAGGTATTCCGCCGGGTCCTCCCCCGCCACATTCACCCAGCAGGTGTCCAGCTGGGTCTGTAAAAAGTCGGCGGGAACAGTTTCGTACAGCACATCAAGAAAATATTTGTCCCCCACCTTTTCAAACTCAAAGTTATGGTTGTGGTAAAGCAAAGTGAGATTGTGAAGCCTTGCCTTTTCCCCGAGGCTTTTAATCTGTATCAGCGTATTTTCGTAATTTGCCCCTCCGGGACGGCGGTCTTCGGTAAGATAGGGTATGGCGATAAACTTGCAGCCAATAATCCGGTAATCGGAAAACACCTTATCCGGGTCTGTCAGCATTTCCTCAATAGAGACATGGGCAGACACCGGCACAAGGTTTATCTTTTCGCAGAATTCCTTGACTTCGGCGGGTTTACGGCCGTAAAGCCCCGCAAATTCCACCCCGTCGTAACCCATCTGCTTAATCCGTTCAAGGGTGCCGAAAAAATCCTTTTCCGCATAATCCCTTACGGAATAAAGCTGAACGCCTATCGGAAACATAAAAAAGCACCTCCCGTTTATCCTAAACAGTTTAGCACAACGAAAGGTGTTTGTAAATATATTTTACATAAAAAGGGATAAAAAACCATGCACCAGGTTTTCATAAAGGGAAAGTTCCCCGAAAAGGGGGATTTTTACTTCGCAGGGGTAAATCGTTTTGCCGGAAAAGTCCACGTTCCGGTTTACCGACATCACCCCGGATTCCTCCTCAAGGGAGGAGAAAGAAAGGCTTGCCTTTGAGCCCATCCCCGCCGATACTGCCGAAAGGCAGTTTATATTTCCTATATCCGTCAGACTTTCCGGGACAAACACAATTTCGGCGTTTACCGACGGCGGAGTTTTTATGCCTTCCCCTAAAACCGCAATATCCGTGTCGCCCTTCTTAATTTTAAGCCCAAGGGCAGACAACTTTTCGCTCAAAAACGGGCTGCAATCGTAAACAGATAAGGTTTCAGCTTTCCTGCAACTGCTCATATGTCTTTATAAACTCCTTCATATTCACCGCCTTGAGTTTGGCTTCAAGGGCTCCCGACACCGCCCGGGCGAAGGCGTAGGAACCATCGCTTTCGGTTAGATTCACCGCCACGATAAAGCCGTTTTTTATCTGTTTGTCCTTTTCGCGGGTTATTTCCACCCCATAGGAAACATAATACTGCCCGTAGGCGTTTATAACCTCCGGAGCATAGGGGGAGGGGGAACCCTCGATATAGCAGTATTTGGGGTATCTGCCGGTGAGGGAATAAAATTCGTCGTTACATCTGGCAAGATATTTCATAAATCCCGAACGGGTAAGCTTTGCGGTTTCTCTGCAGACAAGCCCTACTGTATGGCCTTCCGAATATATTTTTTCCACAAGAGAGGCGTTTTTATCCATATATTCGGTGGTCATGAAAAACACCGCTTCTATGTCAAAGCCACCGCATATTTCCATAAAGATATTTATATTGTTTTTCGTTTCCTTCCCGGTCAGTATGACGATAACGGTGTAAATATCGCAGTCTTCCGCTATGTAGGAAATGGGGTTTGCCGCCGGAAGGATATCCTGTTTCCCGTCCTCGCCGGAGGCGACGAAATACACCGCAAGGGCAAAAATAACCGCAAAGATTATAACTATGCATTTCGAAAAAGGAGTCAGCTTTTTACTGCTGGTATGGTAAAAGGGAAAGGCAGACATAAAAATTCACCGGTATATTTTACGTAAAATACCGGTGAAATATGCGCTTTTTACCCTACTATTCCCTTATCTGCCCGTTGCCACGGACGATATATTTTACGGTTGTCAGCTCATTCAGTCCCATGGGACCCCTTGCATGGAGTTTCTGGGTGGATATGCCTATTTCCGCCCCTAAGCCGAATTCCCCCCCGTCGGTAAAGCGGGTGGAGGCGTTTACATACACCGCCGCCGAATCAACGGCTTTTATGAAATATTCGGCTTTTTTCATATCGTTTGTTAAAATGGATTCTGAATGGCTGGTGGAATGGATATTAATATGCCTTACGGCTTCTTCTGCGGAATTTACTATCTTAACCGAAAGAATATAGTCGTCGTATTCGGTAAAGAAATCCTCCTCGGTAGCGTCCTTTATACCGGGAAGTATCTTTTTGACTTCCTCATCCCCCCTGAATTCCACTTCCGGCATGGTTTCATAGATTTTAGGAAGTAATATCCCGGCGATTTCGCCGTCAACCAGCACATGCTCGACGGCGTTGCATACCGAAGGGCGGGAGGTTTTGGCGTTTCTGATAACCCTAACCGCCATGTCAATGTCGCAGCTTTTTTCCGCATAGATATGGCAGTTTCCCGCGCCGGTTTCGATAACCGGAACCAAAGCGTTCCGGACTACCGCCTGAATGAGCCCCTTTCCCCCGCGGGGGATAAGCAAATCAATATAACCTCTCGCCTTCATAAGCTCGGTGGCGGAATCCCTTGAGGTGTCATCGATAAACTGGACAATATCGGGGCTCAAGCCGTTTGCCTCTGCCGCCCGCCTTATAATGTCCGAAATCGCTTTATTGGAATTTACCGCCTCTTTCCCTCCCCGAAGGACAACCCCGTTCCCGCTTTTAATGCACAGGGCGGCGGCGTCGGCGGTTACATTGGGGCGGGATTCATAAATTATTCCGATAACCCCGAGGGGTACCTTGACTTTTTGAATTTCAAGACCGTTGGGTCTTGACCATACCTCCCCTTTCCCCAACGGGTCGGGAAGGGAAATGACCTCAAGTACCGAGTCGCATATGTCTTTTATCCGTTTGTCGTTCAGGGCAAGCCGGTCAACCATTGCCTTTTTTATTCCGTTTTCCTCGGCTTTTTCAATATCCTTTCGGTTTTCGGTCAGAATGAAGTCCTTGTTTTCCCACAGAAGGTTTGCCATTGACCTTAAAACGGCGTTTCTTACCTGCCCTTCCGAGGAGGAAAGGGAAAACACCGCGTTTCTGCAGAGAAGGCATTTTTCGATAACCGTCATTAAAACCCCCGCCTTTCTTGAAAATTACAGCTTTCCGAAATAGGTTCCGGTAAATTCTCCGTCAAAAATATTATACAGTATGTTGGGGTTTGACCCGTTTACAATAATCATTGGGATATCATGTTTAATAGCCGACATGGCGGCTTCAAGTTTAGCTTTCATTCCGCCCGTGCCCCGCTTTGAACCGGAGCCGGTGCCCTCGGCGCAGCTTAAATGGTATTCGGTTATTTCGGGGATATGCTCGATCAGCTTCGCGTCCGGGTTGGTGCGGGGATTCCTGTCGTAAAATCCGTCCACGTCGGACATATTGATAATCAGGTCCGCTTTTACGAGACGGGCGACCGAAATGGCAAGGGTATCGTTCCCGCCGAAGGTTATCTGTTCGCTGGACAGGGTGTCGTTCTCGTTCACCACGGGTATGCAGCCGTATTCCAGCAGTGTCATAAAGGTGCCGGATGCGGATTCCCGCCTGACCTTGTCGTCCACGATATCCTTTGTCATAAGTATCTGGCCGATTTTATGGCCGTACTGGAGGAAGTTGCGGTCATAAATGTCTATGAGCTCGCACTGCCCCACGCTGGCGGCGGCCTGCTTTTCGACGGTGGTGAGGGATTTGCCGTAAAAGCCCAATTTGGCGATTCCGCAGCTAATAGCACCGCTGGAGACAAGAATGATATGCTTTCCCGAATTCTGAATGTCCGCAATGCATTTTACGAGATTTTCGATTTTTCGTATATTAAGCAAGCCGCTTTCATGGGTAAGGGTGGAGGACCCCACCTTTATTACTATCTTCTTTTTGTTTGAAAGGTCGATTTTCATGACTTTATATTTTTCCTCTTTGCAAAAATGATTTTTTATACTATAATGACGGTATTATAGCAAGTAAATCAACCATAATCAAGATGTTGCATACAAAAAGGATAAATTTTATTCAAAAAAGGAGAAAAAATATGCTTGTTTTAGCCTCCGCCTCCCCGCGAAGGAGGGCTATTTTACAAAACGCCGGTATTGAATTCGTATGCCGCCCCGCCGAAAGGGAAACACCCCCCGAAAATTTCCGGTCGCCGGAGGAGTTTGTGGTTAAAAATGCCCTTTCGAAAGCCAAAGAGGCGGCTTCGGAGTTCGGCAAAGGTGATATTGTTTTGGGGGCGGACACCATAGTTTATCTTGACGGGGAAATTATAGGCAAGCCCGCCGACAGGAAAAAGGCCTTTGAAATATTAAAGCGCCTGTCGGGAAACACCCATAAGGTTTACACCGGCATTGCCCTGATAAAAGGCGAAAGGGAAGTAACCGGCTTTGAGGTGACCGACGTTACCTTCCGCCGTCTTGACGATGAGGAAATAAAGGCCTACATCGAAACCGGCGAACCCATGGACAAAGCGGGAGCTTACGGGGTCCAGGAAAAGGGAAGTCTGTTTGTAAGCCGTATCGAGGGGGATTTTTATAATGTGGTGGGGCTTCCCCTATGCCGGGTTTATACGGCGATGAAAGCTTTAAACTGACATTTTTTATTACCTTTTTGCCAAAATTTCGTTTATATTCTATTGACAAACTTGTAATATTTCACTATAATAAAATCAAACACTTATGTGTAAACATACGGAAAGGATGAACACAATGCGTAAGTCAAGAAAATCGGCTCTTGCCCTTTCATTAACGGCGGCGCTGGTTTTGACGATTTTCATCTCGGCTCTGTCCGCTTCGGCAGCCTACGGCTTTACCGAAAGATCGGCCAAGAAGTATGATGTCGTTGAAGGCGTAACCTACAGCGAATACGACATTACCAGCGGTGAAAACGGCAATACCGAAGTTGCCGCAGCCCTTCAGTTTTCAAAGAATGACTTTATACCCATGGTGTTTTCCTGCTTTGCGGGAACATCGGGTGTTCTTCAGACACAATACAATTACGCCGTAAACAAATACGGCTATGAGGTTGTGGGCATTATAAACGGCTCCTTCTGCTCCATGGACTCCGAAGGATACGGTGCCTACGGCACTCTGGTGGGAATAAACATTTCCGACGGCAAAATAACCTCCGCCCATGCGGGCTATCAGGGGGAAGTCGTTGCCTTTATGTCCGACGGGTCACTGCAGGTGGTAAATTCCGCTTTAAGCTATACCCTTGTCATTGACGGCAAGGAAGTTCCCAACGGTCTTTATTACATAAACAAGACCAGCGGCACTGCGGAAAAAGGCGCCTCCCAGTGGAAAAATCAGTTCTATTACTATGATACTTCCTGCGGGAGAATCTGCGACACTTCCGAATTCGTAAAGGGCTATGAAGTCCTCTGCAAGAAGGTCGAAAATACCGAACTCGTTGTCGGCGGCACCTTAAGGGGCGAGGTTATTTCGGTAACCCCCAACACCTCCAAGGGTGCTCTTGCGGAAAATTATTACGACATGTCCGACAAATTCATTCTTTTCGTTAAGAATGATTCCCCCCTTACCAGCTATGTCACCGGCCTTGCAGCCGGCGACAAGGTGGAAATCACCACCACCGAAACCGTGGCTTCCTCCAAGGAAGTAATGGAAAAGGCCTCCTCGGTTATCACCAACGTGGGCTGGCTGGTTAAGGACGGCGTTGACCAGACTCAGATTCAGTCAACAATAGGCAGCCATTCCGTAACCCTCGGCGCAAGATGGACTGCGTTCGGCGTTAAGGAAGACGGCAGCTATATATTCTTCACCACCGAAGGCGGCTCCACCGGTCAGGCCGGCAGGTCGGTAACCCTCCGGGACGTTGCCAAAGCCCTTAAGGATATGGGCTGCAAGCATGTTTTCAGGCTTGACGGCGGCGGTTCCACCGCAATGTATGTTTCGGACGACGGAACCGGCAATCCCGGCTACAAGACCCCCAGTTCAAGGAGTATCGGCGACTGCATACTTATAGTCAGACGTCCCCAGGCTTCCGATACGGCAAAAACCGCTCTTGACAACCTGATTTCTCTGGCCGAAGGCGAGCTGGAAAAAGCCGAAGACGCATCCATCCGCGCGGCGCTTAACGCCGGCAATGCGGTTAAGGAAGCCGCAACCTCCACTTCCGGCGATTATACAAGGGCAATAATGAAGCTTTCCCAGGCACTGTCCGGGGATGCCGAACTTGCCGCAGCTCTTGATTTGGCTAAGACAGTTAAATTCTTCGATTTCTCCGAATCCGAACTCGTAGCCATCTGGGAAGCATACAAGAAAGCTTCCGAAGTAAGAAATAACGAAAATGCCACCAATTCCGAAATTAAGGAAGCCGCTGCCGAACTTATGGCTGCCCTTAATATTTCCGCAAACGTGGCCTTGGGCAAATCCTACACCTTAAGGGGATTATTTCCCAACGCCGCCAGTGCCTCCTGGCCTGATGAAGGCGGTATAACCCTTACCGACGGCAAGGATGCCACCACCGCGACATATGGTGACGCCGCATGGGTCGGCTTTAACATCAGCGCGGACGATATAAAGAATGACAATCCGAAGCTTTCAAGTATAACCGTAGATCTTGCGGGAAATTTCAGCCTGAATAAGTTCGTCCTCCGTATATATGACGGCCACGGCGACGTCGGCATTTCGGCTCCCTCGGGTGTGGTCTTCTACTATTCGGCAAACGGCACCGACTGGACCAAAGCCGGTGACGGCGCTCTTGAAAAAGAAACCGCCGAAAAGAGCCTAAACGCCTTTGTGCTTGAAGTTGAAACCCCCGTTTCGGCAAAATATGTTAAGGCGGAAATAACCCATTCCACCAACTGGGCGTTTGTTTCGGAATTCGAGGCCTACAAGGCATCCGAAAAGGTGCCCGCCGGCTGCTGGGTAAGCACTTTCAACCAGCAGATTACCACCGGTATGTCGGTAATCTTCACCGGCGACGAAACCACCGACCTTACCTATGCGGACGCCAATGTCAGGTGGTCAAGGGCTATCTACCTCAGATGGGACGAAGCCAAGGGCGGCTACAAGGTTTATAAAATAAAAGCCCCCGACGGAAACGACGGCGGCGTTATAGAAGCCGGCGACGTGGTGCTGGGCGTTCACAATGCGGAAGCTGTCGGCGACCCCGACGGCTCCACCGCCAACTCCCAGTATGCCTCCACCGCCAAAGTGGGCGACTATGTGGAATTCCACGGCATATCCATAAGCGGCAAAAACATACTCCCCGGCGGGTATTTCGCCTTCAAGTCCGCCAATGACTTTGACTCGAAATATTCCGGCGTTGAAGGCGAAACAGAACCCGACCCCGACCCCATTCAACCCGACTATTCCACGTTGTGGGATGAGTTTGACGAAGACGACTTCTTCGAAGTCAACTCCGCAACCGGCATATTCCAGAACAACAAGGGAATAAACACCAGATTCTGGTTCCAGTCGGCAAATGACGATAATTACATTTACTTTGCGGTTGTTTCGGCAGGCGCCCCCGTCGGCACCGCCGAGGAATACGGCAACGGCAAGGGAACCACCATAAGGGTATGGTTCAGGACAAACAACGAAGCCACCCTTTACACCCACTTTATCGACATCGCCTATGACGGCGACGGCAGCCCCTACATTTTAGCCAAGAAGAACGGCTCCTTAACCGAAAACAAGGACGCTGTTGAAATCGCCACCACCGGTCTGGTTGTGGAAAATGTGGTGGGGGAAAATTACTGGCTCGTCCAGTTCAAGCTTCCCTATGATGTGATCGAGGCTGAAGACGACTTCGGTTATTACATTCAGGTCTGGGACGCCGAAGCGGCCGACTGCCTGCTTTACCCAGTTACCTGCCCCGAAGACCTTGACGACACCGTAAACACCAACTACTTCCCCTACAAGGGCTGGACCGACCAGGCATTGGCCGTTGAAATACCCGAACCCGGCGATACCTCCGAAGAAACCTCCGAAGAA
>DBQR01000018.1 GCA_002305335.1 Clostridiales bacterium UBA1389
ATTTATGAAACAATTCAGAGCCGGCATAGTCGGCTGCGGCAACATCTTTCCCATGCACGCCGTCAGCGTAACCAAATGCGACAACGCAAAGCTGGTGGCGGTCTGCGATATTAAGGAAGACAGGGCAATTAAGTGTGCCAAGGAATTCAACTGCAATTACTATACCGATTACAAGGATATGATTGAGAAGGAAAACCTCGACGTTCTTCATATATGCCTTCCCCATTATCTCCACCCCATAGTGGCGATATACGCCCTGGAACACGGGGTAAATGTGCTTACCGAAAAACCCATGTCCATCACCCTTGAGGACGCAAAGGCAATGATAGAAACTTCAAAGCGTACCGGGAAAACGCTCGGCTGCATCTTCCAGAACCACTACAACGCCGGCACGGTGCTGGTAAAGGAACTGTACGAAAAGGGCGAACTGGGAAAAATAAAATCCGCAAGGTGTCAGGTTACCTGGAACAGGTCCGACGAATACTATTCCTCCAGCGACTGGAAGGGCACCTGGGACAAGGAGGGCGGCGGCGTTATCATCGACCAGGCCATCCACACCCTTGATATGCTCCGTTATATTATAAATGAGGATATCGACTACGTTGACGCTTCCGTATCCAAGCGGGGTCACGCCAAAATTGACGTGGAGGATTCCGCCGAAGGAGTAATCAAATACAAATCCGGTCTGTTAACCGCTTTCTATGCCATCAACTACTACTCCTGGGACGCTCCCGTGGAAATCGAAATCGACTGCGAAAACGCCCTCGTAAGGATGTCCGCCGACACCTCGGTGGTTAAGTTCAAGGACGGAAGAACGGTCATCGCCGAAAGAAACCCCAATGAGAACTTTGACTACGGCAACGTCAAGTCCTACTGGGGGGTAAACCACGTTAAGCAGATTAAAAACTACTACCACTGCCTTGAAACCGGCGAAAAGCCCTTCATTCCCGTTGAGGAAGCCTACAAGACCCAGGAAATGGTGTGTGCCATTTACCAGTCGGGCAAGGAAAAACGAAAGATTTATTTAAATCAGGATAAGTAAACAAGTAAAAGCCGCTCTTGCCGAAATAGCAAGGGCGGTTTTCTGTTGCGAAGGTTTATTTTTTATGATGCTACTCCTTATCCGTCAACCTGAGGTTACACCTTCTCAGAAAGTCGAAAAATTATTCATAAAACAATTATCATTTCACCTTTAACACCCGCTCCCCTACGGGGCGTATTTAATGATATCTTATCCCAACGCTACATCGAGTATCATCATCAGAGTAAAGCCCAAGGCTACGCCGATGGTGCCGATGTTTGAATGTTCACCCTCCTGGGATTCGGGGATTAACTCCTCCACCACCACATAAATCATTGCCCCGGCGGCAAAGGCCAATATATAGGGAAGCACCGGTACTATAAGGGAGGATATCAGGATTGTGATTATCGAGCCGATGGGCTCCACTATCCCCGACAATACGCCGTAGGAAAAGGCCTTCCGCTTGGAAACCCCGTTTGCCACCACCGGCATTGAGATTATCGCCCCTTCGGGGATATTCTGAAGGGCTATGCCTATTGTCAGGGCATAGGCGGATGCTAAGGAAATTGAACCGTCGGTGGCCTTGACCCCCGCAAACACCACCCCCACCGCCATCCCTTCCGGGATATTATGCAGTGTTACCGCCAGTATAAGCATTATGCTTTTACCCAGCTTGGTCTTTTTCCCTTCGGGCTTTTCGGCGTTCATATGTAAATGGGGTATCAGATTGTCAAGTAAAAGCAAAAAGCCTATCCCGGACAAAAAGCCAACGGCAGAGGGGAGCCAGGCTATTCCCCCCCGGGCTTTCGTCATCTCGATGGCCGGCATTATAAGGGACCATACGGACGCGGCAATCATTACGCCGGAAGCAAAGCCAAGGAGCGTTTTCTGAATCCGGGGTTTTATATCTCCCTTAAGCATAAATACCGCCGCAGCGCCCAAAGTGGTGCCCAGCAGGGGGATAACCACCCCTATTATAATTTTCATGGTATCGCTCATAACTTAGCTTATTTCACCGTCCGATTGTTTTTTTACGAAATTTTTTATGGCGTTGAAGGTTTCTTCGCTTATGTCGTGTTCAATCTTGCAGGCGTCCTCAGAAGCGGTGTCCCGGCTTACTCCAAGGCGTAAAAACCATTCGGTCAAGAAAGTATGGCGTTCATAGGTTCTCTGGGCGGTTTCCCTTCCGATATCGGTAAGGGTTATATGTCCTTCCTCGTTTACCGCAACAAAGCCCCCCTCTTTAAGCAGGCCGACTGCACGGGACACGCTGGGCTTGGAAAAGCCCATATATTCCCCTATATCGGTTACCCTGACCGGCACCTCTTTCTGAGATAGGATATATATTGTTTCAAGATACATTTCGCCGGATTCCTGAAGATGCATTAAACCGCCTCCTTCTTCTTATTGATATTAGCACGAAAAGGGAAATAATGCAAGTGAATATTAGGAACTTTTTCATACAGCCACCCCTGTTCAGATTATGACGGCAGCATTATTTTAGTTATCGGCATATGTATTTTTTGTTATAAAATATCCAAAAATGAAATATAAAATTGGGCAAAGGATATATTGACACTTTTCTGTCGTTGAGGTATAATCCCTATATCAATACGGGATGAAGGATTTGGGAGAAGGCTTTTTGGTAAGCTACCGAAGGGGTTATACTCTCAGGTAAAAGGACTGAATCCGGACCGGGCTCTGGAAAGCGTAAAGCACCGACGAGGCAATCGGCATATAATATGCCGAGCATCTTTCAGGTTAGATAACAGAGTGCGCTTGTTTTCGGCGTACTCTTTTTTTGCCTTCAAATAATTTTGTCGGGGTGTCTTTATGCTTGTTTTTGTGTTTGTGCTTGAAATTATAGGCACGGTTTCCTTTGCCATATCCGGCGCCGTGGTAGGTTTGCAGAAAAACATGGATGTTTTCGGGGTATCAATCCTTGGACTGACCACCGCCACCGGAGGAGGGGTCATACGGGATTTGATTTTAGGTAATTTCCCGCCGGTGGCCTTCAGAATTCCGGCTTACGCCATTACCGCCATCTGTGTTTCTCTTGTATGCTTTCTGCCGGCGGTAAGGAAAGTGGTGTTAAGCAATAAAAACTTCTACAACAAGGTGCTGCTTATAACCGATTCGGCGGGGCTGGGGCTGTTTGCGGTTATCGGGGTTAAAATCGCCATGGAGGCGGCGGTAAGCCGGAATCTGTTTATGACGGTGTTTGTGGCAACCATGACCGCCGTGGGGGGCGGGATTATGAGGGACCTGCTGGCGGGGGATGTCCCCTTTATACTTATGAAGCATATCTATGCGGTGGCGGCCATCGCAGGAGCGGTGGTGTGCGCTTTGTGCTGGGATGTGCTGGGGAACAACCTTTCAATGATATTAGGTGCGGCCGTGGTGTTTGCCATAAGATTGCTGTCCGCCCATTACAAATGGAATCTCCCCAGGGCGCAGTCTGCCGAAAACAATGTAAAGTTATGAAGATTGCGATTATAGGTTATTCCGGAAGCGGAAAATCCACCCTTGCGGAAATTATAGGCAAAAAATATAGTATTCCCGTTTTGCATCTTGACAAAGTGAATTTCCTCCCCGGCTGGGTTGAAAGAAATATCGATGAATCAAGGCGGATTGCGGAGGAATTCATGAAAAAGGATTCATGGGTTATCGACGGGAATTACGGTAAATTTTTTCAAAAAGAACGGCTTGAGGCAGCGGACAGGATTATCTTTTTGGATTTCAACCGGTTTTCCTGCCTTCTGCGGGCTTACCGGAGATATATAATACATAAAGGCAAAACCCGTTCCTCCGCGGCGGAAGGCTGTATTGAAAAGTTTGACGGGGTATTTATCAGGTGGATTCTTGCCGACGGCAGGACAAAGGCAAAAAGGGATTATTTCAAAAGCGTTTTGAAAATGCACGGTCATAAGACGGTGGTTATAAAAAACCAACGTCAGCTGGATTTGTTTTTGAACAGACGGATGGATTATTATGTGATGGGATGAGTTATTATCACTATAAAACCCCGCCGGAGGCGGATTTCATCCGACCGAAGGTGATTTCATCCACAGCGAAAGCTGTGGATACGATTTTACTTCTTTCCCGGATTTGCAACACTACCCCTCATCCGTCAGCCTGCGGCTGACACCTTCCCCGGAAGTCGGAAGGCTTTTTTTGTCCGCCCCTACGGCATTTACCTTGTATTACCATTTCAAACGATTGGACAAAACCTTTAGGGTTTTTAACCGTTTCTCTTATCTTCTCTCTCTACACTGAAAAAACTCCCCGGAAAAACCGGGGAGTTTGCTGTGACTTCCTGAAAAATCGGGGAGTTTTTTTATTAATACATTCCTCCGCCCATGCCGGGGTTGGCGGGCGCGGGGTTTTCTTCCTTCTTGTCGGCTACCAGGGCTTCGGTGGTAAGCACCATGGAAGCGATGGATGCGGCGTTCTGGAGGGCGCAGCGGGTGACTTTAACCGGGTCGATTATACCCGCTTTAACCATGTCAACGAAGGATTCGTTGTAGGCGTCAAAACCTACTCCCTTCCTGGACTTTTTAATCTTGTCAACTATTACGCTGCCTTCGAAGCCGGCGTTTTCGGCAATCTGCCTTAAGGGTTCCTCAAGGGCTCTCAGCACGATCTTGACACCGGTCTTTTCGTCCCCTTCGGTGGTCTTAAGGAGTTTTTCCGCTTCGGGGATGGCGTTTACATAGGCAACGCCGCCGCCGGCAACAAAGCCTTCCTCAACCGCGGCTCTGGTGGCGTTGAGGGCGTCTTCTATGCGGAGCTTCTTTTCCTTCATTTCGGTTTCGGTGGCGGCACCCGCTTTGATTACCGCAACACCGCCGGCAAGCTTGGCAAGGCGTTCCTGAAGTTTTTCCCTGTCGAAGTCGCTGGTGGTTACCTCGATGGCGGCCTTAATCTGGGCGGTGCGGGCTTTAATGTCTTCCTTGTCGCCGGCGCCGTCGACTATAATGGTGTTTTCCTTGGTAACCTTGACCTGTTTTGCCCTGCCCAGCTGGTTAAGGGTGGTTTCCTTGAGCTCAAAGCCCAGTTCGGTGGAAATTACCTGACCGCCGGTGAGGATGGCGATATCCTGGAGCATTTCCTTTCTCCTGTCGCCGAAGCCGGGGGCTTTAACCGCAACGCAGGTAAAGGTTCCCCTTAAGCGGTTTACGATAAGGGTTGAAAGGGCTTCCCCTTCCACGTCCTCTGCGATTATAAGGAGCTTTTTGCCCGCCTGAACGATCTGTTCAAGGACGGGAAGTATTTCCTGAATATTAGAAATTTTTTTGTCGGTTATGAGTATAAGGGGGTCGTCAAGGACGGCTTCCATTTTTTCGGTATCGGTTACCATGTAGGGGGTTACATAACCCCGGTCGAACTGCATTCCCTCAACCAGATCGTAGTAGGTTTCGGCGGTCTTGGATTCCTCCACGGTGATAACCCCTTCCGCGGTAACCTTTTCCATGGCTTCGGCGATAATGCGGCCGATTTCCTCGTCGCTGGAGGAGATGGTGCCTATGCGGGCAATATCCTCGGTGGAGTTAACCGAAATCGAGGATGCGGTGATGGCTTTGACAGCCGCGTCCACGGCCTTCTGAATACCCTTCTTAACCACCATGGGGTTTGCCCCGGCGGTTATGTTCTTCATGCCTTCACGGATGAAAGCCTGAGCCAACAGGGTGGCGGTGGTGGTGCCGTCGCCGGCGACGTCGTTGGTCTTGGTGGCGACTTCGCACACAAGACGGGCGCCCATGTTTTCGAAAGCGTCGTCAAGCTCTATTTCCTTTGCTATGGTTACGCCGTCATTGGTGATAAGCGGGGAGCCGAACTTCTTGTCAAGCACCACGTTTCTCCCTTTGGGACCCAAGGTTACCTTAACGGTGTCGGCAAGCTTGTCGATTCCCTTTAATAACGCATCCCTTGCGTCAATTCCGTTTTTAAGTTCTTTTGCCATATCTTATAAACCCTCCTTATTCTACTATGCAGAGTATGTCGTTCTGGCGGACTACAAGGTATTCTTCGCCCTCGACTTTAACCTCGGTGCCTGAATACTTGCTTATAATTACCTTGTCGCCTGCTTTTACTTCCATAGGCACAAGGTTGCCCTTGTCGTCCCGTCCGCCGGGACCTACTTCGATAACGTAAGCGAACTGGGGTTTTTCCTTTGCGGAACCGGCAAGCACAATGCCGCTTTTTGTGGTTTCTTCGGCTTCAGCCATCTTAATGACGATTCTGTCGCCAAGTGGTTTTAATTTCATACTTTTTTCCTCCTGTACTGTAATATATTTTATTCATTGAATAATCCTATTAATCCGGGTCTTTCTTTATGCCTTTCTGGGTTTTTACAAAGGACTTTCTGGCGGCAAAGCCTATTGCCGACGCCATATGGTTGGTGGCGGTGATTACCCCCTTTGCCACGGCGGTTTCGGAAATCTTGTTCAGATACCTTTCGGTGGTTTTTACGTCCTTATGCCCTAAAAAGCTGGAAACGGTATCAAGGGAAAGTTTTTGCTCGTTATAGAGTATTGAAGCGCAGGTATGCCTTGCGTCGTTAAGCCGGAGGCTGCAGCCCCCGTCCTCCGTCCAGGCGTCGGAGGCTTCCTCGATACACATGGAAATGGAATGGGGGGAAATGGGGGTATAATTTTCCCCGCAGAACAAATGCTTACGGGGGTTGTTTCTGGTTACAAGCTCCCTTTTTTCCTCCTCGGCAGGTTTAAGCCGTCGGATAAGGTCATCTAAAACCGAATCAAGGGAGGCGTTGATGTATAATTCCCTCATCCCGGAGGGGGACACCGGCTTAACTCCGTACTGCCTACTTTCCAGCAGGGTGAGGTTATGCCTGACATAAAGGGTGCGTTCCTTCAGGTTTACGTCGGAAACGGTGAGGGCAAGGAGTTCCCCCCGCCTCATACCCGTGTAAACCGCCGTCGCCCAGGCGTAGTAGGCATACCAGAAGGGCCAGACTTTACCCGCCATATGGGCACGGCAAAAACCCAAAAATTCCCCCGCCTTACCGGCGTCAAGAGGGGTTGCCATGCGGGAGAGGTGCTGAAGGGAAGGGTTTTCAAGCCCGATCCTTTCGCAGGGGTTACAGGGTATTGCCCCTAATAATTCCGCCCTGGCAAGGATGGCCTTTAAAAAACCGAAACGGGAAGCGGCGGTGGTGGGAGAGTAATTTTCCGTAAGCCAGACGAAATAGCGTTTGCAGAAGGCTTTGTCCACCGATACAAGGGGAACGGGCAGACCGTAGGCGGCGTCGCAGTATTTCTGAAGACAGCTTACCGCATAGTCGTTGTTTATACGGGTGGAGGGACGGACAGAGCCGGCTTCCTCCTCAAGACAGCGTTTGGCGTAGTCAACGACGGTCATTCCCTCACAGGCGGAAAGGCGGCCGGGGATTTCCCCCTGCCTGTAGCTTTTTTCGAATTCCGCTGCCTTTTCCCTGTTTCCGGTGCCGGTGGAAATCCACTTCTGCTTTCCGCCCACATAAATCACAAGGTAATAATTACCGTATTCAAAACCGTTTTTCTTTTTACGGACAAGAGCCAATTTTCCACCCCCTGTCGCTTAATAAATATATACGGCAAATGTTAAAAAATCGTTATGTGTTTATTTCATTTCTGAAAACAGTATAATATTTTTATAGTAAGGTAAATTCTAATGTTTATTACTTTTATAGAACTGATAAAACCAGCATTTTATCATGCCGTTGTAAAGCAGGCGTTTCTTGTCCGCCCTGCGGCTGAAGTGCTTTTCAAACATTTCGTCGGCGGAAATGATATAAAGCTGCCAGCCGGGGATTTCCCTTTCAAAGGCCTTCCCCATTTCCCTTTCGAGTATTTCCACTTCCCCTTTGTCAAGCATCCTTTCCCCGTAGGGGGGATTGGTTACAACGGTACCCCTTTCCCCGGGGAGGGGGGAGGAAAATTTGGTGACATCGCCGGTTTTATATTTTATATAATCAATAACCCCCGCCCGCTTAGCGTTGGAAACCGAGGTTTCGATGCAGGTTTTATCGATATCAAGACCGAATATACCCATTTCGGGCGGCTTTATGCGGGATTTCGCCTCTTCTATGGCACTGTCGAATATTTTTCCGTCGATAATGCCGTATTCCTGAAAGGCAAAGGAACGGTTTAAACCGGGGGCAGTGTTTGTGGCAAGCAGGGCGGCTTCGATGGTGATGGTGCCGGAACCGCACATGGGGTCGACGGTCATTACCCTTTCCCTGGGGCGGGACAGGTTCACCATGGCGGCGGCAAGGGTTTCCCGTATGGGGGCGATGTTGGATTCCATCCGGTAGCCCCTTTTGTGAAGAGGGACCCCGGTGGTGTCCAGCATCAGGCATGCCGTGTCGTCCTTTATAAAGAAGACCACCTGCTTTTTAACCCCCGTTTCGGGGAAGGTTTTTATGCCGTAAACCCCCGAAAGCCGGGTGCATATGGCTTTTTTGATGATGGACTGGCAGTCGGGGAGGGAAAACAGCTTTGATTTCAAAGAGTGTCCCTTTACGGGGAAGGCATCGCTGGAGGAAATAAAGTCCTCCCAGTTTAACGCCTTTGTGCCTTCAAAGAGGTTGTCGAAGGTCAGGGCGGTAAATTCCCCTAATTTAATATACACTCTTTCGCTGTAACGGAAGTTGATGTTGCAATAGACCATTGCCTCCGGGGGGGCTTCAAACTCGATCCTGCCTTCGGAGGTGGATATTCTTTTATAGCCTAAGGCGTCGATATCCTCGCCGGCAAGCCTTTCAAGGCCGAAAAGACAGGTGGTGATAAATCTCATAGGGTTTTACCTTTCTGAACTGATTATGGTGATTATACGGGGAGAAGGGATAATTTTAATAAAACTTTGCTTAAAAAAGGCCGCGCAGGCGGCCTTTTGATTATTTTCGGGTTTTCCCTGACCTTTTATTCAACGGGTTCTATAAGACCGTAGCCGTTGTTTTTACGCTTGTAAACCAGATTGATTACACCCGTTTCGGCATTCTTGAAAAGGTAGAATTCATGGGACAGGAGATTCATCTGCAGTATTGCCTCCTCGACACTCATCGAGGTAAGGACAAACTTTTTGACCTTGGAAATCTTGAATTCGGTTTCCTCCTCATACAAGGCTTCGTCGGGAGTGGCGGCAGGCTGGATCTGTTTCTTCTTTTCAAGGCGGGTACGGTTTTTCCGTATCTGCCTTATAAGCACATCCAAGGCCTTGTCGAGGGCACAGGCGGCGTCTTTGTCGGTTTCTTCCGCCCGTAAGATGACACCCTGCCCGTAAACGGTTATTTCCACCCTTTCACCCACTTTTTCCTCATAAAGGGTAACCGTGGCTTCGGCGTCTTTGTAAAAGAACCTGTCAAGCTTGGCAAGCTTTTTCTGGAACCGTGCCTTTACGTCTTCTGTAAGGTTGTACTTCCGTGCGTTGAACTTGATTTTCATATGGTTCCCTCCTGTTTATATTGAGTTCCCTTTCTGAGACCATTATAACATCCGGAGGGATTAATTGTCAATGATGACGGTGTAAAATTTCTGTTTTGGGGTTTTATATAATAATTTACCGTTTTATGTATATTATAGCCTTTTCCCTAAGTAAATGTCGGGTTTTCCGTAACCGTTGGCATCGGGCATAACGCCGATTATCTTATAACCCAGCTTTATATAAAAGGCGGACTGATGGGTTCCGGGGTTGAAGTTTTTAAGCTTTTCGGGCAGATTATCGAACAAATCCGCATTAGCAAGGGAGGTTTCGCCCTTTTCCCCTTCGTCGTCGGCGCCTAAACGGATAATCAGTCCCCCCTGCTTTCTGGCTTCCTCCTCCAAAGCCGATACTATCTTTCCGCCAATGCCCTCCCTTCGCCTGTCGGCGCGAACCACAAGTGGGTGAAGTTCAAACACGTTTCCGTTGTAATCGGGGGCAAGGATTCCGCCGAAACCCAGAACCTCACCGTTTTCCACCGCCGCAAGGAGGGTGTTTTCGGGGTCAAGGAGGGAATTTATTTCCTCCAGCGCATCATCAAGGGTGGGGTAACCTTTGGGAATCCCTTCGGTTAACATCCGGGCTGCCTGCATTATTTGGAGTTTGTCCAGTTCGGACATATTTATGATTTCCATATAATCCTCATTTTAATCAGATAATACGTTCTGCGTGTCTTGTTACATGGCAGGATATATTAACCGCCACGGGAAGGGATGCTATATGGGTGTGATATGCCTCAATTGCCACCTTCAGGGCGGTGGTGCTTCCCCCGAGTCCCTGGGGACCCACGCCGGTTTCATTCACCGCTTCAAGGATTTTTCCCTCAAGTCCGGCAATTTTTTTGTCGGGGTTTTTCCCCTCCCTTATTAAAGCTTTTTTTGAAAGGAAAGCGGCATAATCGAAGGAACCGCCTAATCCCACTCCTATGACCAGGGGAGGGCAGGGGCGGCCTCCCGCTTCCTTTACCGTTTCGCAAATAAAGTCGATAATATCTTTTTCGGTGGCGGTGGGGTTCAACATTTTTATTTTTGACATATTTTCGCTGCCGAAACCCTTGGGAACGGCGGTGATTTTTATTTTATCCCCCTCGACAAGGGTTGTGTATATTACGGCGGGAGTGTTGTCACCGGTGTTTTTCCGTGTCAAAGGGGTGACTACCGATTTACGGAGATACCCTTGGGTATAAGCTTCGGAAACCCCGGCGTTTACGGCGTCGTTGAACAGTCCGCCGGTTATACGGACCTCCTGCCCGATTTCGGCAAACACAAAGGCCATTCCCGTGTCCTGACATATGGGGATACGGGTTTGCTCGGCGGCAAGCCGGTTTTTCAGAAGTTTTTCCAGTATGGATTTGGCAAGGGGGTTTTTCTCTTTTTCATTTGCCGCCTCAAGGAGGGCAGTTATTTCCTTTGGCAGGGATATGTTGGCTTTTATAAACAGTTCCTTAACCGTATTTTTTATGGTTTTGTATGCTATTTCCCGCACCTTGTCATCTCCTATTAAACAATATCCACCGCAGGCGGATTTCATTACGCTTCGTTCCCGCAAATGCGGCACTACCCCTCATCCACCGCTAAAGCGGTCCCCCTTCCCCTCAAGGGGAAGGCTTTTTTATCCACAGCGCAAGCTGTGAATTTCATTACGCTTCTCTACTATATATACGGCATTACCCCTCATCCGTCAGCCTGCGGCTGACACCTTCCCCTCAAGGGGAAGGCATTATTTAACCTCGCCTTTATATCTCTCATGAAGATATATCAGCCTTAGGTATTTACATCTGTAAAACCTAAAAAAACTGCCGGTGGGCAGTTTAGTGCTTTGTCTTTTTTCCGTTTCTTCCCCGTTTGCCGTCGTATCCCTTTTTCAGGTCGCTTATCTTTTCGTCGGACACGCTTTTAAAGCGGGACATCATGGCCTCAAAGGATTTGTCGTCACTTTTACGGGATGAAAAATAATCCTCCGGCGGGGAGTCGGGGTCTTTCGGATTTGCCTTCTGTACAAGACGCTTCATGGAAAGGGCAAGCCGCCCGTTTTCGTCCTCGGAAATCACCGCCGCTTCCACCTCCTGACCTTCCGTAAGGTAGTCGCGGATATTCTTTACGAAATCCCGGGAAATTTCCGAAATATGTATCATACCGCTTTTGCCGCCCTCGATGGATACAAAAGCGCCGAAAGATGTTATTTTTGTTATTTTACCCTTGACGACTTTATCCAAGCACTTACTCCTTAACTTCCACTTGCCCGGTCAGGGATTATCGGTTGCGTTGTAGAAGATTATTTCCCCGGGCTTTCCGTAGCCGAGAAATTCCCGCGCCGCCCGTTCGATGTATTCGTCATTCACCGGGGTGTCAAGGCGTATGGTTACTTCCTCTATGGTATCTTCTACATCTTCTATCTGTTTGACAAGCTCGGCTTTTTTGCTCTTAAGTTCGTTCAGCTCGGTTTGAATCTTAATAACCGCAAAAATAAGTATGACAATAATACACAATACCGCAAACTTTACTATTAAATTGGAATTGCTCCGTCTTGCCATACTCTTTCCCTTTCTCCCCGACAGGGTGTTTTACAGCTGAAAGCCGAATCCTTTTCTTGAAAGCCTTCTAAACCGGTTTATTCTGAAAAATGAAAAATACTTGTTGTATATTTTATTTACGCTCTTTATAATAAAAGCTTTTGCCTTGAAAGTCAAATGCTTTATTGCTTTTTTAATAAGTTCCAGAATCTTATAGGTAAGCTTGCCTACGGTGAAATAATAAGCCGAAAAACCCATTATAACCCCCGCAAAGGAATAAAACCGTATCCGCCCCTGGGAATAGTTATAAAACAAAATCATAAACACCGCCGAAACAAACAGGCAGTAGATTACATCCTCTATAAAAATTATGATTTTGTTTTTAAAGGCAAAGGCTCGCAGAATTCGGAAAACATCATACACAATCCCGCACACCACCCCCGCTAAAAGGGAGGTTAAGAACAGGTAATGCTGTAGGGCATAGGCGATTTCCATTACTTGAAAATGCGGGAAAGGAGGGTTTTCTTCATCTTACCGTCGGTATAGACGATGGCGTCGACCGTTCCCTTAACCGCCGCTTCGCCGGTGTCAAGGGAAAGCTTGGTAACGCAAAGGTCCGACCCGGTGACGGTGAGGGTGGAATCCCCCAAATCAAACACCACGCCGTTTTCGTCAAAGCCCAGTAAATCGCTTATTCCGCTGACCGAAAGTATATTCCTTCCGCTTAACGACAAAAAATGCTTTTTCTTTTCTTCTTGCATATTTATCCCCCGCCCGCTTTTTCAATAAAATAATATGACGGACAAGGGGTGGATATGACATAAAGGGTTATGGCAGGGGGTTTATATTTCAGTCAAAGGGGTTGTTTTCCAGAACCTCGTACATTTCGCCGGCCTTGTCTTTGGGCGGGCTTTCGTATAATTCCAGAACCTTAAAGGAGGTTTTCCGACTCCCGTAGGACACTGTGATAATGTCCCCCACACGAACCACGTAAGAGGCCTTAGCGACTTTGCCGTTAACACTGATGTATTGGTTCTGGCAAGCTTCAGCCGCAATTGTCCTGCGCTTTATTATCCTTGAAACTTTAAGAAATTTGTCAAGCCGCATAAGACCTCTCCGTCAATCCGCAGTTTGCGTTTTATTAGTTTACAGAGTCCTTAAGGGCTTTGCCGGCTACAAAAACAGGGGCTTTGGAAGCGGGGATTTTTATTTCTTCAAGAGTCTTGGGGTTTCTGCCGACTCTTGCGCTTCTTTCCTTAACCTTGAAGGAACCGAATCCGGCGATCTGAACCTTTCCGCCTTCGGCCAGGTCCTTCTGAATGGCTGAGAACACCGCGTTAACGGCAGCCTCCGCATCCTTCTTCTTAAGGTTTGCCTGTTCAGCCACGATTTCGATGAGGTTTGTCTTGTTCATAGATTAACTCCTTTCATTTATTTGCCAGCATAGTATAACACGTTCTTTTACTTTTGACAAGAGTGTTTTTTGTTTTTTTGGCGAAAAAACCTTTATTTTCAGTACTTTTTTATTTGCTTTTTCGGTCTGACGCAGCACGGGATTTAATGACTGACCTTTTACCCCTTATCGTTGCGGTGCTTTTCTATGAATTTATCGACTTCCTTCCCCAGAGCTTCCTCGGCGTCTATTCCCATTGCAAAGGCGGCATAGGCGGTTTCAAATAAAATTTTGCCTAATATTCTTTCTGCTTCGGGTTTGTTTTCGCTATTTTCCTTCACCTTTTCAGCCTTGTTGATAATGTCATCGACGGCGTCAAGCGCGGTTCTGCCGGTTATACCGGCTTCATATGCCTTTTTCCCCGCTTTTTCCGCCCTCATAAGTGAGGGGAGAGAGGGGGGAATGCCGTCAAGGGCGGACTTTCTGGTGTTTACCTTTGTCTGCTTTTTTATTTCCTCCCAGTTTTTCAGAACCTCCTCGGGGGTGTCGGCCTTGGTGTCGGAAAAAATGTGGGGGTGTCTTATAATAAGCTTTTTGCATACCCCGTCGCAGACATCGTTTATGTCGAACTGCTTTTCCTCTTTTGCCATCCGGGAATGGAACACCACCTGGAGCATAAGGTCCCCCAGCTCCTCGCAGAGAAGGGTATAATCCTCCTTGTCGATGGCCTCCGCCACCTCGTAGGTTTCCTCTATCAGATTTTTCCTGATTGTCTTGTGGGTTTGGGCTTTATCCCAGGGGCAGCCGTTTTCCCCCCGCAGGATATCCATTATTTCGCACAGGTCGTTAAAGTTGTAATTCTGCTTTTTTAAAAGTTCCTTTATTTTCATAATCTTTCCACGGTTATTCTGCACATTTTTGCGCTTTTTTATTATATTAGCCGGAATATAAGCCTTTCCTTTACCATAAACCTTTCGAAAAGGTCCAGTCGTTAGTTCCGGTAAAGATTTTTAAAATACTGTCGGCGGGGAAACTGAAAGCCAAGGTTACCGGAATTGAAACAACAATCAATATCGCCGCTGCGGCAAAGGACAGGGTCAAAAAACCCATTGGTTTTACCGCGGCTTTTTTCCAAAAGCTTACTGTATTTGCCTCAGCTTTTAGCCTGTCGGTAATAACAAAGGCGGTGTTCCCTATAAGACGCGCCGAACATACTATAAAGCTTAATTGGAATATAGCCAGTTGCGGGATAAATTGTAATTCTATCCGTGATGCTATCTGTATGCACCATAATAGGGAAAATAAAACCCTTGAAATTACACCCCCCGTACACAGCAAAACCAAAGGAAGGGAAACCTTTGTTTTCCCTACGGAAAGGACAATATAACTTATTACGGCAACAGCCATAAACCCTATAAGCACTGGATAATAAAACGGAGATACGGGAAGGGAGTATTCAATCTCCAAATCGCTCCCTAAATAACCCCAGCCATAGAAAACGTCCAATATCAAACGAATCCCGATAAAAAAGATAAAAATATCGATTATAAACATATAAACAGGGCGTTTTTTCTTTATTCTGTAAAGAAGCACGGCATTGACTATAATCCAAATAGGGCAAACTTATTTAATGAAAATTTCCGCCGCTACCGCCAGTATTAATATCGGTGTTTTCATTCCTTCCATGTTCCTTCTGCATATGGGTTTTCCTTCAATTGCCTTTTCAGTGTAACATATTACTCTTTTGATTTCAAGAAGTTTCTGTAATTTTTGGCAATTAGTTTATAAAAGGTATTTACAAAGAGGAAAAAAGTTTATACTAATAGCAGTGTTTGATATTATTTTATTTGTTTTTTTATTACTACTATCCGGCGGGGGGTTATAATATGAAGTAATTCCTGTACTTTTACAATGAATATCGGGAAGGTTTATAATTCCTATATTGTAAAAAAAGACGCCCCCCTTAACGAAAGGGACGTCAAAATCAAAGCTATGGAAAAAAACAAAAGCCTTCAAAGCCAGAAACCGGTTTCGTCATATCATATCTGCAAAGCCCTTGGAATAAACCCTGCCAACTACGGTAAGTTCCTTTCGGGGAACGGAAATGCGTTAAGCATGAAAAACGTCAGAAATGTTTTAAACTTTTTAGGCTTTAAGAAACAAGTGATAAATGATGAGGAATGGTTAAATAACAACTGAAGGATTATTCCTTTATAAAGCCTTTTTTAATAAGGAAAGCGCAGAGGCTCCTCCCCTTGGGTAGGAGTCTTACTTCCTCGGCGGTTATTCCCTTAACCGCAAGCAGGCTTGCCGCATAGACTATTACGCCGGTCACCCCCGCCAGGCAAAGGATAATTAAGGAATTAAGCCTTGTTTCCCCGTTTAGGATAAACTGCCCTAACTTTACCACCCCGTATGCGGAGGCTCCGCAGGCGGCGGCGGATACAAAGGGTTTGAAAAACAGTTTATAGACCGATATTTTAAAAGAACGGTATTTCCGTAAAAACAGCATATTCATTGCCAAGGCGGCAATATAGCAGACCACCGAGGCGATGGGAGCGCCGTAGATGCCTATTTCGGGAATGGAAACAAGCCCGACTTCAAGACCTATAAGGAACACAAGCCCTATGCCGATGGAAATCATGGGGAGATACTGCCGGTTTACCGCCTGCAGCAGGGCATTCGTGGTGGAAAGGAGGGATATGAAA
>DBQR01000041.1 GCA_002305335.1 Clostridiales bacterium UBA1389
CGACTTTCGGGGAAGGTGTCAGCCACTGACTGACGGATGAGGGGCAGTGCCGCAAATGCGGGAAAGAAGGAACGAATGTAATTTTCATCTGCGTTTCAGATGAAATCCAGCTTATGCTTGATGAAATCCGCCTTCGGCGGGTGACAATCTCTCCGGCTCGGTTTCACTTTGCCACCTCCCTTTGCACAAGGGAGGCTTATTAGAGATTCGCTTTTACCTTTACATTGGGTATATCCGGACGTCATGCTTTTACAGGCTGACTTTTTTTAATGAAAATGCGCCCCTTAGGGGAGCGGGTGTTCGGGGAAACAACGCCCTTGAAATCAAATGTTGAAAAATGAAATCGATTCCCTCGGAACAAATAAAATCCTCCTTCATCGGGATTAAATTTAAAATACGGTATAACATAATAAATACCACACGCTTGCATTACAAAAAAATCCGTTATATAATATCCAAAAAACAACCGGGAAGGGAAGTCATGAAAAACCAGCAAAGAGCAGCGCGGGAACTTGAGCAGATAAGAAAGCTCCTCCCCAAATTGAAGCGTCAGGCCGCCGAAACCAAAAGCTCAAAGCAATGGCATATAGAGGCCATAATCCGCCAGAAAATAAGACAGCTTAAGACTTATCCCCTTGAGGGCGCAAAGTATAACGAAGCCCTTGATGGCTATATCCGCCTGCTCGAAACAGTGTCCCGAAGGATTCTTGACTACTACAACCAGACCAAAAGAACAAACTACTCCTTTGAAGAAATAATCACCGGAAACCGGGACGCATATATAAGTTCGGGAATCATTTCGGTTCTGGTTACCCGCCATATCCCCAAGCTGGTGGCGGAACAGTTCAAACGCCTGCTTCCCGTCAACCCCAAGGATGAATACCCCCGGGCAAGGCAAATGAAACGCAAGTTTTACCTTCATCTCGGGGAAACCAACACGGGTAAGACCTATGACGCCCTGCAAAGGCTTAAACAGGCGAAGAACGGTATTTATCTTGCCCCCTTAAGGATATTAGCCCTTGAGAATTTTGAACGGCTTAACAGCGAAGGGGTAGGTTGCAACCTCCTTACCGGTGAGGAGGAAATTATAGTTCCGGGGGCAAGCCATACAAGCTGCACCGTCGAAAAGGCCGACTTAAGGACACCCTATGACGTGGCGGTTATTGATGAAATCCAGCTTATGTCGGATTACTTCCGGGGTCACGCCTGGACCAGGGCGGTGTTGGGGCTACTGGTAGGAGAAATCCATGTCTGCGGCGCAAGCAACGCCAAAGAGCATATTATAAAGATTATAAACGACTGCGGCGACGAATATGAATACCGGGAATACACCCGCAACACCCCCCTTGAGGTTATAAATAACAAAATCAAACTGGGGGATATTCTGCCCGGGGACGCCCTTATCGCCTTTTCAAGGAAGGATGTCCTTGCCCTGTCCCGTCATTTTGCCATGAAGGGGATAAAAAACAGCGTCATATACGGCGACCTCCCGCCGGAGGTAAGGCGGCTGCAGTATTCCGCCTTTCTTTCGGGGGAAAGCAAAATTTTAATATCCACGGACGCCATAGGCATGGGGGTTAATCTCCCCATCAGGAGAATAATTTTCACCGCCCTTGAAAAGTTTGACGGCAATGTGTTCCGTACCCTCACTCCCCAGGAAATCAAGCAGATTGCGGGAAGGGCGGGGCGTAAGGGGATTTATGACACCGGTTATGCGGGAAGCACCGGCGATGACTGGCTGGTTATCGAAAACGGTCTAAACGTCCCCGACGAGGATCTGGATTATGCCGTGGTGGGCCCCAGCGAGGCGATTCTTGACATAGGTATGCTCCCCCTTAAGGAAAAGCTTGCCGTCTGGTCAACCTCCGTCGAGGTGATGGATTACTACCGTAAACGGGACAACCGGGACGCTGTTTTTATTTTAGATAAGCTGTCGCCCTTTAAGATTCCCGATACTGTCCAGTGGCGGCTTATGGAGCTGCCCTTTGATGTTCACAACGAGGATTTAATGGAGCAGTTTCTGATTTATGCCGATGAAGTGTTCAATATGAAAAATTCCTTCCTTTCTAAGCCTTCGCCCCCCTTCCATGCTCTTGGGGATTACGAGCTGTATTATCAGAAGATAAACTTATATTATTCCTTTTCAAAAGCGTTGAATCTTGATTTGGACACCGACTGGGTTTATAACACCCGCAAAAAGGTAACGGAAGAGATAAATGATATGTTGTAATCCTTATGACCAATATCACCCACCCGCAAGGGTGGATATCATTTCGCTTCTCTTCCGCATATACGGCACAACCCTTCATCCGTCAGCTGCGGCTGACACCTTCACCTTAAGGGGAAGGCTTTTTTCTATCATTCCTTTTCTTTCTCATCAAGAAAGGCAGCGGTTAATACCGCTGCCCTATTAATAACCTGAAACACTTATTTCCGCTTTTCCACAGGCACTATCTGACCGTTGTAGGAGGCTTTTCCCTCACTTACCGAAATAAAGGCGTTGTTATCCTTTTCGAATATTATGCCCTTCAGCTTGTCAAGATACTTGCCGTCGATGTAAATGAACAAAAGATATTTCTCGGCTAAATGGTCCCGGCCGTACACGTCCGCCACCGTCATGGGAAAGCCGGCGTCGCCTATTGCCTTTAACAGCTCCCCGTCCCGGCTGGAAGTGATAACCTGAACCAGATGGTTGGAAGGGAAGAGCTTTTTGGCGATAAGCCCCCCGATAAAAGTGCCGGAAGCATATCCCCCCGCAAAAGCGACGGCAATGAATATTGATTTTTCGTCGGTGTTTAACGCTTCCCGCACCACTAAAAACCAAATCATAACCTCGCCAAAGCCGATAAGGGCGGACACCCTGCGGTTTCCCCGTACGGTGAGTATGGTCCTTACCGTACCTAAGGACACGTCAAGTATCCGGCTGAAAAAGATGATTACGCATAAAAGCAGAAGATCCATTCGATAAACCTCATAATAATATTACTTCAATTTAATTATATAATATTTTCCCCTGATAATCAATACCGTTATGGGTTTATATAATATAAATGCCGAATATTTGCGGTTTTTTGTCACAATATGTTGATTTTTAACAAGAAATTTGTTATGATAATTAACAGAAAATGCAATAACCGAAATACCTGAAGAGTTAATCCCTGTAAACCAGGTAAAAAATCGCTTAAGTTTGCATAATGAGTTGTATTAAATAATTATGTAAACCAAGCCGAAGGCAGACAACTTTGTCTTTGATCCGCCGACCAAAGGGGTTCATATGACTGTTAAGGAAAAAAGGAATAACCGAAAGAAAAAACAATCCACCATAAAAAAAGCGTTTGACACCGTTAAGGACAAGCGGATTTTATACACAGCCGCAGTTTTTTTGGCGGTTGTTATCCTGCTGGCAACCTTGTATTTAGGCTATTCCTGGGACAGGTACGGCCGGAATGCGGAAAAAGAGGCAATCGCCCTTTCCGAATCCCTTACTATCGTGCTTCCTGTCGAACATATAAGCGAACTTACCGGAAATCAGGCCGACCTTGAAAACCATGATTACAATACTCTGAAAATCAGCCTTGCGGATTTGAAAAGCACCAGAAAGCTTGTCCGCTTTACCTATCTTTATACCGTAAAAGAGGGAAATCTGATTTTCCTTGTGGATTCCGAAGACCCCGGAACCGAAGGCTATTCCCCGCCGGGGGAGGTTTTTTCGGACACCTCCGGCATTTTTTACAAGCCCCTTAAAGACGGGGTTACGGTTATCACCCCGCCCCGGAAGGACAGATGGGGGGAATGGATTAGCGTACTGGTGCCGGTGTATGACAGAAATACCGGGGTAGTTATAGCCGCCTTTGCCATGGATTATCCCGTTTCCGGCTGGTTTGCGGGAATCTGGCTGAACATGATACCCGATATAATCATTGTCTTGTGTATTCTCGTGCTTTCCTCCGCCCTTATTTACGGCTGGGTACTTAAGGTTGCTAACATCGAATTAAGCCGAAATCTTGACTATGACGAAGCCCTTTACCGGGGGGTGTTCGAACAGGCCCCCATCGGCATTGCCATCGTCAAGGATATAAGTTTTATTTACAGTTCCGATTTCGGCCATTCCAACATAAACCCCATGTTTGAAAAAATAATGGGGCGTTCCTCCGCCGACCTTGCGAATCTGAAATGGACGGATATAACCCACCCGGAAGACCTTGAAGCCGACCTGAAGCAATTCAATAGATTCAGGAACGGGGAAATCAACGGCTATTCCCTTGAAAAGCGGTTTATAAAGCCCGACGGTAAAACGGTCTGGGTCAATATGACCATATCAAGACTGACGGGTATAACCGATTCCGAATCCAAGCACCTCTGCCTTATAACCGATATTACAGACCGTAAGGAGACGGAGGGAATGCTGAAAGAAGTGGAACGCCGCCAGTCGGTGCTTTTGTCCCACCTCCCCGGCCTTGCCTACCGGTGCTATTACGACCGGGAGTGGACGATGCAGTTTGTTTCCGACGGCTGCTATGACTTAACCGGCTACCGCCCCGAAAGCCTTATCGAAAACCGGGATGTGTCCTACAAAGACATTATTACCCCCGAATACCGGGAGGACTTGTGGAATGAATGGAAGTATGTTCTTGAAAACCGGCTCCCCTTCAAGCACGAATACGAAATTACCACCGCTTCCGGCGAACGGAAATGGGTTATCGAAATGGGGCAGGGAATATATGCCGAAGACGGAAGGGTGGAAGCCCTCGAAGGCATTGTTCTGGATATTTCCGACCGCAAAGCCGTCGAAAACAACCTCCGCTATATAAACGAACACGACCGCTGGACCGGCCTTTTCAACCGGGATTCCCTGGAAAAAGCCCTTAAGACCGATGCCCGGCTTTATAAAAACGATACCGCGACAAAGCGGGCGCTGGTGGGAATAAACCTAAGCCTTGTCCAGCTGTTAACCGCAAACTACGGTTTCCAGCACACCCAGTCGCTGGTGAAAAGTGCGGCGGTTACCCTAAACCGTCTTTGCGGCGACAAGCGGAAACTCTATTACACCTATGAAAACCGCTTTGTGTTTTATTTAACCGGCTATTCCGACAAGGTAAAACTCCTTGATTTCGCCGAGAAAGTAGCCCGCACCCTGGAAAACCTGTTCGTCACCGACCGGATAAGCGGGGGTATAGGTATTCTGGAGATTACCGGCGACGATTCCGACGCCAACAAACTGCTCCGCAGACTGCTGGTGGCATCCGAAAAGGCGATAAACCGTGATGACAAGAATTTTAACATATATTTTTATGACGATAACCTTGAAATTGCGGTGGACAGGGAAAACCAGATAATAGCCGAGCTTGAAAAAATCGCCGGCAATGAGGAAGACCAGGGGTTATTCCTGCTTTATCAGCCCATTGTTGACCTTAAGACTAATAAAATCTGCGGGTTTGAGGCATTGGCGAGACTGAACAGCCGGAAACTGGGCTATTTGTCGCCGCTGGAGTTTATCCCCGTCGCCGAAAAAACCAAGCTTATTGTCCCCGTAGGTGAAAAGGTAATTACCGAAGCCTTCCGCTTTTTACACAGGCTGAAGGAAACCGGCTGCAAAACGGTGCATGTTTCCATCAATATTTCCGCCATACAGCTTTTGCGTCCCGACTTCATCGACCGGCTGTTTGAACTTATCGATGAAATGAAGGTGGACCCAACGACTATAGGCATCGAAATCACCGAGTCGGTGTTCGCCAGCGATTACGAAAAGATAAACAGAATCATAAGCCGGCTCAAACAGGTGGGGATAATGATAGCCATCGACGACTTCGGCACTGGTTATTCCTCCCTGTCACGGGTGAGGGAACTTAACGTAAACTGTCTTAAAATAGACAAATACTTTATAGACAAGCTGTTGAAGGTCAGTCCCGAAAGGGCGATAACCAGCGACATTATATCCATGGCGCACAAATTAGGCCACTGTACCGTGGCCGAAGGGGTGGAAAACGAAGTCCAGAAGGAATTTTTAATTTCCTGCGGGTGTGATAAAATCCAGGGCTATCATATAAGCAAACCCCTTGAAGAAGAGCAGGTTATAAAACTGCTCTGCGAAACAGGAGATATACCGGAAGGCTGTAATACGGGAAAATGAATAATGACAATAAAGTAAAAGTAAAAAGGCATATATCAATAAAAACCGCTGTAATTTCCGCTTTTATGGCGGTTATGCTTATATCCTTCGGGACAATAGGCTATTTTGTGTTTTCGGGCTGGATTTCCTCCGCAAAAAAAGCCACAGGAACCATAGCGGAGGAGGTAAACCAGCATATCTATAAGCAGATCGATTCCTATATGCAATCCCCTGCCCGGTTTAACGAAAGCATACATAACGTTATCGAAAATCAGGCGGTGGATTTTGCCGGTGAAAACACCCGGGATAAATTTTTCGCCGGAATTCTTTATTCCGCCGATTATAAGCTTTACAGCGTATGCTACGCCACCGCCGACGGCAGGCTGTACGGGGCGAGGCGGAATAATGCGGGACTGGTGGAAATCGTGAGAAACGACGGGGAAACCGGGGGGAACACCCGGTATTACAGTACGAACAGGGATTTTTCCGCCGGTGAGGTAATCGATGAGGAGGAAAAGTCGGACCCCCGTTTGCAGGTTTGGTATAAGTCTGCCGTTGAAAGAGAATACCCCACCTTTTCCCCCGTCTATATAAATGAAACCCTGGGTGAAATGGCGATTTCCTATGCCTGCCCGGTTTATAACAGCGACGGCAGCCTTAACGGGGTGCTGGGTTCCCAGATGCTTATAAGCGACATCGGGCTGTATCTGAACGAAACCGTCAGCCGGTACGACGGCTATGTTATAATTTTTGAAAAGGAAAACAAACAGCTTGTCGCCCATTCCCAGAAAGCGCTGATTTTACGTCAGAACCGGGAGGGCGAATGGATACGGACTGATTTGGACAATCTTGAAAACAGGGATTTGCAGCTTGCCTATGCAAATTATCTTGAAGATTATGAGTCCGGCTTCTATTATGAGGGAAAAGACGACAACTGGTATATGAACGTTAAGGAAATAGAAATGACGGGACTTAAGTGGGTGGTCATTTCTGCGATACCCGAAAGCTACCTTCTCGGCTCCGCCCTAAAATCCTTCAGCATCGCCCTGATTCTTACGGGGGTTTTCCTTGCCCTTTCCCTTGCAGTTTACATAATCCTTACCTCAAAGCTGTTGAAACCCATATCCTCCCTTCTTTCCCAGACCGTATCCTTTGCGGAAGGCGACCTTTCGGCCCGGGCGGAGGTTAAGCGAAACGACGAAATCGGACTTCTCACCACCTCATTCAACAATATGGCGGAGGAAATCCAAAGCTTTGTTACCGGTCTGGAAGATGCGGTTAAGAAACGCACCCTTGAGCTGGAAAACACGAATAAAACCCTTGAGGAAAACAAAAACCGCCTTCAGCTTATTCTCGATTCGGCGGCGGAAGGGATTTACGGCATGGATTTGGAGGGGAAATGCACCTTCTGCAACAAGCAATGCGTTGAAATATTAGGCTATAAAGACCAGTCGGAACTTTTGGGTAAGGAAGTCCACAACTTAATCCATCATACCAATAAAGACCAGACAACATCCCATTTCCATGAATGCGCAATCCTCAAAGCCATTGAAAAAGGCGAAGGGGTGCATTCCGACGAGGATATGTTCTGGCGTGCCGACGGAACCTCCTTTGACGTGGAATACCACTCCTACCCCCAGATTCAGAACGGCAGGGTGGTGGGGGCGGTGATAACCTTCATGGATATAACCCAACGTAAACAGCGGGAGGCGGAAATCCAGTACCTGTACAGCTACGACACCCTGACGGGACTTCTCAACCGCCGGAGCTTTGAGGACAACCGGAACAGTGTGGATATCCCCGAAAACCTCCCCCTTTCGGTGATTTTTGCCGATATAAACGGGCTTAAAATTACCAACGATGTGTTCGGCCATTCGGCGGGGGACAGGCTTATAAAGAAATCCTCCGATATTTTAAAGCAGGCCTGCCGGCCGAAGGACCTGTTAGCCCGCATCGGCGGGGACGAATTCGTGCTGCTGTTGCCCAAAACACCCTATAATGTTGCCTTGGAAATTTTAGACGCCATCAAGCAGGGTTTTGCGGATGCCCGTATGGAGGCGGTGAAATGCTCCATCTCCTTAGGTGTCGACACAAAGCAAAACTCCGACCAGTCCCTTGACGAGGCTATGGCGAACGCCGAAAACGCCATGTACAAGGACAAAATCCTCCACAGAAACTCCACCAACAAGGATATTGTGGATACGATCATTCATACCCTCCATTTAAGAAGTGTGCCGGAAAAGGACCATTCCGAAAGCGTAAGCGCCCTTGCCGCCCGTCTGGGGAAGGAGTTAAACCTCCCCGAAGACGAAATAATAAAGCTGAAAAGGGCGGCATACCTTCACGATATAGGAAAAATCGTCCTTGAAAAGGATATGCTTGAAAAATATGCCATTGACGAGGAGGAACTGGAGAAATTCAAGCAGCATTCGGTGGTGGGGTACAGAATATTGAATCTGTTTGACGAAACCCTTGACGTGGCGGAATATGTGTATTCCCACCACGAAAGATGGGACGGAAAGGGCTATCCCCGGGGTATAAAAGGAGAGCAGATACCCTTGATTTCAAGGATAATCTCCCTTACCGAAACCTTTGACCGGATTTACCGGCGTAACAAAACCGTCAGAGAGGATTACAAGCAGGTAACTCTTGAAGAAATCAAAAGATCCTCCGGCACCCAGTTCGACCCCCGCCTTACGGAAGTGTTTTTGAATATGGCGGAGAAGGATGATTTTCTGTTGTAATCGGTTGTGATATTTTATTTTGCCGATTTATCGTATTATATCGTTATATTTTAACAGCATGGGCGGATATCATCCGCCCGCTTTATTCATTACATGAATGATAAATTTCACTACAGCATGGTTACAATAGGATGAAATAGAAAAGCCTTCCGACTTTCGGGGAAGGTGTCAGCCGCAGGCTGACGGATGAGGGGTAGTGCTTCACATCCGGAAGAGAAGAAAAAGTAAATTTACAAGGCAAACGCCGGCGGGCGATAATCCCTCCGGCTCGGTTTAACCTCGCCGCCTCCCTTTTTACAAGGGAGGCTAATTGTTACACTAAAAAATTTAAATATTTTAACAACCCTATTGACATTAACGTTACGTCATAGTTTATAATAACGTCAGGGGGGTATGAAAATGGAGTACACCATAAACCAAATGGCGAAACTGGCGGGGGTGACAAGACGCACCCTTCGCTATTACCATCAATGCGGCCTGCTGAAACCCTTGCGAATTGACAGTAACGGCTACCGGATTTACGGCAAAGATGAGGTTGACAGACTTCAGCTTATAATGTTTTACAGGGAAATGGAAATGCCCCTTGAGGAAATCGGAAAAATAATCAACTCAAAAAATTTCGATTGTATAGCCGCATTGGAGGGGCATCTGAAATCCCTTGTCGAAAAAAGGGAAAGGCTTGACAAGTTGATTGATACCGCCCGAAAAACCATAAAAGCAATGAAAGGAGAAACAATAATGAAGGACAGGGAAAAATTCAACGGCTTTTTGAAAAAGACAGTGGAGGAAAACGAGGAAAAATACGGAACCGAAATTAGGCAAAAGTACGGTGATAAGGCGGTTGAGGAATCCAACAAAAGGCTTTTAAACAAAACTCCGGAGGAATATGCCGAATTCGAAAAGCTTACCGCCGAATTTCATAAAACCCTTAAGGAAGCCTTTGAGGAGGGAAATCCCGCCGGGGAAAAGGCCTTGAGGGCGGCGGAACTTCATAAAAAATGGCTGATGTTCTATTGGAAAGAGTATTCCGAAGAAGCCCATATGGGTTTGACGCAAATGTATATCGATGACAGCCGCTTTACCGAGTATTTCGATAAAATCGTCCCCGGCTGTGCCCTATTCCTCCGCGACGCGGTGGCTAATTATTGCATGAAGGAAGTATAAAACCAATAACAAAATGGTTTGGTGTTCTTTATATAGAGCAGGTAGGCGGTGTGAAAACGCCTTCCCCTCAAGGGGAAGGGGGACTGCGGTAGCGGTGGATGAGGGGTATTACCGACGTGCGTTGATGAGCAGAGAAATGGAATCACATCTGACGCTGTGGGTGAAATCCGCCGGCTTCACCGGTGAGTGACAATCCCTCCGGCTCGGTTACACCTCGCCACCTCCCTTTGCACAAGGGAGGCTCATGGTGAGATTCACCTTTCCGCCTCTGCATTTAGGTAAATATAATTGACAATTACGGAGGAACCTTTAATAAATGCGCCCCCCGAAGTTTGGGGAAATATTCGGTGTCCCAAAAAACAGTATTTTATGGGGATACGATTTTTATCCGTAACGAAATTCATATATCATATTTTACTAATTTCCATATGTACGGCACTACCCCTCATCCGTCAGCCTGCAGCTGACTCCTTCCCCGAAAGTCGGAAGGCTTTTTTAGTACCCCCCCTCCTACCTAAAAAGCAACCGCCATAAAAATTTCGCCGGGTTTTACACCGGCGAAAAATATTACATCAATAAATAAATTAATTACCTAAAAACAAATCCAGATCATCCTCGACGGAGGTTATACCGGCTATGCCGAACTTTTCAACCAGCACCTTTGCCACATTGGGGGACAAAAATCCCGGAAGGGTGGGGCCCAAATGGATATTCTTAAATCCTAAATACAAGAGGGAAAGCAAAACTATAACCGCCTTCTGCTCATACCAGGCAATGTTGAACGCCAAAGGAAGGTCGTTTACATCTTCCAGCCCGAAGGCCTCCTTCAGTTTTAAAGCGATTACCGCAAGGGAATAGGAATCGTTACACTGGCCGGCGTCGAGTACCCTGGGAATGCCGTCGATATCCCCTAAATTCAGCTTGTTGTAACGGTACTTGGCGCAGCCGGCGGTGAGAATAACCGTGTCGGACGGCAGCTTTTTGGCAAATTCGGTGTAATACTCCCGTGACCTCATCCGCCCGTCACAGCCCGCCATAACGAAAAACTTCCTTATTTTACCCGCCTTTATCGCTCCCACAACCTTGTCGGCCAGCGCCATAACCTGATTGTGGGCAAAACCTCCGGTGACGGTGCCCGTTTCGATTTGCTCCGGGGAAGGAAGGGTTTTTGCAAGGTTGATAATTTCCGAAAAATCCTTTTTGCCGTCTTTGCCGGCAGAAATGTGCCTGCAGCCGGGGAAACCCGCCGCGCCGGTGGTGAAAATCCTGTTTTTTACCTCCTCGCTTCTGGGGGGTACGATACAGTTTGTGGTGAAAAGAACGGGTCCCTTAAAGGAAACAAATTCGTCAACCTGTTTCCACCAGGCGTTGCCGTAGTTGCCCGCTAAATTGTCATACTTTTTGAAAAAGGGATAATAATGGGCGGGGAGCATTTCGCTGTGGGTATAGACATCAACTCCCGTGCCCCTGGTCTGCTCAAGAAGCTGTTCCAGGTCGGTAAGGTCATGACCGGATATAAGAATCGCCGGGTTGTTCCTGACACCGATATTAACCGGGGTGATTTCGGGGTTTCCGAACCGCCCGGTGTTGGCTTTATCCAAAAGCGCCATGGCCTTTACTCCGTATTCCCCGGTTTCAAGGGTAAGCTTAACCAGCTCGTCGGCACTTACATTCTCCTCAAGGAGTGTCGCCAGTGCCCGGTACATAAAGGCAAAAATTCCGTTGTCGGTTTCCCCGATATTAGCCGCATGCTCGGTATAGGCCGCCATTCCCTTCAGGCCGTATGTAATCATTTCCTTCAGGGAGCGGATATCCTCGTCGCTTGTGGACAGAACCCCCACGGCGGACGCCTTTTCCAGCATGGATTCCATTCCGTCAACGGTAAAGACGGCAGCGTCGTGTAAATCGACATCCGACACGGACCTTTTCAGACCGTCCCGTATTTCAAGCATTTTTACAATCTGCTTTACCAAAGCTTCGTCGTTAAAGTTAGCGTTGGTTATGGTCATAAACAGGGAATTGACAAGTTCGTAATTTACGCCATTAAGGGAAGGAACATCGAATTTGCCTTTGACTACGATATCCGAAACACCCTTAAGGGTGTAGATAAGCAGGTCCTGGAGCTTTGCGGTGGTTTCGGCCTTTCCGCAAACCCCCCGTATTGTGCAGCCCCTGCCTCCGGCGGTTTCCTGACACTGAAAACAAAACATGCTCATATCAAATTCCTCCTAATCCTCAACCGGTTCAAAGTCGTCTTTCCCCACAAAGCAAATGGGGCACTGCCAGTCGTCGGGGATGTCCTCAAAAAGTGTGCCGGGGGCAATTCCCCCGTCGGGATCGCCGATTTCGGGGTCGTAAACATAGCCGCAGGGAATACACCTGTACTTTTTCATCTTACTTTCCTCCTTGTTTATTCAATGATATTGCCGTCGGTGGATATGGTGACAACCTGCCAGGGGATGAATTTGCCGGAATTCTGAAGGGCTTTTACCACCGCATTCACAATGCCGCCGCAGCAGGGGACTTCCATCCTTACAACCGTCACGTTTTTTATATTGTTATTTTTAAGAATCGCCGTAAGCTTTTCACTGTAATCCCCCTCGTCCAGCTTGGGACAGCCGATAAGGGTTATCTTGTTTTTCATGAACTTATCGTGGAAGCTGCCGTAGGCGTAAGCGGTGCAGTCGGCGGCTATAAGCAGCGACGCATTGTCGAAATAGGGGGCGTTCACCGGCACCAGCTTAATCTGAACCGGCCACTGGTTAAGCCGGCTTACAGTTTCGGTTTCCCTGCTTTCGCTTTTTTCCGTCCGGTTTTCCCGGTTGAAGGTTTTCAGATTGGTTCCCGGGCAGCCGCAGGGAAGAGGCTTGCTTGCTTTTGCCTTGCTTTCAAGGACGGCTTTTTCGTTATAGAGCTTTGCTTCCCTTTCCACAAAGGTTATCGCCCCGGTGGGACAGGCGGGGAGACAGTCGCCGAGACCGTCGCAGTAATCCTCCCGCATAAGCCTTGCCTTGCCCTCCACAAGACCTATCGCTCCCTCGTGGCAGGCCGTGACGCACAGGCCGCAGCCGTTGCATTTATCCTGGTCGATTTGTATTATTTTCCTTAACATTACATTCACCTCGCATTGAATATTTTTATTCTGCTTGACTTTGCAAAACCATTCTACTATACTGAAGTCGGAATGTATGTTGGAATTCCAACAAAACGGAGGAATTATGAAAAAATATTTTGAAAAATACGGGAATATCCCTTTGTTTGAGGGAATAAGCCAGGAGGATCTGGATATACTGTTCGGCTGCCTTAATGCAAAGATAATGAACTTCGAAAAGGACCGCGCGGTGTTTTCCGCCGGGGAATGCGTAAAACAGTTCGGAATCGTCCTGTCGGGGCAGGTTTCCATCGTTCATAACGACTACTACGGCAACCGTTCCATTTTATCGAAGGTGGAAAGTGGCAATTTATTTACCGAAGCCTTTGCCTTTGCCGGTATCAGCCTTCCGGTAAGCGTGGTTACCGCTACCCAAAGTCAACTGCTTTTTCTGGATTCCTCCCGCTTTGCCTCCACCTGCGTCAGGGGATGCGTCTTCCACAACCGGCTTATTCAGAATCTTATAAAAATTACTGCGGAAAAGAACATAAAGCTTATCGAAAAATTCGAGGTAATATCCAAACGCACCACCCGGGAAAAGCTGTTGACCTTCCTTTCCAATGAATCCAAAAAAGCGGGCAGCCGGGAATTTGTCATCCCCTTCAACCGGCAGGAGCTGGCGGATTATATCTTCGTGGAGCGTACGGCCATGTCGGCGGAGCTGTCCAAACTGAAAAAAGAGGGATTAATCGATTATAAAAAGAATAAATTTGTACTTTTATAAAAAAAATATAGAAAAAAACTGTAATTTTTGAAAGAAATAAACAAAAGCCCCCTTGATTATGTAAAAAAATATTATATAATGGTGTTAATTATAATCTAAGGGGGGGTAGGTTTGCTCGGCATTTTATATGCGGAAGTGAATGCTGTCGGCGGAGTATTTCTGCTCTTTATGATATTAAACAAGAATACCAGAAAGTTTTCGATACAACCTTTCGGCCAGCAGATTTTCAATCTGCTTATGATAACGAACCTTGCCATACTTACCTTTGACGCCGCCATGTGGCTGATTGACAAACAGCCCGGCGACACACTGCGGATAATAAACCTTGCCGTATCCACGGTGTATTATATATTAAACCCCGTTATGTGCTTCTTTTGCCTTATCTATACCGACAGCAAGGTATTCGAAAACAAGCCTGCCCTGATAAAGCGTATGCGCTATTATTCCATACCCGGGATAATCAGTATTGTTTTATCGGTTATGAGCCTGTTTAACGGCTGGTTTTTCACCGTCAGCAGGGATAACGTGTATTCCAGGGGAAAGCTGTTTGTCGTTATGGTTGTCATCTCCTTTGTTTATCTTTTGGGTGCGGTGTTTATCGTGGCAAGGGATATAATCAAAAACGGATGGAGCAAAACCAAGTACATAGATTTTCCCATTATGTTTTTCCTGTTGCTTATTATAGGTGCCACGCTTTTACAGATTTTATTTTACGGCATTTCCCTAATATGGATAACCTCCGCTGTAGCCTGCGGATATGTTTACCTGAATCTTCAGAACGGTCTTATTTCCACCGATTACCTGACAAAACTGAACAACCGTCCCCGGCTGGACATCTACCTTGAACGGCGGTTAAGGTCATGGCAGGGGGACACGTTGCTGTTTGCCGTAATGCTTGACCTTGACGGATTCAAAACGATAAACGACCTTTACGGGCATATCTCCGGCGACGAGGCTTTAGAGGTGGCAGGGAAGGTATTGCGTAAATCCTGCAACCGGGACTTTGACTTTTTAGCCCGGATGGGAGGGGACGAATTCATTATCGTAGGCGAAAGGGAAAGCATTGAAGAAATAGAAGCTTTGATTGCCAAAATACAAAATAACTTCGCTGAAGTGAACCGGTCAAAGGTTCTGAAATTCAAGCTTGAAGCAAGCATAGGTTATTCTCTCTTCAAAAAGAGCGACGACGTCAAATCCTTCCTTGACGCCGCCGACAGGGAGATGTATAAGATAAAACAGGCAAAAAAGGTTAAGTCAGAGCAAGGGTGAATTTCAACAAAATTTGAACAATGTGGAAATTTTATTCAACTCAATTTACAATTAAACCTTAAGGTTGTATAATATAGCCTAAGGACACAGTTTGTCAAAAGCTGTGATTTTATGCCTGTGTGGCATACTGCACGGAATTTGGCGAAAGGCTTGGGTTTTTTATGAATCGCAACTGGAGCATATATAAAATTTCGTCTTTGGCGGTGCTTATAGTATCGCTGCTCGTTTCAATCATCCGTATCGGCGTAGTGGAAAAGAATATTGAAATCGACAACGCAGGCGGCTACTTTATTGCCAAAAACAGCGAAACCGTGGGTTTCGTGGTGTTTACCGCCTGCTTTGCCCTTGCTTTCGGCGCCCTTGCCTTTATAATCGGCAAGAAAGCCAACAGATTCATTGACATGGAAACCTCCCCGGTGGTGTTTTCCTCCGCATTGTGCGGATTCATGCTAATGTCAACGGGGTTGTATTATTCCTATCTGTATCTTACCGCAGATAACATGAAAACCGGCAAATTCATTATAAGCATAATGATGATACTGGCATCGGCTATGTTTTTGTATCTTGCCCTTGCCAAAAACGGTATTAAAAAGTCTGTTATCCCCTTTATGCGCTTAATCCCCGCCCTGTATGCCATAGTGCGGCTGCTGGTGGATTTTGTGGAGCAGAACAGCCATCCGGAAAATTCCGCGGTCGCTTTCCATATTATAAGCCTGCTGCTGCTTATGCTGTTTATGGTGTATGAGGGCAAAACCGTCTTCGGCGCCACCTCAATGCGGATATACCTCACCACCGGTTATCTCTGCATTTTCACCATGCTCCTTTATGCGGTGCCCAATCTTTTCATAACAATCAAGAACCCCGCCATTGACAGGTATATCCTCTTTTCGGCGGTGGATATCGTCCTTGCCTTGTACGTGTTCACCCGTACCTACTCGGTGACCCGTGGGGAAGGGGAAAACGGCAATAGCTGAGAGAAACAAAGCACTTGCGTAAAGGCAAGTGTTTTTTTTATTAAATAAGACGTCTTCTAAATAAATATATAATTATTTTATACAACGCAATATAAGAGGATGAAGATAAAAAGGCCTTCCGACTTTCGGGGAAGGTGTCAGCCGCAGGCTGACGGATGAGGGGTAGTGCTTTACTTACGGGAATCAGTAAAATATGATATCCGCATTTCGTTACGGATAAAACAAAAGGGTCTAAAAATCTGCATTTTTTGAGATACCGAATATTTCCCTGATACCCGCTCCCCTCCGGGTCGTGTTTTTTTGAGGATATCTTACCCGGGGCTCCTGCGCCCCTACGGGGCTTGTCACCCCGGGCTAATACACTTGCTCTCCCTTGGGGGGCGCATTTATTAAAGGTTTCACCGTAAACGTTAAATACGTTTATGTACTTCAATGCAGAAGCGGAAAGGTAAATCTCAAAATCAGCCTCCCTTGTGCAAAGGGAGGTGTCACAGCGAAGTTGTGACGGGGGGGATTGTATTCAATGTAAAACTCCGGGATAAAAAAATCCGTCGGCATTTTGCCGACGGAATTCTTATTATTTAGCTTATTTAAGTTCCGAGAAGTACTTGATTGTCCTTATCATCTGGCTGGTGTAGGAGTTTTCGTTGTCGTACCACGAAACCACCTGAACCTGATAGGTGTCGTCGTCAATCTTAAGCACTAAAGTCTGGGTGGCGTCGAACAGAGAACCGTAGGTCATGCCGATAACGTCGGAGGAAACGATTTCGTCCTCGTTGTAGCCGAAGGATTCGTTGGCGGCAGCCTTCATGGC